>CAXTWM010000143.1:0-11802 GCA_964247915.1 uncultured Armatimonadales bacterium | reverse complement strand
GTGGCCGTCGAAGATAACGGCGACGTGCGGCCCGTCCTGGGGCCTACGGTCGGGGAGGTTTGCTGCCATGTGACGGGCGCGGATCGCATAACCTCCACCATCTCTTTTCACCTGAAAGAACTGCGCCTGGCCGGTCTCATCACGACGGAACGGCACGGCAAGAACATGATTTGCGGTGTGAACCGTGAAGCGGTCGCGTCCCTGGCCTCGTACCTGGGCGGCGTCATTCCTCCCCTCACAAGCGGCGATTGCTGCGACAACTAGAAAGACAGAAACCATGAAAATCAGCCAATTTGCTACCCTGCTCGAATCTCATCCTGAAAAGCCCTTTCACCTGGTCTTGCCGGGTGAGAACGTCGTACCGGCCTCGTTTCACATCACCGAGGTCGGCCATGTCACCAAGAAGTTCATAGACTGCGGCGGCAAGCTGCACACGGTCGAAAGCTGCCAGTTGCAAGTATGGCTGGGCGATGACACCGATCACCGGCTTTACGCGGGCAAAATGGCCGGGGTGCTGAACCTGGCGCGGGGAAGGGGCGTTCTGCCTGACGAAGATTTGGACGTGGAAATCGAATACGAAGACACGGCCATTTCTCAATACACCGTGGATAGCTTCACGGTCTCGGATCGCGCCGTCGTTCTCAACCTGGCCGGAAAGCATACCGACTGCCTGGCGAAAGAATCATGTCTGCCGAACGCGCTGCCAATGGCGGCAGGCGAAGCGGCGGGCTGCGGCTGCGGCCCTGGCTGCTGCTGATCGGGCAAGGGGTCGGCATGAACAACAGAAACCATGAATGACGCCATGATCCGGCGCTATGCTGCGGAGTTCGTCGGCACGTTCGGCATTGTCTTTGCCCCGGTCGCGCTCTCCGGCGCGGCGCATTTCCCCGGCGCTGCCGGTGATCTGGCGGCGGCGGCGTGGGTCTCCGGCCTGGTCGTCCTCGCCATGATCTACGCGCTCGGCCATATCTCGGCGGCACACTTCAACCCGGCTGTTTCCCTCGGCTTCGCCGTCGCCGGTCGCTTCCCCTGGCGCTTCGTGCTGCCCTATTGGGCCGCGCAGTTCGCAGGCGGGATCGCGGCGGCGGGCGGGGCCGCGCTGCTCTTTGGCCGGGGACATGGCGTTCATATTCCGGCCCCTGGCCCGCTCTCTCGCGCCGTCGGTGTCGAGGCGGTTCTAACCTTCTTCCTGATGCTGGTGATTATCGCGGTCGCCACTGATAAGCGGGTCGCGGGGGCTGTGCCTGGCCTGGCTATCGGCCTCACGGTCGTTTTCGATGTGATGATCGGCGGGGCTGTTACGGGCGCCTCCATGAACCCGGCCCGCTCCCTCGGCCCTGCTCTCTTTGGCAGTCCTGCCGCGCTGTCGAGTTATTGGGTCTACGTCGTCGGCCCGGCCCTGGGCGCGGTCGTGGCCGCTCGTGTCTATGAAGCCATGCGCGGCGGTGAACAACACGCGCAGGGTGCGCCGAACGATCTGTATCAAGCCCTGGCCGAAATCGAGCAACAGGCCGAAGCTGCACACTGATAAGGAACCCTTCAATGGCAACACGGTTAGCGATCTTCTCCGACATTCACGCCAATTTAAAGGCGATGGAAGTCGTAGCCGAACACATTAAGCAAGGCGGCTATGATGGCGTTTACTGCCTGGGCGATCTCGGCGGCTATGCCTCGCAACCGAACGAGGTTCAGGCGGTGATTCAGGGCATGGGCTGCCCTACCATCCTCGGCAACTATGATGAGGGCGTCGGCTTCAGCAAAGACAGTTGCGGCTGCAACTACGTCAAGCCCTTCGATATTCAGATGAGCGACATTTCGTTTAGCTGGACTCTCGAACACACCACGGACGAAAGCAAAGCCTGGCTGCGGACGCTGCCGAAAACCATCCCGCTAGAGGTGGAGGGCTGGAAAGTCCTGCTCTGCCACGGCTCCCCGATTTCCAATACCGAGTACCTTTTCGAGACCCGTTCCGATGCTTATTTGAGCAGGTTCACGCCTGGCGGCAACCATGACGCCCATGCGGACGTGATCGTGTTCGGGCATACGCACGTTCCCTACCATCGCGGCCTGAATGGGGTGGATTTCGTCAATACGGGTAGCGTTGGCCGTCCCAAAGATGCCGACCCTCGCGCCGGTTACTGCGTCCTGACACTCGACGGCGATAGCGTCGGCGTGGAACAGATACGGCTTGCCTATGATGTGGAACTGGCTTGCAAAAATCTCCTGGCGGCGGGTCTGCCGGACTACTTCGCGGACTATCTGCGGACGGGCGGGAACGTGCCGGGGCACAGTTGAAGCCTCTGGTCGGCGGTGCTTGAAACAGTTTCCATAATAGCAATTGTGCTACAATGCGGAATGGAATACCCGCCCGATGATCCCTTTGAGGAAAGAACGCCATACCCGCCCTATGATGCGTCTAAGGTGGTAGAACTACGCTGCATCTGCTGCCCCGAAGTCACGACGATTGGTGATGATCCAAAGAACCGCGCTCATTGGGTGGCGTATGCCGTAGAGCGCGACGGTTGGGCCGAAACGCCTGATGGCCTCATCTGCCCGGATTGCAACAGCACGGAAGATTTACAGATTTAGCATCCTAACATACAATTTACGCCCGCTTTTTCACCGGCTGCGTTTATATCCTCCCCACAGGTAGCGGTCTGGCTCCGGGTTCAAGTCCGGGTTCAAGTATGGATCGTCGGGGGCACCGGGTCTTGGATCGGTGTCCAGCAACCGAAGCTGCCGGCCGCTGCCCCCGTCGCGCTCTTTCTGACGTTCTTCTTCGGCGGGTTCGCTCAGTTCCCGGTTCAGCGCGTCCAGTCCGCTCCAACGCCAGGATCGCGTCGGTCTCGGACCAAACTCAGACGGAGGATCGGTGTCCGGCTGGGGATCGGTGTTCAAGGTGTCCTGCGGCAGCTCGGCGTGGAACGCGGCCAGTTGCCGGCTGCGGCCCGCCCGGTAGCGGTGCAGCCCCAGACCCCCACGCCCGCCTCCGAGGAAGTCACGCGGCCCGGCTTCCAAGCCGTCTGGAATGCCCTGTGCCGTCCCGGAAGTGTGGAGCTTGCGGCCCATCTCCTCTTCGGTTCCACCCCCAACAGTCGTCCGCTTGATGGCGCGGGGTTCGTCCGTGACGGCTTCGCGGCCGTCCTCCGTCTGCCGCGCCCATTCCTGCCACGCCGGTTCCTGCCGCGCGCCCCCCTGCGCCTTGCGCGGCCGGGTGTCGTCGTTGCCGTCGTGCCGGGCTGGCCCGATGCCCAAGCCTTGCCGCTCATAGGAGCGGCGGTCCACGCGGACCGGCTCGCCACTCCCGTCCCGAATCCCGGCCCGCTCCAGCGCGTCGTTCTGCATCGTCTCCCACGCCGCCCGCAGGCCCTCCACAGCGTTCCGCCTCCCGGCCCGCCGCATGGCGATGGCGTCCAAGCGCCGGTCCTTCGTCTTGGCCCACCCGCTGCCGTGGCCCGCATCAAACGCGCGGCTCGTCAGGAGCAGGTGCGCGTGGTGGTTCCGGTCGTCCCCGCGCGCGCTCGGCGCGTGGACCGCCACGTCCACGGCAAAGCCGTACTCGGCCGCAAGATGTCGGGCGAACGCCAAAGCCAGGTCGCGGCGCTGCTCCCCGTCCAGCTCGTGCGGCAGCGACAGTTGCACCTCCCTGGCAAGCTGGGCGTCGCCTCGCCCCTCCCGCTCCTCCACCCGGTTCCAAAGCTGCTCCCGGTCGCCGGCCCAGGCAGGCGCGTTGTCCGGCAGGACGATTCCGGCATACGCCACGCCGCGCCGCCGGGTGTAGTCATGCACCCGGCCCTGCCGGTCATCCCGGAGGCGGCTGCCCGCCCGGTAGGCGGCCATGGCGACGACGCTGCGGCCGGCGCTGCGGGTGGCGAGGGCGACGGAAAGGCGGAACTGCGCCATGTCAGGACCGAAACGTCAGGGGCATGTTCCTGATATGTTCTCGTGGCGGCGGCGTTCAAGCCCGAAGATGGTTTTTGCTTTAAGCGTGCCCTTCGCAATCCAGCCACTCCGCTTGCGTCAGGTTTCGGGGCAGTGAAATGAATCTCCGGGGCATTAAAATCTGACGCCGCTTCTGCCGTCTTTAGAGACGGGGCGCGGCACAAAGACATGCCGTAGAATGAAAACAGATGAGCCGCCATGCAAAAGGCCATGCCGCCAGGTTTTGCCGGCGACCCAATCCCACAGCACAAGGGGAACAGACTTCCGCAAGAGGTCGGTCCCCCTCGGTCGAACATCTAGCTGGAAAGCTAGCGCGAAAGGCTAAACGACAATGGAAATGTTTCTCCTCATAATCGTCGCCATAACCTTCCTGATTAGGGCGTTTGAACAGGCCGTGCAGACGCTCAGGAACCAGAAATAATAAGCCGGAGAAAATAATCGGAACATCAAAAAGCCCGTTCGTCTGGCTGCCCCCAAAGAGCAAGCGCGGTGAACGGGCCGACCTTGGCAACACTGAGGCAACACTGAAAATAGCTCAAACGTCCTGGAACGCCCCTGAAATCACAACTGTATCGTATCAAAACTGCATCCCGTAGCTCTTGCGCCGTTTCAGTGCGGCCTCGTCGTCGAACTGCTGGTCGCTCTCGCGCCCGACCTGCCGTTTCCGCTCCGCCATCAGCTCCAAGCCGTCCAGTACCCGGCTGATCTCCCGAGCCGCCTCCCGGCGCTGCGGCGGCGGTGCAGGCTTGGCCCCCGTCCCCGTGAACACTTCCAGAATTGACACCAACCCGTTCGCAAGGCCCTCACCCAAAGCACCTGCTATCCGCCCTGCGGTGTCCAGAGCCATGCCGCCCACGTCCAGGGTCCCCTCGCTCATCTTGAACGTAGCGTCCGCGATCTGCGCCGCCGGCCGGACGACGTGCTTGTCCAGCAGCTTTGCCCCGTCGCGCTCCAGGCCCGACGTGTCGCCGTACAGGGCCAAAGTCCACGGCTCGTTCCGGTACTGCCAGCGCAGGTTGTCCCGCGCCGGGGAGCGCCCCAGCCGCTGCACGTCCCGGCAGATGTCCACGAAATGCCCCGCGACCCGCTCGGTCATCTCATCGATCTGCCGGTTGCGGTCCGCGATTTGCAGGTTGAACTCAGCCGCCCCCAGGTTGAAGGCCACGCGCTCGGAGAACTCACCGCGCCGCTTCAATCCCGTCGCCTCGACGCCCTCGTGGATCGCCGGCTCCCGGTCCACGCCCTGACGCTCGTAGCTGCGCCGGTCCACCCGGACGGGGTTGCCCTCCGCGTCCCGGATGTCGAGCCGTTCCAGTTCCCGGTTCTGGATGTCCTCCCAGACCTCGCGCAGATGCTCGATCTCATTGCCCCTGCCCTCGCGCTTCATGGACACGTCGTTGAAGCGGCGGTCCTTCTGCCGGCTGAACCCGCTCGGACTGGCCCCGTCGAAGCGGCGCGTCGGGAACAGGATGTGCGCGTGGAAGTTGCGCCCGTCGGCGCCGGGGGCGTGGCTGGGCGCGTGAATGGCCGTGTCCAGGGCGAAGCCGTACTGATCGGCCATGTACCGCGCGAACTCCATCACCAGGCCGCGCCGCTGGTCCCCTGTCAGCTCGTGCGGGAGACTGAGCTGGATTTCACGGGCGAGCTGGGCGCGGGGGTGGAGTTCGGCGTCTTCCAGCCGGTTCCAGAGCTGCTCCCGGTCGTGGGCAAAAGCGGGGGCATTGGACGGCAGCACGATCTCGGTGTGCAGGACGCCGCGCCGCTTGGTGTAGTCCTGCTGGTTGCCGTAGCGCTCGTCCGTCAGCTCCGCGCCAGCCCGGTACGCCGCACAGGCGACCACGCTCTGGCCCTTCCCTCGGGATATGATGTTTACGCTGAGACGGTAATCCGCCATCGCCTTTTTCCCTATCTTATTGTCGCCGTGGAGGGACTTGCGCCGCCCTTGTTTTTCCTGCTTCGTTACCCCTGCTCTGCGCCGCTCTTGCCTAATCCCCAGACTTCCATCCAGCACCCAAACGAAGTTTGGTTTAAGTGCGCCCTTCGGGTTTGTGGCCTGTGCGTAGACTACCTTCTGCGGCGCTCTTTTTGCAGCATTACGCCGGAAGACTTTTGCCGTGGCTACGTTAAATTCTAGCAATTCGCGGTGTATAATCTGGGAAAACATGATCGCGCCCTTTCCAACCTGGCTCTATAACAAAAGTAAGAAGGGGCGACTGCCCAATACTTGCGGATCGGCGTCAGGGATGGTTCGGAATACCCCTTCAACTGCTCCTTGTACCGCCTGTTATAGCCAGCACTCGTCGGACGAGCACCGGTTTCCTGGCACTCCTCCACATGTCGACCCACGGCCTGTTTACAATCTGTCGCATCTGCGGTCATCCTCTGACTACGCATCCCCTTGATGCTGTTGTCAAAAGCCTCAGCAATTCACCCCAACTTTAGAAAAATACACACCGTATTTCGCGCAAGTCACCCCTGAGTCCAGCACTATTTATCGAAGCTATCGGATAGAATAAGACCATCACAAATCGGGCAGTTTCCTCGGCTCGGAGCCAACAGAGGTGTCCCACAACGGCAGAAATGCATACGGGTGAGGTGTTCCATGCCCCAACAGACGACCGCCGACATCGAAAAGCGGATTGCGGACGCGGCGGAAAAGCTCAGACAGGACCGCAACCGCCTCAAACAATTGCAGGCACGAAAGACCGCCCTCAACCGCAAGGACCGCACCCGCAGGCTGATCGTCATCGGGGCCGTGATAGCCGCCAAAGCCGAGAAGGAGGAGGAGTTTCGGGCCTGCCTGACGCAGTGGCTCGATGAGGGGGTCGTTGCCGACCGCGACCGCGCCTTGTTCGACATGGCTCACCAACGCCAGGAACAAGAGCATCAGCAAGAAACTGGGCAACAGACAGGGCAACTACCATGACGATCGAAGACATGAAGCCGAGGGACATGAACATGAAATTGAAGGAAGCAACAAAAGCCGACTTTGACAACCCCGCGCTCCACGATCCGCAAACCGGAATCTTTTACGGGGTGTCACAGCCGGCCCTGAACCGCATCCGAGCCAAGGCACGGATACGCACGTTCGAGCCGGACGAGGTGGTTTTCAACGCTGGCGACGACACGGAGGAACTGCCGGTCTACGTCATCCTGTCCGGCAAGTTCACCGCTAAACATGAGCTTTATGGGCTAAACCTGACAATCGGCTCTGACGAACCGGGGGTGGTTCTGGCAGACGTAGAGATGTTCGTGCGCGACGTTGATGCCGAGGTCTACCAACGGGGCGAGACAAACCGCGCCCTTTCCACGGTGGTCTGCACGGAGGCTGCCACGGCTCTGATGATCTCCCCGCCCGCGATCCTCTGGGAGACGAAATCCTTCGAGCTGGCGCGCAACATGGGCAAACTGGTCTGCTTCAAGCTGTTGCGCCGCAACAAACGCACCGCTGTCGAGAGCGTCCCCGAGACCATCCGCATCGTCACGCACCTGCACGAGCTGGTAACAGGCAAGTACGGACACATGATGAGGCGTCCAAAAGAGGCAGGCTGGGAAAACCTTCCCGAAAAATACCCGCGCCCGCTCTCGATCGGCGGAAAGATCACTCAGAAAGATGTGGCCGATCTGCTGGGAATCGCCCCCTCGACCGTCAGTAACGTCGCAAAGAGGCTCTACAAGCACGATGGAGAGTTCCGCTGGCGGCCCGGAAAAATCGAAATGACGAAGCGGTTTTATGACACGCTCAAAGACGCCGCGCAGATGGAAACGCTCTGGAAGCGGAAAACGCCGGCCCGCCCCCGGAAAGGCCCCGGCGGAAAGACTGTCAGCCCGGACGAGGACCAGACATCCGAACCGCTTTAGGCCAGTTCCCTAGGTATTTGTAGATCGGCCGGAGCGAAGGTGCGCCCGGCACGTCCTTGTACCACTTGCGGTAGCCGGTCGTCGTCGGCCGCTCGCCGGTCTCCCGGCAGTGCTCCAAATACCACCCCATCGCCTCCTTGCAATCCTTCGCATCCGCCGTCATCCTCCGACTATGCACGCCCCCGGTGATGCTGTCAAATGCCCCAGGAATTCACTCTGAATTTCGCGCAAAATACGTCCCGTACTTCGTGCAATCACTCCCCAAACCCAGCACAACTCGCGCAAGCTATCGGATAAAATAAGACTGTCAGCAATCGTGCTGTACCCCCGTGTTCAAGGCCAACAGAGAAAGTCCATGGAGGCAGAGGAACGTGAAGCCCTAAAGGTAATTTTTGCCATACAAAGCGAAACCGATCCTCTGCTGGCCTGCTGGCAGAACGCGAAACTCACCGCCCTCTTTGCCAAAGCCGGGGCAGAACCGGAAGGAGCCTGAGCGAAGTTTCAGCCCTCTCCTTTCGGTGGTCCATTCCGGTGGAGGGGCGGGATGAAAGGAGATACAAGCGATGGCACTGCCGAACGTCGACGTCACCGCCGACGGCTTCAAGAAGGCCAACCAGCTCAAAGCCCGTGCCGCCGAGAACACCGCCCGCGCCTACGGCACGTCGCGCCTGCTCACCCCCGACGAGATCGCGGCGGCGGGCCTCCACTCCCCGGCCCTGCCGATCCTCGCCGGCCGCGCTCCCGACGGCCGCCTGATCCGCTACGGCGGCGACGGCCACATCCTGACGCTGGCCCCCTCGGGCGCGGGCAAGAGCACCGCCCTGGCCGTCCCCAACCTGCTCTGGTATCCGGGGTCGGTCGTCTGCCTCGACCCCAAGGGAAGCCTGGCCGCCATGACCGCCCGGCTCCGCATGGCGCGCGGGCAGAACGTGATCCTGCTCGACCCGTTCGGGGCCGTCCAGGGGGAGGCGCTGGACAAAATCCGGCGCTCGTTCAACCCCCTGTCCACCCTCGACGTGGACTCCCCGCTGCTGCTGGACGAGATCCGCCTGATCTCGGCCAGCCTGGTCATCGGCGAGGAAGGGCGCAACCGCTACTTCAGCGATTCGGCGCGGGTCATCCTGGAGCTGATCATCCTCTACGTCCTGGCCGCGCTCGACGAGGAATACTGGACCCTCAAAACCGTCGTCGGCTACGCCTACAAAAGCCCGGAGCGGTTCAAAACCCTGGTCCTCGACCAGTGCGAGGATTCGGGGGCCTTCGGCGGGCTGCTGGCCCAGCTCGCCAACCAGGTGGCGGGCTTCCAGGGGGAGGGCGGCACGAGCATCTGGTCGTCCCTGCTGCGCTCGCTGAACTTCCTGATGAGTCCGCTGATCGCGGCGGCGCTCGAACCCTCGGACGTGGATTTCCGCGCCATCAAGGACCGCCCGACGACGGTGTACCTGACGCTGCCGGCAACCCGCCTCAGCACCTACGGCCGCTTCCTGCGGCTGATGCTGTCCCAAATCCTCAACAGCGTGTACGACTCGCGCGAGCCGGAACACCCCGTTCTGTTCATTCTGGACGAGGCCGCGTCGCTCGACCGGCTGGAGATCATCGAGGACGGCGTGGCGCTGATGCGCGGGTTCCATCTGAAGCTCTGGCTGCTGTTCCAGGATTTATCGCAGCTCAAAGGCATCTACGCGCAGCGCTGGCCCACCTTCGTCGCCAACAGCGGCTTGCGCCAGGTCTTTTCGGTCAACGACCTGGACACGGCAGAGTACGTTTCCAAGCTGATGGGCAACGGCACGGTCGAGGTGCTGAACGAGAGCATCCAGCCCCTCAGCGCCGGGGCGGCCGGCACGGTGGGCGTGGTCTCCCGGCCCGTGCTGACGCCCGACGAGGTGGCCCGGCTGCCCGGCGACGAGCTGCTGCTGCTGTATGACCGTATGCTGCCGGTCCGCGCCAGGAAGATGAGCTATTTCAACCAGGAGACGGACCCGGAGTTCGCCGGCCTGTACGACCCCGACCCCTACCGCAGCGCCAAAAGGCGCTAATCAAGACTCAACGAAAGGAAGGAAACACGATGCCTACCGCGATGCCGGAACACATCCGGCGCTTTGCCGAGGAGCACATGCCGCCCACGCACGAGCTGGTGTGGCTGCGCTGCAAGTTCATGGCCGGGGAGCCGATCCCCCGGCCGCCCCACAAGTCGGAACTGCTGTTCGAGCGCAAGCACGTCCCGCAGGACACCCACGCCCAGCTCCTGGACATCGACACCGGCGAAGGCTGGTCGGTCCGCCTGCAAGGGGTCGGGCACGACCTGGCCCCGAACGACTGGTGCAGCCTGATCGGCCACGTCGAGAAGGGCGCCGACCGCCTGACCAGGCCGCGCCTGCTGCTGAACCACCACACCGGCCATTTCGAGCGCTGCTTCGAGGACGTGGTGGAAATGCAGGGCAAGCTGCTGTCCGCGCTGGACTACAAGCGCACCCTGGCCTTCCGGTCGCCCGCCACGCCCCAAACACGGCTCTCCCACCTGCCCTACAAGCTGGCCGGGTTCTTCTCTTCGCCGCTGACGCCCGCCCGCGACAGGGCGCGGAGCACCGTCCTGGCGGCGCTGGTGGCCTTCTGGCTGGCGCTGCCGTGGTGGCTGGGGCCGGGCGGCCTTGCCATGGGCATCGCGCAGTCCACCGCCCTGCACCCCTGGCTGCTGGCGCTCTGGGTGCCGCTGGGGCTGCTGCTCATGCTAGCGACGACCCTAGCGCTGACCCTGCCCCTCGCGGCGCTGGGAACGGGGCTGGTCTACTTCGCTCTGCGCCTGGTCCGAATAATTTCGGAGCCGCCCCGGTTCAAGGACCAACAGGAGTACAGCTTCGCCGAGCTGACGGGCTGGTCGAACGCCACCGAATGGTGGAACTCCGTGTCCGTGGACGGGACCTATCTGTACCAGGACGTGGCGGGCGAGCTGTTCCGGTTCGTGCTGCACAACCCCGACGAGGAGAGCGGGTTTGTGGTGGAAGCGGTACGCGGCCGGGGGGACAAGGGCTTCCTGCCTCAGCGGGAGCCTTCCCACGACTTGCAGCACGCCGCGTGACGTCGGCGGCCAAGCCCTGTCTTCGGACCTCGCGGCTGTGCCGGAGACAGGGAACCGCCCTGCTGTTCATTCTGACTGTCCATTGTGGGCCGTTCATTATGACCAGCGTTGGCATCGGACCGCGTTCAACCGCGCCGATCGAACAGACCCGTGGATACTTCTGTTCGGGACGTTCCCGCGATTGTCTCGTCGCGAGACCCTGACAGGACGACCCGGAAGGAGGAACAGAACAATGCCTGTGCTGCCCGACGCCGTTCACCTGCGTTTCGGAGAGTTCGTCGGAACCTTCGCCTTCGAGTGGGCCACGGATGAAGTGAGGTGGGAGGGAGTCCCCTTCCCGGTCATGCACCACCTCCCGTCAGATGCCAAGTTCGTCATCGGTGATGACGACGCGCCTCCTGACGGGGCGCTGCCGCGCTATGCGCTCCTGGTCTCCAGCGGCGACCTAAGCCCGGAGGACCGGGCGACCATCGTCTACCTCGGCCGGGCCGCCGTGTGGTTCCATGTGCAGCAGATCCCCGAGGTGCGCGCGATCCTGGCCGAAACCGGCCCGGAACGTCATACCTCCGGCTAGAACATCCAATGCTTCGGCTTCGACAGAAGGAAAGGACCGCCGCTACGTCCGGCGGGGATGCGAGAGATGGTCTGCTCGTCCGCGGTTCCGCAGGAAGGGACAAAGCCTGGGCAAAAGGCCTTACGCCGGGGTGCGGTGTCCAAACCCGCCCCGGCAGCGCCCTACACCCCGGAAACCTACCTGCGGGCGGCGGAACATGTCCTGGAGCTGCTGCCGTGCCAGCACCACAGCCAACTGGACCCCGCACGGCTGGCCGCCGCCCTGCGCCGCCCGGCGCCGGCTCCGGCCCCCCCCCCCCACCACCAACACCTGGCTTGACACCCACGGGGCGCGTATGTGCCGCGGGGGT
>CAXTWM010000142.1:0-11892 GCA_964247915.1 uncultured Armatimonadales bacterium | reverse complement strand
CGCGCCGAGGCCATCCTGATGGCGAAGAACGGCACGGACGGCGTCTACGACAAGGACCCCCGCCGGCACCCGGACGCCGTCAAGTTCGACCGCATCGCCTACGCCGACGCCATTGACCGCCGTTTGCAGGTCATGGACCTGACCGCGATGGCCTTCTGCATGGAGAACAACCTGCCCATCGTCGTCTTCGACATCAACGTCCCCGGCAACATCCAGCGCGTCGCCGAAGGCGCCCGGATTGGAACGCTCGTCGCCAAAGATGCGTAAACAGTTGAAAAGGCATGGATGCAACAGTGGTCAGATGCTATCGCGGAGTGGCAAAGGATAACCTTTATTATCAGGAGGCTGTCAAGGGCATTGCAAGACCGAGAGGCGGCCCAGCAACACCCGCCGACCACAACGACGGAAATACCAACAGTGACTTTACATCATGGACGACAGAACTGCAAATCGCTAAAGAGAAGGCCCTTGATATAGACTTGGGCGGTAGGGGTGTAATCTTGCAAAAGGACTTCGATCCCGCAGACATAGTAACGTCACCTGACGCCTATTTTGAGGGTGAAGTTTTGGTGCGGGAGTTAGTCACTGATGCACTGGTAATCGAGGTTTTTTGACATGGAAAACAAAGTGGACTTGGCGGATTTGCTCAAGAAAAACAGTCACAAGCCTTTCCTCAAACAATTGTTGCAAGACTGCCCTGACGGCTTGATTTTCACTGCGTCTGGTCCCGTTGCCTTGCGCGAGGTAAAAGATATATTTCGTTTCCGCGCAAGGCGCAACGAAAGTATGGGAGAACCCATCAAAGGCTTCAAGGAGCTGATAGAAGGCTTAGATGCTTTTTCAAGCGACGCGGTCGTCATCTACTCAATTGACTCTGACTCAGGTCCTTACAAGGTTTTCGCCGACGCGCGTCGGACAGAGTTTGCTGGTGTTCTGAAATTCCCAAAGGAGCCTTTCGCGAAAACTTCTTCCGCTCTGTCCGAACTTCAAACAGCCTAGCATCACAGTACACTTTCGATTCAGGAGCATATGCCATGAGTTTAGCCGATCTCGCCAAAGATGCCGAGCAGAAGATGCAGAAGACGGTGGACGCCACCCAGCATGACTTTTCCACCATCCGCACCGGGCGGGCGAACCCGAGCCTGTTGGACGGCCTTTTGGTAGACTACTACGGGTCGCCGACGCCGCTCAACCAGGTCGCCAACATCAGCGTCCCCGATAGCCGCCAGCTCCTCATCGCGCCTTACGAGCGAAACCTCGTCGGCGCAATCGAGAAGGTCATCAAGAACTCCGACATCAACATCAACCCGGTGAGCGATGGGGCGGCGATCCGGCTGACCATCCCGCCGCTGACCGAGGAGCGGCGCAAGGAGTTCGTCAAGGTGCTGGGCCGCAAGGCCGAGGAAGGCAAAGTTTCCATCCGCAAGATTCGCCAGAATGCCAACGACCAGGGCAAGGCGATGATCAAGAAGGCGGAAGCGTCCGAGGATGACGTGAAGCGCGCCCAGGACGGCCTGCAAAAGCTGACGGACCGGTACATCGTCGAGATTGATCGGATCACCAAAGCCAAAGAAGCCGAGCTGCTTGAAGTCTGACGGGGCAGTCATCTGATGAACAGTCTCTTGTCAGAGCCGGCCCCCTGTCCTGCCAGCGGCTTTGGGATCGAAGCTTTGAAGGCGCGCCTCGACCCGGCCCGCCTGCCCGCGCACGTCGCCATCATTATGGACGGCAATGGGCGCTGGGCAAACGCTCGGGGGCAGGACCGGCTCTTCGGGCACTGGCAGGGCTACCGCGCCCTCAAAGAGATCGTCTCCGCCGCCGATGAGCTGGGGATAAAACATCTGACGGTCTTCGGCTTCTCCACCGAAAACTGGCGGCGGCCCCAGTCCGAGGTCGGCGGCCTGATGCATCTCATGCAAGCCGCTATGCAGGCCGAAGTCGAAGACCTGGTGCAGAACCACGTCCGCATCCATGTGTCAGGGCGTTTACAGGACCTGCCGGACTCGCTGCGCGAGACATTCGCCAGCGCCGTCGAGCGCACGGCGGGGTTCGGCGGCCTGACCTTCAACCTGGCGATCAACTATGGGGGCCGGGCCGAGATCGCCGACGCCGCCCGCCGGGTCGCCGAAGCCGTCCGGCGCGGCGAGGTGGACCCCTCCGCGGTCACGGAAGGGATGCTGGCGGCCCATATGTATGCTCCCGATCTGCCGGACCCCGATCTGCTGATCCGCACGGCGGGCGAGATGCGTATCTCCAATTTCCTGCTCTGGGGCATCGCCTACTCCGAGATTTGGGTGACGCCGACGCTGTGGCCGGATTTCACGCCCGCTCTTTTTACCGACGCGCTGGAAGACTACCAGAGGCGTACCCGCAAGTTCGGCGCGGTCGTGCCGTGAGCGATGAGGGCGTGAAACGAATCGTCATCCTCGGCGCGACGGGCAGCATCGGGACGCAAACGCTGGACGTGGTCCGCCGCCTGCCGGACCGGCTCCATGTCGTCGGCCTGTCCGCCTTCCGCAACGAGGCTCTGCTGCGGGAACAAGCGCGGGAGTTCGGCGTCAGCGAGTTGGAATGGGGCGTGGATGCCGATCTGGTGCGGCTGGCGACGCTGCCGGAGGCGAACCTCGTGGTCGTTTCGGTCGCTGGCGCGGTCGGCCTCGGAGCAACCGTGGCCGCGCTGGATGCGGGCAAGGATGTCGCCCTGGCGACCAAAGAAGTGCTGGTGGCGGCCGGCGAGATCGTGACGGCGGCGGCGCGCAGGAGCGGAGCACGCATCCTGCCGATAGACAGCGAGCACTCGGCGATCTTCCAGTGTCTGCAAGGGCAGAAGCCGGAGCAGGTCGAGCGGCTATGGCTGACGGCTTCGGGCGGACCGTTCCGCGAGTGGACCGGGGAGCGGATGGCGCGGGCGACCGTGGACGAGGCCCTGCACCACCCGACCTGGCCCGACATGGGCCGCAAGATCACCATTGACAGCGCGACCCTGATGAACAAAGCTCTGGAGATGATCGAGGCGCGCTGGCTGTTCGACGTCCCCGTTGACCGCGTGTGCGTCGTCATCCACCCGCAGAGCGTCGTCCACTCGCTGGTCGAGCTGTGCGACGGCTCGACGCTGGCGCAGCTCGGCCTGCCGGACATGCGCGTCCCCATCGAGTACGCCCTGCTCTACCCCAATCGGGCCGACTTGGGCATCAAACGCTTTGACATCCTGGCGCAGCAGGTCCCCTTGACCTTCGCCGCGCCCGACGAGGGCCGCTTCCCGAGCCTGGGCTTGGCCCGCCGCGCGGCCCACGTCGGCGGCACACTGCCCGCCGTCCTGAACGCCGCGAACGAGGCCGCCGTCGGCTTCTTCCTGGACCGCCGGATCACGTTCCCGGCCATCACAGCCTTGACGGAGCGTGTGATGGACGCGCATCGCGTGACCGACACGCCGGACCTGGCGCGGGTCACGCAGGACAGCGCCTGGGCGCGCGAGGCCGCGCACCGGCTCTCGCTCGAAGACCGCTCTCTGCTACTCTGAAGGAGCTTTCGACGTGGTGTTGTTTTGGCAAAACGTGCAGCAGACCGTGACGCTGCTGATCATTCTGAGCATCCTGGTCGTCGCGCATGAGTGGGGCCACTTCATCGTCGCCCGGCTATGCGGCATCCGCGTGGACGACTTCAGCATCGGCTTCGGCAAACGCCTGTTTCGGATCGGCAAGCGGGGGGACACCGAATACAACGTGCGGATGCTGCCGCTGGGCGGCTTCGTCAAGATCGCCGGCATGGAGCCGGACGAGGCGCCGCTGATCGCCGCTAAAGACAGGGTGCTGAGGAAAGAGAACGACGACCCCGACGCCCACGAGATTCCACTCGTCGCCGAGAACGTGGGCGAGAACGCGGCCTATTCCGCCCCGGACGGCTTCTACAGCAAGCCGCTCTGGCAGCGGTCGCTGGTGATCCTGGCCGGCCCCGTCATGTCCCTTCTTTTTGGCTATGTGGTGTTCTGTCTGATGGGCATCACGACCGGCATCCCGACCGGCAAGGTCCTGACCCGCATTAACATGGTGGAGCCGGGCGGCGAAGGGCAGCGAATCGGCCTGTACGCGGGGGATGTGATTACCGCCATCAACGGCAAGCCTGTCACGGACGGCAAGGCGATGATCGCGCAGATCAACGGCAGCCTCGGCAGGCCGGTCGTCCTGACGGTCCGGCGGGATGGGCATGTGCTGACGAAAACGGCGACGCCGCGCCCGGCCGTCCTGGACGACAAGCCTGTCATCAACACGGACGTCGTCCAGCCGGGCAGTCTTGGCCGGCAGATGGGCCTCCAGCCGGGGGACACCATCCGGGGCATCGGCGCGGAGAAGATCGAGAGCGGCGCTCAGGCGTTGGAGATCCTGCGGCGGGACGCCAACCGGCCCGTTGACATCGTCGTGACTCGCCCCACGAGTGACGATCCTATCACGCTCCACGGGACGCTCCCCGCCGTTCTCGCGCCCGATACACTGCCGTCCCTGAACTCGCACGAGATCGGGGCGCTGAAGATTGATCCCTCCATTGAGCTGGAACACCTCGGCCTGATCGCCTCGATCAAGACGGGCAATCTGGTCATCGTGTCGCTCCTTGAGCGCATGGGCGAGATGGTCCAGCGCCCGCGTCAGCTCAAGGAGAACGCCGGCGGGATCATCTTCATGTACCAGGCGACCGGGGTGGTCGCAAAGAACGGCCTGGTGGACAAAGTCAATCTGATGGCCAGCCTGTCCGTGAGTCTAGCGGTCTTCAATCTGCTGCCGATTCCCGTCCTGGACGGCGGCCACCTGCTGACGTTCTTCATCGAGTGGGTACGACGCGGTAAGCGTCTGACCGAGCAGCAGCAGCAGTGGTTCCTGATGACGGGCCTTGGGATCATCGGCCTCCTGTTCCTTGCGATCATGTCCAACGACATCCTCCGCACCGTGAACCATCAACTGCCTCAGTGAGACAATCAACGGATATATTAGGGCTGCGCGGAGAGAACATCTTCTTTATCCGCATGACCGATCTCGATGAGGAACGCGGGCCGCTGTTCCGTCCGCAGTTTTTGGGCGACAAGTTTCCCTTCGCGGACTATCTCGTGCTGCTGGAAGGGAGCAGCACAGGACGGTTCTTCTTCGTTCAAGTAAAAACCACACGAGAGGGCTATACGACAAAAGAAAAACGGCTGAGAGTTCAAGTGACCAGTGCCAATTTGCGCGGGCTGGCTTCGTTTCCGGCTCCGACCTACATCATGGGTGTTGACGCCGTTACTGAAGAGGTATTTATCGCATCCGCCAACGGGGAAAGCCAGAAGAACATCCCGAGCATGAGTACAGCCTATCCCCTGGATCGGACCAACCGCAGGCGGCTTTGGGATGAGGTGCAGGCATACTGGAACCAATCGGTGACGACCAGGAAGCCCAAGATGTTCTCGGTTTTCTCCAACGTGCGCGGGAGTTAGCAAATGTCAAACATACCCAAGTGGTTTTTAGAAGAACGCACAGAACGACTTGCCGAAATCTATTTGACGCGGCGCGATGATTTGACCGTGATTCGTCAGGGGCTTCCACTTGGAACCGATTTGCTTGTTTCGGTTCAACAAGATGGGCATGATGTCGGGCGCTACTTCGGCGTCATGCTAAAAGGTCTAATGAACCAAATCAGTGGGGTGAACATTGACGCCAGATGGGTCAATGCTCCTGCGGTTCGGGACATCCCTTTCCCTCTTTGCCTGTTCGTGTTCGTGATGGAGGGCGACCAGGGGTATTGGAAATGGATTCAAGAACCTGCCGTGCAGGCGAGGCGGAGCGAACTCATTTTCAACACGGACACGACGCTGCGGCGCCTGGACAACACGGAACCGCCTAAGACGGAAGAGCTAACAAAGATCATCAGCGCCGTGAATGCCTGGTACGACAGTCGCCGAGCACTAGTCGTTGCGTGACGGCCTAAGAGGATCACATAAATTCATGCGTTATTCACAACTGTTTGCCCCCACCCTCCGAGACGCCCCCAGCGAGGCCGAGCTTCTCAGCCATAAGCTGCTCCTGCGTGGCGGTTTCATCCGGTCACTCGCCAGCGGCGTCTACTCCTACCTGCCGCTCGGCCTGCGGGTGCTGAACAAGATTTCCCATATCCTGCGCGAAGAGATGGACAACATCGGCGGGAACGAGATGCTGATGCCGTCCCTGTTCCCGCGCAAGATTCTGGAAGAGTCGGGCCGGGACAAGGTGGACGTGCTGTTCACGGTCCCCCAGCACGACTATTTTCTCGGCTTCACACACGAGGAGGTCATCACGGCCATCGCGCGGGGAGATATCCAGTCGTACAAACAGTTGCCGTTCCTGCCGTACCAGATCCAAACCAAGTTCCGCAACGAGCCGCGCCCGCGCGGGGGCCTGATTCGCGGGCGCGAGTTCCTGATGCTGGACGCCTATTCGTTCGACAAGGACGCGGCGAGCAACCAGCAGGCGTACCGGAACGTCCGCGAGGCGTTCAGCCGGATGTTCGCCCGCTGCGGGCTAGCCGCGCTGTCGGTGGAGGCCGACTCGGGTGCCATCGGCGGGTCGCAGAGCGAGGAGTTCATGGTGCTCTCGGACGAAGGCGAGGACACCGTGCTGCGCTGTGACAAGACCGGTTACGCGGCCAACGCCGAGCGATGCGAGGCGATCCCCGCGCCCGCCGAAGACCCGGACATGGAAGTCGCGGCGACCGAAAAAGTCGCCACGCCCGGCGTCAGCACGATTGAGGCTGTTTCCGGCTTCCTCCATGTCCCCGCTGCGCGGCTCATCAAGACGCTGGTCGTGGTCGCCCCGGACGGCCAGCCGGTCGTCGTGCTGGTGCGCGGGGACCGAGAACTGCAAGAGGCCAAGCTGGCGAAGTTGCTGGGCGGGCCGTCGCCGCTGGCCCAGCCCGACGTCGTCCAGAAGGTGACGGGCGCCCCCGTCGGCTTCGCCGGGCCGGTCGGGCTGGCTTCCGATGTCCGCGTGGTCGCCGACCGTGAGGTCGAGTTCATTCGCGACGGCGTCACGGGCGCGAACGAGGCGGACGCGCACCTGATCCACGTCCTGCCGGGGCGCGACTTCGCCCACCCCGAGTACCTGGATCTGCGGACGGCGGTCGAGGGCGATGTCAGCCCCGAAGACCCCGAGGGGCGGCTCCAAACGCAGCGCGGGATCGAGGTCGGCCACGTCTTCAACTTCGAGACCAAGTATTCGGCGGCGATGAACGCGACGTTCACGGACGAGACCGGCGCGACGCAGCTTCTGCTGGGCGGCTCTTATGGCGTCGGCGTGTCGCGGCTGATGGCGGCGGCGATCGAGCAGCACCATGACGAGAACGGCATCCGCTGGCCCATCCCCATCGCGCCGTTCGAGGTCGTGGTCGTGCTGGTGGGCGTGAAGGACGACGCCCAGAAGCAGGCGGCGGAGGATCTGTACCACGACCTGCAAGTGAGTGGAATGGATGTCCTGCTGGACGACCGGGATGACCGCCCCGGCGTCAAGTTCAAAGACGCCGACCTGCTGGGCATCCCCGTCAAGGTCGTGGTCGGCAAGTCGCTGGCGGAGGGCACGGTCGAGGTCAGCCTGCGGCGCGACGGCGCGAATAAGGCCGCCGTCCCTGTCGCGGGCGCGGCGGCGCATGTCGCTGGCCTGGTGCAGTCCTTGAAGGCGGAGGTCGCCGCCTGAGCCTCGCCGCCGTCCTGCAACTGCCGCTGGTCCATCTGACTGGCCTGCTGCTCCTCGCCCTGCTGCTCGGCGGCCTGATCGGCTGGGAGCGGGAGCGGCACGCCCGGCCCGCCGGGCTGCGGACGCACATCCTGGTCTGTGTCGGGGCGGCCCTCATCACGGAGATTTCGCACTCGTTCGGCCCGAACGGCGACCGGATCGCGGCCCAGGTCGTGACGGGCGTTGGTTTCCTCGGCGCGGGGACCATCATCCGCGAGGGCACGGGCGGCCTGGTTCACGGGCTGACCACGGCGGCCAGCCTGTGGGCCATCGCCGGGGTCGGTATCGCGGTCGGCTACGGCGGCCTGTTCGCGGAACTGGGGGCGGTCGCGACCCTCCTCATCCTCTTCACCCTGACCCTCCTCAATACCTTTGAAGAAGACCTGATCCGCCAGCGGCGGCGGCAGGCGCTGACCGTCGTGTTCAAGCCCGACTGCAATCCTCTGGAAGCCGTCGGGCTGATGCTCGACCACCTCCACCAGCAGAACGTCAAGACGCGCGACCTGAAGCTGGAAAAGATGGCGAACTCCGAAGTGGCCCGCTTGCAGATCACGCTGGCGCGGGAGGTCACGCGGGACGCGATTGCTGACGTGCTCCGCCACAACGGCGACATCGTGCATTTCGAGTGGGGCGAGTAGCCGGACCGAACAGGCGACATGAACATGAGGCGGGAGAAAGACCCCACAACTGTTTTTGTGACCTATTGTATCTTTTGTTGCATTGCTGTATAATGGCCTCAGCAGAACAGAGACAAAACGGCGCTCTTTCCAAGTTCTTTCAGGGGAGACCGCGCAAGCCACACTCCTGCCCCGGAGCGGCTGAGACCCCGCTCCACTCCTGACACCGGAGACGTTTCCACTCCTGACACCGGAGGCCCGCCCGTGAACAGAGCATCATCTTCCTACCGCGCCCTTTGGTCCTTCCCGTGGGCGGCGTTCTCCCTTCTCCTCGCCGCGCTGCCTACCCCCAGCCTCGCCCAGAAATCTGCGGCTCCCAAGCCTGCCGTCCAGAAGCCTGCCGCCTCATCCCAGGCTTCCGCAGCATCTCTGGGCCTCAGCCCCACGGAAGCTCTCAGCCAGAAGCAGATGCTCGCCGACGACAAGCGCCTGGACCGCCTGATCTCTTTAGATGTCATCAGCGTTCCCCTAGAGGAAGTGCTGCAAAAAGAAAGCGTGAAGCCAAGCCCGGACAAAAGCACGGACGCCAAGCCGAGCACGGACGCCAAGCCGGACCCGGACAAGCTGGTCCTGACCGCCTCCCACAACTGCGAAGCTCTCAAGCTGCAAATCCGCCTCAACCACCGCCCCCTGCGGACCCTGATGACCGCGCTGGCCGAGATGCTGCCGGGGACGTGGACGCGCACCAACGAGGGCTACCACCTGTCCTTGACCGACAAAGCCGCCTTTGCCCGCGCCGAGTGGTGGCGGCTGTTCCTGGGCGAGCGGGAGAAGGCGCTGGCGGCCCAGCGGCAGGCGGTGCTGGCGGCTATGGAGACCAAAGCCCGCCGCCGTCAGCTTGATGACCCTGAGCCGGAGCCGTCCGACCACGCGGTTGAGGAGGAGATGGCGAACCAGCACGACTTCTTTCACACGCTGCCGCAGACTCTCAAAGAGCAGATCGCCGCCAACATGGAGGAGACGGCCTTCTATGAGGTGGCACATGTAAGCTATAGCGGTGGCGGTGAGTACTACGGCTCGGTCGGCTGGCTGTCGCAGATGCCGCCGCAGACGCAGACGATGTTCAAGACGGCGATGCAGGACTACATCACCAACCACCTGGCCGGAGCCCCGCCCGCCTTCCAGAAGTATGCGGCTCAAGCGCAGAACGGCCTGGCGGCCTTTGATCCGAGCAAGGTCTACTTCTTCTTCCACAATGCGGGGATTGCCGTTGACGCCCGGCCCTTCAACGGCCCGCCGCTGCTCAACACGCTGTTGGAACTACACCTCCCCCCGACTCCAAGCTTAAGCCAGTCGCTCCTGATGCTGGATCAATCGCAACTCGCCGACTTTGTTTACGGCGGCGGGCTGACCGGGCCGGGGTGGAAGAAACAGGCCGATGACTTGCGGAAGAAGGGCGATGCCGCGCCGGAGGAGTGGAAGTTCATCATGTACCTGGTGTACGGCATGGGAGACGCCGCGCCTTTAGCCTGGAAGCAGCTCGCCGACTACCAGCGCGGGCGCGTCTGGCCCAACACACTGCCCGCGCTGCCGCCCGACTACGGCCATCCTTTCCAGATCGGCACCAGCCGGGCGGCGCAGACGGACTGGCTGGGGGAGCGCGGCGGCATGGAGTATATCTGTGACTACTACTCGGACGGCGGCTCCACCATGCCCCCGGAGCAGAGGAAGCAGCCGCTGCGCCGCCCGCTGGCGGCGGAACTGGACGAGATGGCGGCCAAGCGCGACATAAGCTGGAAGCGCACTGCCGACGGCCTCGTCCTCATCCGCAACAACCGCTGGTATCGGGATGACGACCTGGAAGTCCCGCAGCCGCTTCTGCGCCGCTGGTTCGGGCTGCTGCTCCAGGCACGGCAGCAGGAGGCGGCGGCGCAGGCGGCCACGCCTGCCGTGCCGCAGACGCCGGAGGAGAAAGCGTCTGCGATCAAAGGGGACTGGGACTGGGCGGCGGAGGTGTCCTCTACGCTGACGCCCTGGCAGATACACAACGGCTTGTCTTTGTTCCAGCCGGAGGAGAAAGACTTAGCTCCGCAGAATGCCGCTTCGGCGGCCAAGCTGTTTGAGCCGATCAAGCACCAAAAGCAGCTAGGGAAAATGCCGCAGGATTTTGACTTCTTTACATATAAGACGCGGCAGCCCCCCTTCGAAGACGCGACCAGTCTGTCGAAGTTCTTCTCGCACACAGTTCACCTGTACGGGAGCCTGGACGATGCCGCGCGGACGGCGCTGCTGGGGGCGGGACTTTCGGCCTCGACCTTAAGCCCGTCCCAGTTGACGGAGGCGGCCCCGCTGCTGCCGTTGCTGCCGCAGGCGCTTCAAAGCTATTCGCCGGACGCGGTTTTGCTCCGTCTGCCCTCCGTTTCTTCAGAATCCACTCGAACTCGCTTTGGGCAAGTACCGACAAGCGGCTTAGAACTGGTAACGCCGCCGAGCGCGCCGCCATCAGCCTCCGGCCCGCAGTGATAGGTGATAGGGGCGGGAAGGGCACCTTAGCCCCCAGGATCGGCAGGCAGGGCGTCCTTTCCTGTCGCTTGCGGCGGCGTCTTCGGCAGGCGGAGAGTGAAGGTCGTCCCCTGCCCCGGCGCGCTGGCGACGGCGGGGGTGCCGCCGTGCTGCTCGACGATGCGCCGGACGATCCGCGTCCCCAACCCGGTCCCGCCGGGCTTGGTGGAGTAGGCGGCGTCGGTGAACAGCTTCCGCTGGACCTCTTCCGGCATTCCTTTCCCGGTGTCCGCGACGGAAATGCGGTAGAAGTCGGGGGCGGGGTCGGCGGCGACCGTCAGCGTGATGGAACCCCCGTCGGGCGTCTCCGGCAGGGCGTTGTTCACGAGATTATACAGGGCGTTATACAGGCGATGGCTGTCTATAACGGCTTCGAGGGCGCTGTCGCCTTCCGCGCGCAGCGCGATTCCCGCCCGCTGGGCGGCGGCGGCGAGCGACTGGACGACGCGCCCGGTCGTGTCGAACGGCCGGCCCGGCTTGAAGTCCAGCGGGGCGACCTCGCCTTTGAGGGCGGAGGCGATCTCGCGGGTGCGGGCCGTCACCTGCTGGACGCCGTCCGCGACATTCTCCCGCACCTCCTCGTAGAAGCTTTCCAGGCAGTCCAGAGCGTCGGGCTTGCCCGCGCGCACGTCGGCGATGCAGCCTTCCAGCGTTTCGACGTAGGGCAGGACGTGGGTGAGCATGTTGCCGATGTCGTGACTGATCTCGCCCACGGAGCGGGCGACGGCGGCGAGGTTGGCTTCCCGCGCCAGCAGGGCGTTCTGGAGGGCCAGGGCGACGAGGCTGCCGACGATCTCACTGACGGCCATGTCCCCGGCGTCGAAATCCCCCACCCGCTTGTTGACGAACTGCATGACGCCCAGCGGCACCCCCTGGCGGGCGTGCAGCGGGACGGTCATCAGCGAGCGCGTCTGGTAGCCCGTGCGGGCGTCGACGGTGCCGATGTGGTCGGCGTCTTTCTCGACATTCGGCGTGAGCCGCCCCTGCCC
>CAXTWM010000141.1:0-11919 GCA_964247915.1 uncultured Armatimonadales bacterium | reverse complement strand
GGCTTGAGATGTCCGCTTTGACGGCGACAGCCCTGCCGCCCGCGGCGGTGATGTTTTTGACCGCCTCCTCCGCTTTTTCGGAGCTTCCGGCGTAGTGGGCGACGACGGCAAAGCCGTCCGCGGCCAGCCGCTCGGCGATGCCCTTGCCGATCCCGCCGGACGCGCCGGTGACGAGCGCCGCCCCTGTGATTTGGCTGTTTCGTTGCATTCCTGTCTCCTGTCCTGCGGGCCATGATCGGCCTCGGCATGGACAGGATTATACAACAGCGGCGGACGGGGAGTCTTGGACAATCGGGGGAAGTTTATGGAACGATCTTGCTAAAAAGTCGTCCTGCGGCTCGTGTCGCGCGCGAAGGCGCGGGGGGTGACGCCGACAAGGCGCTTGAAGTGGCGGGTGAGGTGGCTTTGATCCGCGAAGCCGACGCGCTGCGCCGCCTCGCCGGGCGGCAGGCCGTCCCGCGTGATCAACACTCTTGCACGCTCGACCCGTGCTTGAATGACGTACTGATGCGGCGCGACTCCGAACGCTTCGGCGAACAAACGGGCGAAGTGGTAAGAACTCAGTCCGGCTTCCCGTGCGATGGCGTTCAGCGACAAGTCAGAGGCCAGATTGTCTTGGATGTAGGCCGTCGCCCGTTGCAGTTCCAGGCGGAGCTTTGTCGGTGATGAAGGCAGAACCGGCAGATGAGCCAGGTCGTGTTCCCGCTGTAAAAGGCGGACGCTGAGTGCCGACGCCAGCGTCTCGGCATACAGGTTCCCGGATGGCCCCCCGGCCTCCATTTCCTGCCGCAGCAGCCCGGCAATCTGCTCCACATGCGGATCATAGAACGGCATGGCGCTTATTCCGGCCAGCGTGCCGGTGCGCCCCGGAGTCATCAGCTCCGCCGTTCGGTCCAGCAACGCCGGAGAAAGGTGCAGATGGAGATGATGCGCCGTTGCGGCATGGCGCCACAGACTAGGCTGGCCGGCGGCGATCACAGTCGCAAACCCGCCGGGCATCTGCTGCTGCTGAATACGACTCCCGTCCTCACCCCGCTCAAGGCAAAGAAGTCCCCCGAGGTTTAAACACACGAGATGGTTCGGCGCGGGAGCGTTTTGAAACTCGCCGCCGGGATGAAGGATCATTTCCAGAACCAGGCCACTCCAGCCAAGCTGACGGCTGGTGCCGGGTGGTTTGGCGGAGACCTTTTGCGCTGTCATAGTAGCCATACGGCCTTCTTCTGTATGATAAGATTTCTGTTGACGGCTCTGCACGAAAACCGGAGCGAAAAAGCTGCGCCCGATTTACCGGGCGCAGCGTCCTAGTCAAGCGATTACAGCAGAGACTTGACGGCTTCGACGATGGCGTCGGCGTCTATCCGGGCGGCGTGGAGCAGTTCGGCGGGCTTACCGGAGCCGGGCATCTTGGAGACGGCGAGCTTGACGACCGTGGGGGCGTGGTCGCCGACGCCGACGAAGGCGTCCAGCACGGCGTCGCCCAGGCCGCCCTCGAACCAGTGGTCCTCAACGACGACCAACTTGCCGCCGCAGTCCTGCGCGGCCCGGTGCAGGGTCTCTCGGTCAATCGGCTTGACCGAGTAGGCGTCGATCAGCCGGATGGGGATGCCCTCGGCCTTGAGCCGGTCATACGCCTTGTTGGCCTCGTGGACCGTAATGCCCGCCGCCACGACCGCGACCTGGTCGCCGTCCGAGTGGTGGACCAGCTTAGAGCCGCCCACTTCAAAGGTCTCGTCCGGCCCGTACAGGATCGGCGTCTTCTCGCGCGTCGTGCGGATGTACGAGACGTGCGGCAGGTCGGCCATGAGGTGGATCAGATGGGCCGTCTGGTTGGGGTCGCTGGGGTAGAGGACCGTGCTGTCGCAGACGGCGCGCATCATGGCGAGGTCTTCCAGGGCCATCTGCGAGGGGCCGTCCTCGCCGATGGAAACGCCCGCGTGGGACCCACTGAGGCAGAGGGAGGCGTTGGAGATGGAGGCCATGCGGATCTGGTCGTAGGCACGGGAGAAGAAGGCGGCGAAGGTCGAGGCGAAGGCGCGCTTGCCGCGCGTCGCCAGGCCGACGGCGGCCGACACGAGCTGCTGCTCGGCGATGTACATCTCGAAAAAGCGGTCCGGGAACGCCTTGTTGAACTCGTCGGCGAAGGTGGAGTTGGACACCTCGCCGTCCAGCGCGACGACGTCCGCCCGGAAGCCGCCCAGGGCGGTCAGGGCGTCGCCATACGCCTTGCGCGTGGCCTCCTTGGTGCCCATCTCGTACACGGGCAGCTTCAGCGGGCCGGTCGCGGCGGGGGCGGCGGGCGCCTGGTCGCTCGGCTTCTCGACGTCCACGATGATATGCCGCTCGCCGCCGAGTTCCGCGATGGCGTCCTTGGCCTGATCGGCGTTGAGCGCCTTGCCGTGCCAGCCCTCCTTGTTGGACAGGAACGAGACGCCGTGGCCTTTGTCGGTCTTGGCGATGATCCACGTCGGCTTCTCGGTCTGCGCCAGCGCCTCGGCGTAGGCGGCGTCAATGGCCCCCAGGTCGTGCCCATCAATCTCGATGGCGTGGCAGCCGAACGCGCGGGCGCGGGCGGCATACACGGGCGCATCCCAGCCCAGGTCGGTCTCGCCGCGCTGGCCCAGCCGGTTCATGTCCAGGATGGCAATCAGGTTGTGGAGCTTGTAGTGCTGGGCCTTGTCGCAGGCCTCCCAGATGGAGCCTTCGGCCACCTCGGAGTCCCCCAAGACGACCCAGACGCGGAAGGGCAGCTTGTCCAGGTACTTGCCGTCCAGCGCCATGCCGACGCCGATGGGCAGGCCCTGGCCGAGCGACCCCGTCGCGACATCGGTATAAGGCGTCACATGGGGGTTCGGGTGCCCTTCCAGCCGGCTGCCGAACTGGCGCAGGGTCAGCAGCTCCTCGTCGGAGATCGCGCCCGCCGCCTTGAACATGGAATACAGCAGGGGGCAGGCGTGGCCCTTGCTGAAGATCAGGTGGTCGTTGCCGGGGTTCTTCTGGTTCGCCCAGTCGTACCGGAGGTACTTGCCGAGCAGCACGGCCATGAGGTCTGCCGCCGACATGGACGAAGTCGGGTGTCCTGACCCCGCCGCCGTCGTACACCGAATGCTGTCCACCCGGAGCTGCGCCGCCAGCTCTTTGAAGTCTACTTCCGCCATGTGTTGTCTCCTTAGAAGCGCCCCGCAGACGCCTAATGCTGTTACTGTTACCAGTTCCGGCCTATTATAAACGAAAGGGGCAGGGAAGTCAATCAGCCCCCTTGACAACACCTAGATTACCTATGTATAATGGGCGCATGAACACCCCCACCGCGACCGGTCCGGCGCAGGACTACCTCAAAGGCGGGCTGGCCCTGCTCCTCCTGGCGACGCTGCGCGACGGCCCGGCGCACGGCTATGGGCTGGCCCGCACCATCGAGCGGCGCACGGAGAACGCCTTGCAGCTCCGCGAAGGCACGCTCTACCCCGCCCTGCACGCCCTGGAGCGCGACGGGCTAGTCGTCAGTGAGTGGGAGACGCCGCCGGGAGGCCGGGAGCGCAAGGTCTACCGGCTGACCCCAGCGGGCGAGAAGAAGCTGGACGAGTGGAGCCGGGGCTGGCATCAGTTCGCAGAGGCCGTCAGCCGCGTCCTCGCCCCCGCCCCTAAACCCCCAACTGAAGGAGAACCCTCACATGGAACGCGATCCCCTCGCCTCTGCCCCGCGCCGGGTGGAAGCCTATCTTGACCAAATCTTAGCCCCGCTGACGCGCCGCCTGTCCCCGTTCCACCGGGACGAGCTGCGGCGCGAGCTGCGCGAACACCTGTGGGCGCGCGTGGACGCCTACCGGGAACTCGGCATGGCCGAAGGTGAGGCCGTGACGGAGGCGCTGCGCCAGTTTGGCGGCGCGGAGGACTTCCTGAGCCAGTGGCGGCGGGAGTGGACGCGGGCACCCCGCCGCCTCACACTCCAGGATGTGTACGAGGCCACGATGCCGGCACTGCGGCTGTCGATGCCGACTCTGATGCTGGCCTATACACCGATACTCGTCCTTTTGTCCCTGGCTCCGCTGGACAATCACTGGCTGCCGTGGCTGAGAGCGTGGCTGGAGGGCCACCCGACACAGCTCGCCTCCGCATTAGTCTGGTCTGAGATAGCCGCTCTCCCTATCGGCCTGGGCTTGGCAGTCGGCTGGCGGACACCCAACAGACCGGGGCTAGGCGTGTTCGCAGCCCTGACGGCGGAGGCCGCTCTGGGTGCCGCCCTCAACGGTGCGGGGCTGCGTTGGTGGCCCCGGATCGGAGTCGTCAATGACGTCCTGGGGCAGATAGCCGTCATGGAGGCAGCCTGGATTCCGGTTGCCTGCACAACGGCTTCACTCACCGGCTGGTGGGCGCGGCGGTCACAAGCCCGTCGCCTCGCCTGAGTGCGCGGCGGTGATTCGCTCGACCGCCCAGGCCGCGTGTTCGCGCACCAGGGGTTCCGGGTCGTGCTCCGCCGTCCGGCGGAGGGCGGGCAGGGCACGCGGGTCGCCGAGGTTGCCCAGGGCGACGCAGACGTTCCGCAGGAGGCCGCGACGCTTGGCGCGCTTGATGGGGCTGTGGCGGAACTTCTCCCGGAAGCCGTCGTCGTCCAGGGCGAGCAGTTCCAGGAGGTCGGGCGTCGTCAGGTCGGCGCGGGGGGCGACGGTGGGGTCGGTCGCGCGGACGGCGAACTTGTTCCACGGGCAGGCTTGGAGGCAGTCGTCGCAGCCGTAAATGCGACTGCCGATGAGCGGGCGCAGGTCGACGGGGATGCTGCCCTTGAGTTCGATGGTCAGGTAGGAGATGCAGCGGCGGGCGTCGAGTTCGTAGGGGGCCGTAATGGCTCCCGTCGGGCAGGCGGGGAGGCAGCGGGTACACGTCCCGCAGTGGGTCGTCTCGGGCGCGTCGGGCGGCAGGGCGATGTCTAAAATGATCTCGCCGAGGAAAAACCAGTTGCCCAGCCGGCGCGAGATCAGGTTGGTGTGCTTGCCGATCCAGCCCAAGCCCGCCCGCATGGCGAGGTCGCGCTCGGTGATGGGGCCGGTGTCGCAGTAGACCTTGCCGTTCGCGTCGGGGGCGAGCGTCTGGATAAAGGCCAGCAGGGCATTCAACCGCTCCCAGAGTGTTTCGTGGTAGTCGTCGAAGCGGGCGTATCGGGCGATTACCCCCCCCGCCCCCAATTCTGGGGGAGCCAGATTAGGATCAGGGGAAGAGGGCGCGGCAAGAAATGAGGGCGCGGCAAGCGGCACCCCTACGGGGTGTTCCCCTCTGGCTCCCCCAGAATTGGGGGCGGGGGGGGCCATTCCTTCCTCCGGCGAGTAGTTGAACGCGACGCAGACGACGGAGCGCGCGCCGGGGAGGACTTGCTGCAAGTCGCCGCGCTTCGGCTCCTGGCGGCCCAGGTACAGCATCTCACCGGCCTTGCCCTCGGCCAGCCAGCGGGCGTAGTGGCGGTGGTGGGGCGGCGGGTCCGCCGTCGTGACGCCGCACCCCGCGAAGCCGAGCCGAGCGGCCTCGGCCTTGATCCGGCCCTTGAAAAGCTCCAAGGGGAGTTCAGAGGGGACGGCGACCGGCGATGCCTGCATCAATCTCATGCCAGAAGTCAATCGTGTCTTCCCCCAAGTGCCAGCAGAGAAAGACCTCGTGCGCCGGGTCGCTGCCGAGGAAGTGTGGGAAATCCACCAGGCCGCGCTCCAGGTCCTTGATCTGGATGCCCTCGTCGGCGATCCCTTCGATCAGGCGCTGGGCTTCCTCCTTCCAGCGGCCCGCGCCGGAGACGATCGGCCCCTTGCCGTTGCCGCGCAGGATCACCACCTGGGACGCGCCGGGCGCATCGGGGGCGCGGCGGGCCTCGGCCAGCAGTTCGCCGATCCGCAGCAGGCGGCGGCGCAGGGCGGGCAGGGCCGCGCGGGCTTCCGTCAGGGTGAAGTGCTTCTTGAACAGGGCCATCGGTTAGCTCCAGACGAAGCGCAGGATGCGGTGGTGCATCGTGTCGGCGACGTACAGGGCGCCGCGCGCCTGCCCGCCGTGGGCGGCGGGGCCGACCGCCAGACCGCCGGGGCGGAGCAGGGTCCCGAGCGAGCGGCCGATCTTTTCCAGGGTGGTGAGGACGCTGCCGTCGGCCAGGGACAGGCACCGGACGCGCCCGCGCGTCTCGCCCGTGATGGAGTCCGGCTCCCCGGCGTCGGCGACGTACAGCAGGCCCGCCCGGTCCAGGGCCAGCGCGCGGGGCTGGCGCAGCGACAGGGGGATCAGCTCGCTGGCGGACGCGCGCGTCCGCGCCCCGCCGATCTGGCGGGCCGGGCGGCCCATCGGGTCGAAGCCGACCAGCCGGCCCCCCAGCGTTTCCGCCGCGTACAGGCCGCCGCCCGGCGCGGCGGCCAGCGCCTGCGGGCTGCTCAGTCCCGGCCCGTACAGCCCGGAGGCACCGAGGACGCCCAGGAAGCGGCCCTCATAGCTGAAGCGCTGGATGCGGCTGTTGCCCGTGTCCGCGACGAAGATGTCGCCGCTGCCGGGCGCGACCGCAATGGCGGTCGGGCCGTGCAGTTCCCCCTCGCCCTTGCCCGGCCTGCCGAAAACCAGCGCCAGCACGCCCTCGCGCGTGAACTTCTGCACCCGATGGTTGCCCTGCTCGACGACGTAGAACGAGTCCTCCTCGTCCGTGGCGACCCCCTGGGGCGACCCGAACTGCCCGCGCCCCGCCCCCTTGCCGCCGATGATGGCGACGCCGCCGTCGGGCGTGATGCGCTGCAAGCGGTGGTGGCTGGAGTCGGCGACGAACAGCACGCCGGCCCTGTCCACGGCCATGCCCGCCGGATACCCGAACTCCCCGGCCCCTTCGCCCCGCGCGCCCAGCACCTCGGTCACGCGCAGCCGGGGTGGCTTTCCCTGCTTGGGAGTGACCAGGGAACTGAGGGTGACGACGCCCTCCTCCTCGTCCTCCTGGGCGCGATCGGAAAGCCGGTAGCCGCGCGGGTCCGTCAGCCGCACTTCCGCCAGCCGCGTCCCGTCCGCCAGCCGTTCCCCGGTGAGTTCGCGCTGGACCGGGGTGGGGGCGTCCTCCCAGACGGCCCGGTCCGAGGCCGGTTCCTCGTCTTCGCCGAACTCCAAAAATTGAAAGCGGTCGGAACTCATAACGTGCGCGGCGTCCTCGGAATCATTATACCAACTCCGGGCGCGTTCGTGAACGGGAGGGGCGAACACAATCCACGAAGGGCGCGGTGCCTACTCCGGCAGGCCCACCGGTTCCGAAACGGTTCCCGCCAGACGGAGACGGATCGCCCGGCTCTCCTGGAGGGCGGCCTCGGCGCGCGGACCGTCGCCGTGGGAACGGGCGAGGGCGGCCAGATGCCCCAGCGCGTCGGCCAGGGCTTCCTGATAGCCCAGGGCGCGGTAGACCGACAGCCCCTCCTCGACCAGAGACAAGGCCCGCGCCGTCTCGCCCTGCGTCTGGGCGAGGTGACTCAGGTTCACCAGCGTGTTGCCGATCCCGCTCCACTCTCCCAGACGCCTCAGTGTGGCCAGACGCTCTTCCAGCAAAGCGTGCGCCCCCTCGTGCCGCCCCTCACGCATGGCAGCCATCGCCAGCTCGGTGAGGACGGACGCCGCCCCGGCCTCGTCCCCCGCCTGCCGGGCGAGTGCGAGGCTTTCCCGGTAAAACGCGCCGGCGGCCTCGACGTCGCCCTGCGCCTGGACCAGCCGCCCCAGGTTATGGAGCGCGTCGGCAATGTCGTGGGCGTCGCCGTCGGCCCGCCGGAGCGCCAAACACCGCTCGAAGAACAGTCGCCCCGCCTGGTAGTCGCCCCGATCCTGGGCGAGCTGGCCCAGCGAGCGCAGGCATTGAGCCACCCGCGTTTGGTCGCCCAAACCTTCAAACAGAGCCAGGCTTCGGCCGTAAGCCTCTTGAGACGCCGACTTGTCTTCCAGGTAGCGGGCGGCGTCGCCGAGCTGATAGAGCGCCGCCGCCCGCGCCGCCGCGCCCGCGCCGGGGCGGGCGAGCAAAGCTTCCAATAGCTGCCGCTGCTCGCGCCAGTGCCCGCGCATGTACCAAAAGCGCCCGAGAAGGGCCACCATCTGGATGCCGGCCTCGGCCCCGTCCGGCTCTGTCAGGCACCAGTCCAAGGCGGCGCGCAGGTTCGCGTGTTCGGCCTCCAGGCCGTCGAGCCGGCGGACCTCGTCCGGTTCGCCGAGCGCCGCCTGGGCCTCGCGGGCGAAACCCAAGAAGTAGTGGGCGTGGCGGCGGGCGATGTCCGCCTGTGCCCCTTGATCCTCGGCCCTCTGCTCCTCGGCGAACTCGCGCAGGCTGTCCAGCATTCGGAAGCGCATGACGCTGTTCTCCTCCGCCGTCACCAGCAGCGACCGCGCCCGCAATTGGGAGAGCAGATCCAGCGCTTCGGGTGCTCCGCACACCGACCGGGCGGCTTCCAGACTCCAGCCGCCCCGGAAGACCGAGAGCTGCACGAAGAACCGCTGCAACTCGGGGGACAGCAGGCGGTAGCTCCACTCGATGGCGTCCCGCAGCGTCCGGTGCCGGGGCGGCGCTCCCTTGCGGCGGCTGACCAGCAGGGAGAACCGGTCCCCCATCCGCGCCAGCATCTGGGCGGGGGTCAGCGCCTGCGCCCATCCGGCGGCCAGTTCCAGGGCGAGCGGGCTGCCTTCCAGCCATCCGCAAAGGGCAGCCACGGCCGGGGCATTATCCGGCGTGATCTGAAAGTCGGGCAGGCCGGCCTGTGCCCGGTCCACGAAGAGCTGCACGCTGGGATAGTCGGCAGGGGACGCCGCCCGCGCCGGGGGCACCGGCAGGGGGGGCAGGGGGAACTCGCGCTCGCCGGGAATGTCCAGCCGCTGGCGCGAGGTGACCAGGCAGATCAAGTCAGGCACGCGCGTCAGCAGCCTCTCGACAAGAGGGCCGGCGCTCTCGGCGATCTGCTCCAGGTTGTCCAGGATCAGCAACGTCGGCTGCCCGTCCAGCGCCGCCGCGACCTGCTCCTCTTGGGACGGACCGGCTGTGAGCGTCAGGCGCAGGGCGTCGGCCACGGCATCCAGAACCCCGTCCCCGTCCGACAGGCTCGCCAGCCCGACGAACAGGACCGCGCCCTGAAAGAACCCGGTGGAACGCCGCGCCGTTTCGAGGGCGAGCCGCGTCTTGCCCGCACCGCCCGGCCCTGTGAGCGTGACCAGACGCACATCTCGGCGGCGCAGCCATTCGCCCAGCCGGCCCATCTCGTCGTCCCGCCCAAAGAAGCGGGTCAGCGGTGCGGGTAAGGGGGAAAAGCGGGGGGAAGCCGCCGGGGCGAGGGGGAGCGCCACCGCTTGTCCGTCTCCGCCCCCCGCCAGCAGGGCGGCGACCAGGGCGCGCGTGGCCTGGGACGGGGGGCCGCTCCCCTCATCCCGCAGCGTCCGCTCCAGCACCTGATACTGGCGGCGGGCTTCGTCCGCCCGCGCCATCCGCACGTAGAGCCGTATCAGCTCCCGGTGGATGTCTTCCTCGGCGGGGAACAAGCTCACCGCCCGTTGGGCGGCTTCGAGCGCCTGGGGAAGATCGCCGCCTTCCTCCCAGGCGAGAATCAGCCGGCGCAGAGTCGCGCGGTACGTCTGGGCCAGCCGCTCGCGCTCGCTCGCGATCCAATCCTCGTGATACCCCGGCAGCAGCTCGCCCCGGTACAGTTCCAGCGCCCCGGTCAGCCGCTCGGCCCGGCCCAGCCCCGTCGCCCGCTCCGCCGCCTTGACGGCCGCCTCGAACTCGGCCACATCCACGCTCACGCTGCCGGGGCGTAGTCGGACCTGGAGCCGGTCCGTTTCCAGCGGAGTCACCCCGTCGGGGTCAGTTTCACCCGGATCGGCCAGTTGCCGCCGCAGCCCGGCTAGGGCCGTCCGCAAACTGCCGCGCCCGGCTTCCGGCTCCGCATCCGGCCAGAGCAGCCCGACCAGCTCCTCGCGGGTGTGCCCCCGTTCGGGAACCAGCGCCAGCCGCGCCAGCAGGACGGCCATCCTGTACGTCTTGAACCGGGAGATGAGGCGGTCCCCCTGGCGGATCTGAAACCCGCCGAGAAGCTGAACCTGCCAGACTGAACTTGCCGTCACCAAAAACTGTTTCCTTACGGAACGATTCTACAACGGTTTCGGCGGGAAGTCAAGGAGAAACAAAAGGCGAGGAGAGCCAGCCGATGGGAGCGCCGACCTCGCCTTGCATCACGTCAGTGAGCTAATTGCTGATGTACCCGGAGCCGCCATGGGCGTCTTTGTACACCTTTGACCGGCGCACCACACGGCCTGAGCCGTCCCGGTATGTCAGCAGCAGCGTCCCGGTTGCGTCCAGGCGCCCATCCTGAGCTTTACAGTCCGAGATCTGCATCGGGCTGGCCGGCCGCAAGGACGACTCCAATGTATACCGGATCGTGAGAGCATCTACCGTCTGCGTTCCCAGTGCCCGCCCTTTCGTGTCGGCGACCGTCACACTCTCAACCCCGCCCTCCAGGCTGATCCGGCAGGTCTCATCGGACCCGCTGCCGCCGCCGTTCGGTCCCGTGACCATGTAGGTGTGTCCGTCGCGGATAACGATCAAGGCGGACGGGGGCAGATGTCCCGACCAGAGCAGTTTGCCGGAAGTGACCCGGAAAACGCCGTTCACGCCCTCGACGCGGATGCTGGGCGTGACGATTGAGATGCGGGCGCTGGGGCTGCCGCTGCATTGAGACCATCCCTCTCCGTGGAGCGTTGGGGGAAGTTGACCCGACCAGAGCGTCGCCCCCGCCCTGTCCGTCAGACGCGCACGACCGTCCGATGCCTTTTCAAAGAGCAAGTCCGGCTTGGCGAGGTCGGCGGAGTCGGTCCAGAGCACGGCGCCGCTGCCGTCTTTGAGTGTGTGGCTGCCGCCCGCCGTCTCCAGGATGAAGGAGGCGCCCGTGACCGGCCCGGACCAGACCACCGCCTCGTCGCCCTTTCCGGCGTCCGTGATCGTGACGGTGTGGTCGTGGTAGGCCACTTTCAGCCTGGAAGTGAAGGCCGGAAACCTGTCGGACGCCAGCGGCTGGAAGTGGAGATTCTGGAAGGACACATCACCTTCCGGCGTGGGCCTGTCTGGAAACTGTGACACGGGCGCGGGGGGCGCTCCTTGTGCCAGGGCAGAATGGGGCGGTCCCCCGAACAGCAACAGGCCGCCGAGGATGGGGAGCAGCGCCAGGCCGGCCGCCCCCAGACGGAAGTACCCGATTGGGACCGACGGGAGCGGGAAAAAGCGTTTCATGTCGGTAGATCCTCCGTTCGAGTGGGGCGTTTTGACTACTACGCCCATGATATTCTCGAACGCAGGTCACACTTCCTGCGTCAGTTCCAGCAGGCTGAAGCCTTTGCGCTCGATCTTCAGGACGTGGCCGCGCGTGAGCTGGTCGGCGGGGACCAGGCCGTGGTCGGCCCACTCGCCAAGCAGGCTTTCGTAGACGCGGGCGCGGTAGGCACCGGACAGGGGGACGCCGACGCGCAGGGAGGTGTTGACGGTCTGCTCGCTGGTGTTGCCGACGAAGATGACCAGTTTGTCCCCCGTCCGCAGGCCCAGGGTGACGACCGAGTCCAGCCCGGCGTGGACATGGTCGCTGATGTCGTCGTCATAGGCCTGGTACGGGTCCGACTGCTGCGGGTGGAAATTGGCGTAGATCGCCAGGCTGGGCGTGCGGACGGCGAAGTAGGTCAGGCGCTTATCCCGGTAGGGCAGGTTCTGGACGCCCAGCCACTTCCAGTCGCTCGCCGGGCGGGGCTTCAAGGTGACGCCGTCCCCCGACGGGTCCAGACCGCCGACGCCTTCGATGGCCGCCCACAGGTAGCGCGGCGGGTCCCAGGGCGAAAGCATCATGCCCGAGTTGGTCAGCGTCTCCCCGTGCAGCCACTCGGAGAACTGGCCCGGCACCGTGTTGTTGCGGCGCGGGT
>CAXTWM010000140.1:0-12030 GCA_964247915.1 uncultured Armatimonadales bacterium | reverse complement strand
GGCCTGTGGCCCTCTACCAGCCGCAGGCAAGGGCGGCGTCACGGGCGGCGCGGGGGGAACTCTTCGGGCGGGACGCCGAGCGGTCCCTGCTGCGCGACCGGTTGGAGGCGCTGCGGGCGGGGCGCGGCGGGAGCGTGTTCCTCGAAGGGGCGGCCGGGGCCGGAAAGTCGCGGCTGGTGGAGGATGTCCACACGCAGGCGGAGGTGGCGGGGATACAGACCCTGGCCGGGGCGGGTAGCGCCACCGAGGCGGGGACGCTCTATCACGCCTGGCGTCCCGTCTTTGCCCGCCTGCTCCGGTACGAGGAGGCATCGCCGCCGGACGCCCGGCGTCGGGCCGCCCTGGACTGCTTGGGGTTCGCCCCCGCCCTTTCCCCGCTCGCCCCGCTGCTCAACATCCTGCTGCCCCTGGACCTGCCGGAGAATGAGGTCACCGGGGAGATGACGGGGCAGGTGCGGAGCGACAGCCTGAACGGCCTGCTGCTGCGCCTGCTGCAAGGAGCGGCGGACGCGGCCCCGACGCTGCTGATCCTGGAAGACATCCACCGCCTGGACACGTCCTCGTGGGCCTTGCTGCTGCTGGTCGCCGCCCGCGCCCCCCGCCTCCTCTGCCTGATGACGGCTCGGCCCGCGCTCGAGACGGAGGCCGGCGAGCGCCGCCGGCTCCTGGACACGCCGGGCTTGGTCCATGTGCCCCTCGGCGGGCTGCCCCTGGACGTCATCGCGTCGCTCGTGAGCCGGCGGCTCGGGGGCGTCATCGTCGCGCCCGACGTGACGGCGCTGATCCACGAGCGGGCGCAGGGCAACCCGTTCTTCAGCGAGGAGCTGGCCTACGCGCTCCGGGCGGCGGGCGCGCTCGTGTTCGACGCCGGGCGATGCGGGTTCGCCCCGGACGTGGAGCGCAGCGCCTTCCGGTTCCCGGAGAGCGTGCAGGGGGCGATCACCAGCCGTCTGGACCGGCTCTCGCCGCCGCAACAGTTGGCGCTGAAGGTCGCCAGCGTCATCGGACAGGTGTTCCCCTTCCGCCTGCTGCACGACATCTACCCTCTGGACGCCGACAGGCCGGGGCTGAGGAGCCTCTTGACGGCCCTGGCGGGGACGGATCTGACTGTGCTGGACGACGCCGCGCCGGACCCGGTGTTCGCCTTCCGGCACGTCATCATCCAGGAAGTGGCCTACGACCGCATGCTGTTCTCGCAGCGGCAGCCGCTGCACCGGGCCGTGGCGGAGTGGCATGAGCGCCACCACGGGGAGGACCTCTCGCCGTTTTATTCCTTGCTGGCGCACCACTGGAGTCGTGCGGAGGCGGCGGGCCGGGCGGTGGAATATCTGGACAAGGCGGGCGAGCAGGCGCTGCGGGGTGGGGCCTACCGCGAGGCCGTGGACTTCATCAACCGGGCGCAGGCTCTGGAGGCCGGCCTTTCCGAGGCCGGCCCCGAAGCGGCCGGCGGCGATGCAAGTGGGGCGGCACGCTGGGATCAGCACCTACGGGATCAGCACCTGGGGGAAGCGTACCTGGGCCTGGGCAGGCACGCGCGGAGCCGCGCGCACTTCGAACGGGCCGTGGCGATCTTAGGACATCCGGCCCCCTCTGCGGGATGGCCTCTGGTGAGGAACCTGCTGAAGCAGGCCGCCTTCCAGACGGCACTCCGGACCTTCCCGCGCCTTGTCTCGCAGGGAGCAGGCGGCGTCCCCGCGCGGGAGTTGGCCCACGCCTACGAGCGGCTGGGGGAGATCCACTACATGGCGAATGAGCCGGTCCTGCTCGTCAGCGCCTTGCTGCAATCCGGCAACTTCGCCGAGCGGGGTGGGTCGGCACCGGAGCTTGCGCGCGCCTGTGCGAGTATCTCCCTGTCGGCGGGCCTGATCCCGCTGCACTTCCTGGCCCGCCCTTACCGGCGAAGGGCGCTCGAGATCGCCGAGGGCGCGGGCCACCTCCCCTCGCTCGCATGGGTGCTGGAACTGTCGGGCATGTACGGGGTCGGCATCGGCGGATGGGCGCACACCGAGGCCGTGCTGGAACGGGCGGTCGAGATCAACGGGCGCCTTAATGACCGCGCGCACCGGGAGGAGTGCCTGGCGATGCTGGGGGAGATCTACCACCACCAGGGTGACTTCGGGCGCTGCCGGGACCTGTACGGCGAAGTACTGGCGAGCGCGCGGGAGAGCGGCAATCCCGTGTCCGAGGAATGGGGCCTGATCGGGGTGGCGCAAGAGAAGCTGATGCTGGGTGAGGTTGACGAGGCGATGGCGCTCCTGGCAATGCCCGCCGCGGCGGCCCGGCCCGGCGCTCCTGAGGCGGCGGACCTGCCGAACCGGATGTTGCGGTTCGCCTACCTCGGTCTGGGGCACCTGTACCGGGGCGAGACCGTGCCGGCTTGGGAGGCGGCGAAGGCCGCGCTGGAGATCCTGACGCGGCTGGCACCGGTCTATGTCTCGACCATCGAGGGGTACGGCCGCGTCGCGGAGGTCTGCCTGACGCTGTGGGAGCGCGGCGGCGCGGCGGCCCCAGCCGGTGTGGCGCGGGAGGCCCTGTGTGCCTGCAAGTCGCTCAACCGGGTGGCGCATGTCTTCCCGATCGCTCGGCCACGAGCCTTGCTTTGTGCCGGATGGGCCGCCCACCTGGGGAGAAGTCCGGGCCGGGCGCGGCGGTGCTGGCGCAGCAGCTTACACACGGCGGAACGGCTCGGGATGCCGTTCGAGCGGGCCTTAGCGCACTACGAGCTGGGCCGCCACTTCCCGGCGGGTGACGCCGCGCGGAATCTCCACCTGGAGTGCGCGGGCGAACTCTTCGATCAGATGGGCGCGGCGCGTTACGCCGCCTCTGTTCAGGCCCTCCTGACGCGGTAGCCGGGGCGTCCTACTCCTTAGGCCGTCGGCAGGCCGAAGTTGCTCGCGTATAGCTTCTGTACCTTTGCCAGTTCGTCCGCCGTCAGCGGGGGGGTGTCGGGGGCGGCGCAGAGTTCTTCCAATTGCTTCTCGTCGTAGATGTTGGGCAGGGCGGTCGCCAGCAGCGGCTCGGACCAGAGCCACTGCAAGGCGGCCTGGCCCAAGGTCCGGCCCGTGCCTTTGAGGAGGAAATCAAGCCGTTCGATCTTTTGCAGGCCGTCGTCGAGCCACGCCTTGCGCTTCTCGTTGGTGGACACGCGGAAGTTGCGGTGGTCGCCGGGCGCGAACTCGGTCTGGGCCGTGTAGGAGCCTTCCAATAGGCCGGAGGCGTGCGGGACGCGGCACATGACGCCGCCGGTGTCGCGGGCGGCGGCGAAGACGTCCGGGCCGAGCATCTGTTCCAGCAGGTTGTAGATGATCTGGACGGAGGTCATCCGGCGGGTGCGGAAGGCGACGGCGCCCTCCTCGGCCTGCCGGATGTCTATGGCCGGGCCGAGCGCGGCCCCGTAGTGGCGAATCTTGCCCTCCGCCTTTAGCTCTTCCAGGGCCGCGAACAGGTCGTCCAGACGCAATGCCTCCACGCGCGGGTTGTGGAGCTGGTACAGGTCGATGCGGTCCGTCCCCAGCCGCGTCAGGCTGGCCTCGCAGGCGCGCTTGATGTAGGCGGGCGACCAGTCGTGGGGCCGCTCGCGCCCGCCGGGCTGCTCGCCGGGGGCGGTGTACCAGTCATAGCCGAACTTGGTGGCGAGCGTCAGCGCGTCCCGGTGCGCGCCCAGCGCCTCGGCTAAGATGGTCTCGCCCAGCCCGTCGCCGTACACGTCGGCGGTGTCGTAGAACGTCACGCCCAGCTCAAAGGCCCGCCGCAGCAGGCGCAGGCGCACGGCCTCGTCGGTGACGCCCCACATGCGCGTTGAGACCGTCCAGACGCCGAAGCCGACGACGGAGGCGCGTAGGTCCGTGGTTCCAAAGTTGCGGTACTGCATGATCGGATCATTCCCTCGTAAAGATTTCCGAGACGCGGCAGGAAAAGCCGGGCAGGATGCCTTCTGCTGTCAGCGTGTCTTCGGCATCCAGCGTCCGCGTCTCGGTCGGGGACGTGAACACGACCACCCGCTGCTCTTCGGGGAAGATGTGCCAGACCTGCTCGGCCCCGCCCTCAAAATATTCGCGCACCTTGCGAGCCATATCGGTCGGCTTCTCGGACGGGGAAATGAATTCCACGCACAAGTCCGGGGCCGCGACGCCGAAGCCGCGCGGCGGCAAACCGCCGGGTATGCGCTCTTTGCGCGTGTAAGAAACATCCGGGGCGCGGACATTGCCTTCACTCATGCGAAAACCCGCCTGCCCGGAGGACATGAACCCGCGCCCGCGAGTCGAAGGCAGCATCAAGCCGATCAAGTTGACGCCGAAAATGTCGTGTTCCCATTCCGTTGGCACTTCCGTGAGCCTCCCATCCACGAGTTCCCACTTGCGCCCATCTTTCGGCAGGCGCAGCAGTTCGTCTTCCGTCACCCGCGCTCCGGGTTTGATTTCCGCTTCGGCAATCGCCATCGGGGGTTCCTCCTGACTCTCTGCCCTATTATACCCGCTCCTGCTGGGGCGGCGGGTATAATATCGCGGGCAGTGTATGCATACTCGTGGATTGCATGGGCGCCTGTAAAGTACCCCTGCCGGGTTCGAGTCCTCGGCACTCCTCCATCAGCGTACCGGAGACCAAAGTAAAATCATGCTGTCAAATGAACTCACCGTCGCCCTGAAAGAATGGGCGGTCGTCCAGCGGTCGCTGCTGGAAGGGCATCAGATCCTCCTGCTCCGCAAGGGCGGGCTGATCGAGGAGTCGGGAGACTTCGACCTGCGGGCCGAACGGTTCCTGCTGTATCCCACCTATGAACACGAGACCGAGCGGGCGGGGGACGTGCAGCCGTGCTTCGGGCAGTGGCTCCGGGAGGAAGAAGCGCGCAAGACGTCGCCGACGGAGATACGCATTGAAGCCGCCGCCGAAGTCACCGACGTGCTGCGGGTGGACGACCGCGCGAAGCTCCTCCACCTCGCGCCGCAGCACATCTGGAGTCCGCAGTTCATCCACGGGCGCTACGACTGGGAGCCGTACAAGCCCGTCTTCGTGCTGCTACTGCGGGCCTACCGGCTGACCGCGCCGACGACCCGCCCCGTCCTGCGCCAGTACGGCGGCTGCCGGTCCTGGATCGAGATGGCCGAGCCGGTTTCAACGGCGGGGGCGGTCCCCGCCGTCTCGGACGAGCGGTACGAACGCCGCCGCGAGCTGACTCTGAGGCAGTTAGGGGAAGGATAAGGGGCGGGCGGCCCCGAACAGGGACCGCCGGAGGATTCGACAATGGCAGTCTGCGAATTTCACCTGGATCAAGGCAACGTCTTAGAGAAGATGATCTCGTTCACGGCAATCGTGCCGGAGGGGAAGACCGGGCCGTTCCCCGTCTTCTACCTGCTGCACGGCCTGTCCGACGACCACACCGCCTGGACCCGGCGGTCCAGCATCGAGCGGTACGTCGCGGGCCTGCCGCTGATCGTCGTCATGCCCAACGGCGAGCGCGGGTTCTACACCGACGCCAAAGACAAGCCCAAAGCGGCGTTTGAGACCAACATCGTCCGGGACATCGTCGGCTTCGTGGACCGGACATTCCAGACCATCCCCACCCGCGAGGGCCGCGTGATCGCCGGGCTTTCGATGGGCGGCTACGGGGCGGTCAAGCTGGCCCTCAAGTACCCGGACCTGTTCTGCGCCGCCGTCAGCCATTCGGGCGCGGTCGGATTCGCCCGTCGGGACTTCGGCGCGGACGAGTGGGGCCGCGAATGGGCACCCGTCTTCGGCCACGACCCCCTCGGCGGCCCGGACGACCCGTTCGCCCTGGCGGAGACCATTGACCACGCGAAGCTGCCCGCCCTGCGGATTGACTGCGGCGTGGACGATTTTCTGATCGAAGAAAACCGCGCCTTCGACGCGCTGTTGACCGCTCAGGACATCCCCCATGAGTACGAGGAGCACCCCGGCGGCCACACCTGGGAGTACTGGGACGCGCACATCCAGGACACCCTGGCCTTCTTCAAGCGCGTCCTGAATCTGGGTGAGGAAGACCCGGCGGCGGAGGAGCGGGAGTGAAAGGCTTTTACGGATGCGGCCCAGGCCGGGACACAACTCAAGTCCCTCGGCGTGCGGCTCGACCGCGAGCGGTGCGCGTCTGTGACGTCGAGGCCGGGACGATGCCGATCTCGGTGCGGCATGACGCGGGCCGGTACGCGCTCGCCGTGAAGCCGAGCGACACTTACCTGCTGGTCCTGAGCGGCGAACACACCACGACCCGTTTCACGCCCCGGCGGAGGGCGCGGTTTCCCGCGTCCCTCCTTTGTGGCTCCTCCGTGGCTAAATCGCCATGCCGCCCGCGACCTCGATGCGCTGCGCGTTGACCCAGCGGTTGTCCTCGGACAGCAGCGAGGCGATCATGGGGCCGATGTCGTCCGGCAGGCCGGGTCGGCCGAGTGCGGTCGCGTCCGACACCATTTTGTTCACGGCGGGGTTGTCACGGACCATGCCGCCGCTGAAGTCCGTCTGGATGGCGCCCGGCGCGACGGTGTTGACGGCGATCCGGCGCGGACCCAGCTCCTTTGCCAGATAACGGGTGAGGACTTCGACCGCGCCCTTCATGGACGCATACGGGGCGCTCCCTGCGAAGCTGACGCGGGTCAGGCCGGAGGAGACGTTCACGATGCGTCCGCCGTCGTTGATGAGCGGGAGCAGCTTCTGGGTCAGGAAGAACACGCCCTTGAAGTGGACGTTGTAAAGGCCGTCCAGTTCCTCCTCGGTGGTCGCCTCGATGCTGTTGTGGTGCGAGGTGCCGGCGTTGTTGACAAGATAATCGAAGCGTTCCGCCCCCATCTGCCCTAACGCTTTGCCGACTTCCTGCACAAACGCATCGAATGTGCTGACTTCTCCCGTATTAAGCTGCAAGGCTGTCGCCCTGCTTCCCGCTTCGCCCGCTTCGGCCACGACCTTGTCGGCTTCTGCCTGATTCGAGTTGTAGGTGAAGATCGAACGGACTCCGCGCCTGGCGAGACTGAGCACCGTGTTCCGGCCCAGCCCCCGGCTCCCGCCGGTGACGATGGCGATCTTTCCCTCGGAGACCGAGGATTGTTCTGTTGACATGGTTCCCTCCTGGGTACGTTGATGTGGTATAAAGAGTAGACCTCTTGCATAAGGGTCCCCGGAATGAATTCCGGGTCTTTAGCTTTGCATCCGTCCGCCTGCGCGGACTAAGAACCGTCCGCCTGCGCGGACTAAAGACCTGCTCAGGACCTGCCCCCGAGCCTTGTCTTGTGCCTGCTCTTCTGTCCGCGAAGGCGGAGGCTTTATTGGGGTGACATTTGCACTATCGGAGACCTGGAATTCATTCCAGGGGAGCAGAGGCCGAAGACTTATACAAGAGGTCCAGTACCTGCCGCTCTTTCCGGGGGCAATGCCGGAACTCTCCTGTTTCCTGCCTACTCCTGCTGCCCCCGTTCTTTTGCCTCTGAGCCGATGGCGTTCAGTTTTGCAAGCGCCTCCGCCGGAAGTTCCAGGCTGACGGCCGCGACGTTATCGCGCAGGTGTGCTACCGAGGAGGTGCCGGGGATGAGCAGGATGTTCGGAGAGCGTTGCAGCAGCCAGGCGAGGGCGACCGCCATGGGGGCTGATCGGAGTTCTGAGGCGACCGTCGCCAGGGCGCCGGACTGAAGGGGTGTGAAGCCGCCGAGTGGGAAGTAGGGCACATAGGCAACGCCCTGCTCGGCCAGCGAGTCGATGAGTGGGTCATCCTCTCGGTGGGCGATGTTGTAGTAGTTCTGCACGCAGACGATCGGAGCGATGGACTGCGCCTCGGCGATCTGCTCCGGCGAGACGGTGCTGACGCCGAGGTGTTTGATCAGCCCCTCCCGCTGCATTTCCGCGAGTACGGCGAACGGCTCCGCGAGCGAACCCGGCGTCGCCGCGCTGAAGCCGCCGACCCGCAGGTTGACGACATCGAGGGCGCTGACGCCGAGGTTGGCGAGGTTGTCCTGGACGGCCTGGCGGAGTTCATCGGGGGCGAGCGCCTGGGGCCAGTTCCCCTGCGCGTCCCGCCGCGCGCCGACCTTGGTCACGATCCGCAAATCCTCGGGGTAGGGATGAAGCGCCTCCCGGATGATCTGGTTGGTGACGTGGGGGCCGTAGAAGTCGCTGGTGTCAATGTGGGTGATGCCGAGCGCGACGACCTCGCGCAGCACGGCGATCGCCCCGGCGCGGTCGGCGGGAGGGCCAAAAACGTGGGGGCCGGCGAGCTGCATCGCGCCATAGCCCATTCGGCTGAGGACCAGATCATCCGCCAATTGAAGAGAACCGCCTAAGTATTTTTCTGCCACTTGAGTCTTCCTTTCCCTGTACGCTGCTGGGATATAGTACCCCCCCTCACCTTTGGGGAGTGAATGCCCAAACTCTGCTGTTTCTTGCCTGATTCTGCCCGACAGACAGGGCTTACCGGAGATTGTGATTATGCTGGACGGGTTAGTGGGGGCGGTCAGGCGTTACACGGAGGCGCAGAGCGGGCCTAGCCCGTTCGTCACGGCGGTCCCAGGGCTGACCCTCCTGCGCTCGGATCACGAGAAGCGGCCAAACCACCTCCTCTACAAGCCCGCGCTCTGCATCGTCGTTCAGGGGGCCAAGTGGACCACCTTCGGGGTCAGGCGGTTTGAGTATCGGGCGGGGCAGGCGCTGGTGGTCACTGTCGAGATGCCGGCCCTCGGCACCGTGGCGGAGGCCAGTCCGCTCGAACCGTATCTGGGCGTCATCATCGAGTTCGATCTGGGGATCATGCGCGAGGTCGTGGGCAGTATGGAGAGCTTGGACGCCCCGGCGGGGGTGAGCGGTGACGTAGGGCGGGGCGTCTTCGTCACGAACTTCGACGGCCCCCTGGCGGACTGCGCGCTGCGGATGGTGCGCCTCCTGGACACCCCGCAGGCGATCCCCTTCCTCTACCCCGCGATCATGCGCGAGATCTGCTACTGGCTCCTGTCCGGCCCGCAGGGCGGCGAAGTGATTAAAATGACGACGGCGAAAAGCCATACGCGCGATGTCATCCGCGCGATCCACTCCCTGCGCGAGCGTTTCTCGGAGCCGATTCGCATTGAGGAATTAGCCTCGGCCGCGCAGATGAGTCCCTCGGCCTTCCACCGCCGGTTCAAGTCGGTCACGTCCATGACGCCGCTCCAGTATCAGAAGCAGCTCCGCCTGCTCGAAGCGCGGCGGCTGATGGTCGCCGACGAGGCCAGTGTGGAGACCGCCGCCTTCCAGGTCGGCTATGAAAGCCCCTCCCAGTTCAGCCGCGAGTACTCGCGCATGTTCGGGGCGTCCCCGCGCCGGGACGCTGCCTCGCTCAGAAACGCTGCGGCCTAGCGTCCGGCCGCAACTGTCCTGAAGGCAAGCCCCGGACGCTGGCGGGAGTGCGGGGGGATCGGGGCGTGCGGCGCGGACCGGGCCGGGTAATCCAGGTGCCGGGCCGCTGTTGGGGCTTCTCCGGGTCGTGCCGCCCTTGACAATCGGCCCCGAGTCTTGTATACTGTAGCGAATTGATATGTATTGACCGGTGATCACCCCACACCCCCGCCCTCACAGAATCACCGGCGACACGCGCCCTGAGCAGGAGGACCCGCATTTGCAGAAGATACGAACCGAGGGCGGACGACGCCTCGAAGGCGACGTGCGCCTGAGCGGCAGCAAGAACGCCACGCTGGCGATCCTGGCCGCCACGGTGCTCCCCGAACAGGGCCAAACGGTCCTGACCAATGTTCCCCGCATCAGCGACGTCCTCACCCTGCTCGAACTGTTGCGGCACCTCGGCGTCCGGGCCGACTTCACCGAGGCTGGTGTGGTCACCATTGACGCCACCTCCCTCACCTCTTTTGAGGCCCCCTACGAGCTGATCAAAAAGATGCGCGCTTCGTTCTCCGTGCTCGGCCCCCTGCTGGCCCGGTTCAGCCGGGCGCGGGTCGCCCTGCCGGGCGGCTGCGACATCGGCGCGCGGCCGGTGGACTACCACCTGAAGGGGCTGGAGCGGATGGGGGCGAACATCGGCGTCGAGCACGGCTTCGTCCAGGCCCACGCCCCGGACGGCCTGCGCGGCGCGAGCATCTATCTGGACTTCCCCAGCGTCGGCGCGACCACGCACCTGATGTGCGCGGCGGCCCTGGCGGACGGCATCACGACGATCTCCAACGCGGCGGAAGAGCCGGACGTCGTGGCGACCGCCAACATCCTGAACCTGATGGGGGCGAAGGTGCGCGGGGCGGGCACCAAGGAGATCGTCGTCGAGGGCGTCAAGGCGCTGCACGGGGCGGAGATGCGGGTGGACGCCGACCGGATCGAGGCGGGGACTTATGCCGTCGCCGCCGCCATCACCGGCGGCGACCTGTACCTGCGCGACATCGTCAAGGAGCACGTCCATCCGGTGACGCGCAAGCTGGCCGAGGCGGGCGCGGAAGTGCGCTTCGATGATGACGGCGTGCGCGTGCGCGTTCCGCGCGGCCGGACGCTCAAGGCGACGAATGTCAGCGCCAGCCCGCACCCCGGATTCCCGACCGACATGCAGCCGCCGTTCGCGGCCCTGATGACGCTCGCGCCGGGGACCTCGGTCATCACCGAGACCGTGTACGAGCGCCGCTTCCGCTACATCGATGAGCTGTCCCGGATGGGCGCGGACATCAAGGCCGAATCCAGCAGCGCCATCATCAAAGGCGTCCCGCGCCTGACGGGCGCCCCGGTGGCCGGCAACGACCTGCGGGCGACGGCGGCCCTGATCCTGGCGGGGCTGGCCGCCGAGGGCACGACGGAGATCACCGGCGTCCAGTACCTGGACCGGGGCTATGAGGGCTTCGAGGCCAAGCTGCGCGCGGTCGGCGCCCAGGTCGAGCGGGTCGGGTCGGCGGACGACCTGGCGGATGAGAGAAGCGCTCGTCAGACGACGGGGGCGGCCTCTTGATCCGTCTGAGCCAGGACATCGGCATTGATCTGGGAACGGCCAACGTCCTGGTTTACGTCCACGGCAAGGGGATCATCATGCGGGAGCCGTCCGTGGTGGCGATGGACGTCAACACCCGGAAGGTGCGCGCAGTCGGCGAGAAGGCCCGCGAGATGCTGGGCCGCACCCCAGTCAATATCGTCGCCGTGCGTCCCATGACCGAGGGGGTCATCGCGGACTACACGACGACGCAGCGGATGCTGGAGCACATCCTGCACAAAGTCTGCGGCGTCAAGCGCCTGTTCAAGCCGCGCGTCCTGCTGGCCGTGCCGTCCGGCGTCACATCGGTCGAGCAGCGGGCGGTCAAGCAGGCGGCGCTGGCGGCGGGGGCGGGCGAGGCGCTGACCATCGAGGAGCCGATGGCGGCGGCCATCGGGGCGGGCCTGCCGATCTCCTCGCCCGGCGGCAACATGGTGGTGGACATCGGCGGCGGCACGACCGACATCGCCGTGCTCTCCCTGGACGGCATCGTGCTCTCGCGGAGTCTCCGCATCGGCGGCATGAAGCTCGACGACGTCATCATCCGGCACATCCGCCAGGCGTACAACCTGCTGATCGGCGACCGGACGGCGGAGGAGATCAAGATCGCCATCGGCAGCGCCGCGCCGCTGCGGGAGGAGACGGCGATGGAGGTGCGCGGGCGCGACCTCCTCAGCGGCCTGCCGCAGACCGTCACGGTCACGTCGCAGGAGATCCGCGAGTGCATGGCCGAGCCGATCAGCCAGGTCGTGAGCCGGGTCAAGAACGTGCTGGAAAAGACGCCGCCCGAACTGGCCTCGGACATCATCGAGCGCGGCATCGCCCTGACCGGCGGGACGGCCCTGCTGCGCGGCCTGGACACCCTGATCGCCGAGACCGCGAACGTCCCGACGCACGTCGCCGACGACCCGCTTTCCTGCGTCGCCCTGGGCACCGGCATGGCGCTGGAACAGCGGCGCGGCATCACCGAGGACTTGCTGGCCGCCGCCTGACACCTGTGAGCTGATGCTTATGAAACGCCTTCCGCCGACAGCAGCCCTCTTCGCTGCGCTCGCCGTCCTGCCGCTGTCCGTCACGGCGGCCCCGCCTGCCTCCCGCGTCCCGTC
>CAXTWM010000139.1:7604-12052 GCA_964247915.1 uncultured Armatimonadales bacterium | reverse complement strand
ATGTACTGCCGGCGGTCTTCGTAGACGGACGGCAGCAGGTCGCCCCCGCCGGGGTCGGCGGGATCGGATGGAGACGGCGTGTTCTGCGACATCGTGAGCGGCGTACCTCAAGGCATTATAGCACACCGCTCCGAAGCGCGTCAATCGCAAGGCGCGGCGCGCTCAGGGCGTGAGGAGCCTGCCGCAGTTCTCGCAGGTCTGCATCTGCGCGCCTTCCTTGACGGCTTTGATCGCAGTGGAGGACAGCGTCATGTGGCACCCGCCGCAGGCGTTCCCCTCGATCCGGGCGATCCCGACGCCGCCGGGCTTGGCGCGGATGGCTTCGTAGCGCTTCAGCGCCGCCTTGTCCTCGACCGCCGCCGCCGCGTCCCGTCGCTGCCGGGCCAAGTCAGCCAACTCCAGGTCAAGCGCCTCATACCGAGACTTGAAGGACGAAACCACCTCGGCCCGGTGCCCGTCCGCCTGACGCGCCTGCTCCTCGGCCACGGTCAGGGCCGCCTGCGCCTGCTCGGCCTCGTCCATCAGCTCCAGAATCCGCCCGTCCAGATCCGAGCGCTGCCGCCCCAGCGCCTCGATCTCCTTTTCGATGTTCGCCAGCTCTTTCGGGTTGGTCACCGTCCCCTGGTAGAGTTTCTGCTGATAGTTCTTACTTTTAGTCTCGACCGCCGCTGACTTCAGCTCGCTGTCTTTCAGGTCGCCCGCAATCTTATGATGAGCGCTCCGCCTTTGCTGCTCCTGGGCGTGAGCCGCCTCAGCCGCCGCCGTCGCCGCCGTGCCGTTGTCCAGCGCGGCCTGCGCCCGTTTCGCCTTGTGGATCTGACTGTCAACGATCTGCAAGGCGTACAGCGCCTTCAGCGTTTCCGGCACGGTTGGCATGGAACAACACTCCTCACCCAGAGACATCTTGATGGCCGATTCTAGCAGAAACGGGCGGCCCTGTCAAATCAGGTACAATGAGGGCATGGCGAAAGCGCAAACGCGATATGTCTGCCGGCAGTGCGGCCATGAAAGCCCCAAGTGGCTCGGCAAGTGCCCGTCCTGCGACGAGTGGGGCACCCTCGAAGAGACGGTGGTCGCCGCCCCCCCGAAATCATTGAATGCCCGCGCCTCCCTGCCGACCTCCTTTGTCGGCCAGAGCAAACCGCAGCGGCTGAGCGACGTCCCCTCCCCCTCCGAGGAAGGGCGCATCCTGAGCGGCACGGGCGAGTTCGACCGCGTCCTCGGCGGCGGCATCGTGCGCGGCGCGCTCACCCTCATCGGCGGCGATCCCGGCGTGGGGAAGAGTACCCTGCTGACCATGGTCGCGGGCAAGCTCGCCGAGCGCGGCGGCAAAACGCTCTATGTCTCCGGGGAAGAGTCGGCCACGCAGATCAAGCTGCGGGCGGAACGGCTGGGCATCACGAGCGGCGACCTGCTGCTGCACAACGAGACGGACGTGACGCTCATCGCGGCGACGGTCCAGGCCGAGCGGCCCCTGTTCGTCATCATTGACAGCATCCAGACGATGCAGCACCCCGAGATCGAGTCGTCGGCGGGCAGCGTCTCCCAGGTCCGCGCCGCCACCGCCCAGCTCGCCCTGGTCGCCAAGGGCGAGGGCATCCCCATCTTCCTGGTCGGCCACGTCACCAAAGACGGCGCGCTGGCCGGGCCGCGCGTCCTGGAACACATGGTAGACACGGTGCTGACCTTTGAAGGCGATCGGCACTACACCTACCGCATCCTGCGCGCCGTCAAGAACCGGTTCGGCTCGACGGACGAACTGGGGCTGTTCGAGATGCACGAGGAGGGGCTGGTCGAGGTGCCGAACCCGTCCGAGATGCTGCTGGCCGAGCGGAATGGGAACACCGCCGGGTCCGCCGTTTTGGCGACGGTGGAGGGGACGCGGCCCCTGCTGATCGAGGTGCAGGCCTTGGTCGCGCCTTCCTACTTGACCAACCCCCGCCGCACGGTTTCGGGCGTGGATGCCAACCGCGTCAACCTGATCCTCGCCGTCCTGGAAAAGCGCGTCGGGATCAGCCTCGCGAACCAGGACGTGTTCGTCAACCTCGCCGGGGGTGTGCGCGTGGACGAGCCGGCCGCAGACCTCGCGGTCGCGGTCGCCGCCGCCTCGAACTTCCAGGAGCGGCCCGTGGACTCCAGCACGATCTTCGCCGGCGAGGTCGGGCTGGGCGGGGAGGTGCGCGCGGTCGGCCACATGGACCTACGTCTGCGCGAGGCCGCGCGCATGGGCTTCCGTCAGGCCATCATCTGCGCGCGTAACAAGGCCGGGCTGCGCCGCACGCCGGACATCACGGTGATCGGGGTGGACACCGTCCGGCAGGCGCTCGACGCCGCCCTGACGCGCCCATGAAGCGTTCCCGTGTGTGGCGTCTGGGGCTGCTCCTCGGCCTGCTGTTAGGACTGGCGGCGGCGGCGGGGGCACAGCGGCCGCCTCTCGTCGTCATCCTGCTGCCGGGGACCAGCCTGCAAGGCTGGCGGGATGCCGACGCGCCGCACCTGCATCGCCTGATGGCGTCGGGGGCGCTGGCCGTCCTGAACACGCGGACCGCCCGCCTGCCGAACGACCACACCCGCGAGACGCCGGAAAGTGCGGCCCTGACCCTGGGCGCGGGGGCGCGCGCGGCGGGCAGTGCGGAAGCCGCCGATTTCCTTCCCGCGCCGGCAGCCGTCCCCGGCCTCGCGGTTTCGGCGGGGGACCTTTTCGCGCGGCGGACCGGTAGGCGGGCGACGCCGGGTCGTTACGTCAACGTCCACTGGCCCGCCGTCCTGCGCGCGAACGGACGACTCGGCTACCGCCTCCGGCTGGGCGCCCTCGCGGACGCACTGGCCGCCAAAGGGGTGTCGCTCGCGGCTGGAGGCGGTCCGTTTGCGGCTGGAGGCGGTCCGTTTGCGGACGGCGTCGGGGCCATGAGCGACGGCACGGTCCGTCGCGTCCCAGCCCTGACGGCGGTACAGGGGCAGTGCCTCGTGTGGGACGCCGGTTCAGATCCGCCCACTGCGGACGTCACCATCGGCCATGCCGCCGCGCAGATCGCCCGCCTGCATGGCCGCCTCCTTGTCCTGTCTCCCTTTGCGGGGGATCGTGATTACGCGCAGGGGCGGCGGCTGACACCCATCCTGGAATGGGGAGATGGCGTCGCGGCGGGCCTGCTCCGCTCCCCGTCCACCCGCCGGGTGGGGCTGGTCGTCAACACCGACTTCGCCCCCACCGTCGCCGCGTACTACGGCGTCAGCCGAGAGGGATTTCCCATCCGGCCGTTCGGCGAAGTCTGGGCCGCAGTCGCCGCGCCAGACGCGGAACGACAGGTGAGCGCCCTGGAGGAGCAGGCGGTCAGACAAGCGCGGGGCATGAAGGTGCTGCCCTACCTGGCGATCACGCTTGCCGTCTGGATGCTCGGCGGCACCGTACTTGCCTTCCGGGAGCGGCTGCCCCAGTTCGGGCCGGTCGTCCCCCTGGCCCTTCTCGTCGCGCTCGTGTTCAGCACGACAGTTCTGTCACTTCTTGGGTGGTTCGGCCTGCTCCTGGCACTTGCCTGGGCCATGACCAAACGGTTCGGGGCGCGCAAAGCGGCCCTCCTCCTGCTGACCATCCTGGCGGCGGCTCTGGTCGGGGACATGCTGACCGGCAGCCGGCTGATGCAGCGCGGGCTGCTCGGCTACTCGGCCATTGAAGGCGCGCGCTTCTACGGCATCGGCAATGAGGCGATGGGTGCCCTCATCGGGACGCTGCTCGCCCTCACAGCCCGCCTCTGGCGTCCCTTCGGGCGCGTGCGCGTGCTGCTTCTTCTGCTGCTGGGAACGGCCGCCGTGCTGCTAGGCTCGGCGGGTGTGGGGGCGAAGGCCGGAGGACTGCTTGTTTCACTCGCCGCCTTTGGGGCGCTCGGCTTTGCGTTGCTCGGCGGGCGGTGGTCCACGCGCGCAGTGCTCATTCTCTGCGCGGGCGTGGTCGCGGCCATGACGCTCGCGGCTGCCGGCGACGCGATCGGCGGGCACGGGGCGCATTCGCACATGGGCGAGGCCGTCCGCCGCATCCAGATCGGCGGGTGGTCCGAGGCTGTAGACATCATGGCGCGGAAGCTGGCTGTGGAAGGTCATCTCGCCTTCCACAGTGCCTGGGCCTGTGCGTTGTGGGGGGGGCTGCTCTGCCTGGCTTTGGCATGGCGGACCCACACCGCGCCGACACCCGAAGAGAGGGCGCTGCGCGTCGCAGGCATGGTCAGTATCATCGCCTGCGTGGCGCTCAACGATGCCGGGGTCGTCGCAGGGGCGCTCTGCCTTGTCCCGCTTTGGTGTGACAGCGCCGTCAGTTTAACAAAAACAATGCCCCCGCTACAGCGATCGCTGTAGCGGGGGCGGCGGTGAGACCGGTCATGCATTCTACTGGGTAGGGGCAGTGCCCGTGCCAGTTCCGGTGCCCGTGCCAGTTCCGGTGCCCGTGCCAGTTCCGG
>CAXTWM010000139.1:0-7504 GCA_964247915.1 uncultured Armatimonadales bacterium | reverse complement strand
GTGCCCGTGCCAGTTCCGGTGCCCGTGCCAGTTCCGGTGCCCGTGCCAGTTCCGGCGCCCGTTCCAGCACCGGCGCCCGTTCCAGCCCCGGTGCCCGTGCCAGTCCCAGCACCTGTGCCCGTACCGGTGCCCGCAGCGCCGCCGGTAGTGTCCGTGCCGGTGCCTGTACCTGTGGTCCCCGTTCCCGTGGTGCCCGTGCCGGAGGTCGAGTCCATCGGAGGCATCAGCACCCGGTCAATGATGTGGATCACGCCATTGGAAGCCTTGATGTCAGCTTTGGTCACGGTCGCATCGTTGACCCGCAGGCGGCCCCGGCGGCCCTTGGTGACCTGGAGCGTCCCGCCCTGAACGGTGGGAGGTGAGGTCGGGCTGGTCATCGCCATGGCATCGGAGGCCATGATGCTGGCGGGGATGACGTGGTAGGTCAGGATCGTCTTCAGCTTGGCGGGGTCGGCCATGAGCGCGTCGAGCTGGCCGGCGGGGAGCCGCGCGAACGCCTGGTCAGTCGGCGCGAACACGGTGAACGGACCGGCGCCCTTCAGAGTGTCAACAAGACCGGCCTGTTGCAGCGCCCTGACCAGCGTCGTCAGGTTCTTGGCCGCCATCGCGGTGTCCACTATGTCCATCGTCGCCATGCTGCCGGACGTGCTGGAACCACCCGTGCTGCCCGAGGTCGTCCCCATGCTGCCGGACGTGCCCGACCCGCTTGTGCTGCCGGAGCCGCTCATGCTGCCCGATGTGGACCCCGTGCTGGAGGAGGCACCGCCCGACATGCCGGAGCCGCTCATGCTGCCGGTGTCCATGCCGCCCGTCATGGCCATGCTGCTGGAACCATTCTTCGGGCTGATGGATTCAAAGGTGGAGATGTAGTTCGCGATCTCGCTTTTTTCCTTGTCGGCGCTATAGACGTCAGCCAGCTTCAGGTTGTACTCGCCGGCCAGCGACGGGAACGTCTGGCCGCGCTCGACGGCGGCGGAGATCATGCGGAACGACATGCCGCTTTCCTTGGCGATCTTGGCGACCGTCGCGATCTGGCTGTCGGACAGGCCGCGCGCCTTCGCCTGCTCCAGATCCACATAGTCATAGATCGGGTTGCTGAGGATTGAGTAGTCCATCATGCCGCCGGACATTGATCCCGAACTCATGCCGCCCGACATCGAGCCGGAACTCATGCTGCCGGAGTTCATGGAGCCGGAAGTGGAGGTTCCGGAAGTGCTGGTGCCGGAGCCGTTCGGGGAATTGTCCATCGAGCCGGACGTGCCGCCCAGCGGGGCGGGGGCTGAACTCGTGCTGGTGCCGGAGGTCGCGTTCGTGCCACCAGGCGTGGTCGTCCCTGGGGTGGTCGTTCCGGGCGTGGCCGTATCCTGAGCGCGCACACCGGCTGTGGAGGCCGTCAGCATGGCGGCGACTGCGGCGGCGATGGCCCAATTGTGGGCGGTCTTTCGGGTTTGCATATTCGAAGATGCTCCTTTTCACAGAATGAACCGGCCCTGAACCCGCCCATCAGCGTCAGGACATGGAAAATTACGGGCGTGGCTGGGGTTCCGGTATCGTCTGCTTCGTTATACCTCAGACATTTATAACTCAAACCCCGTATCCCACTTGTAACCAAAGATATATCATCAAGGAAACCAATGCCAGCGCGCACTCACCTTTCGCGTTATTTCGGCGAGCAGGGCATACTGAAACGCGCCCTGCCGGCCTTTGCGGTCCGGCCGCAGCAGCAGACCGTCGCGTCCGCCGTAGACGCCGCCCTGGCGGCCCAGGGCGGCATCGCTCTGATCGAGGCCGGGACGGGGGTAGGAAAGACGCTCGCCTATCTGATCCCGGCCTTGCAGCGCGCCAAGCCGGACTGCCGCATCGTGATCTCGACCCACACGCTCGCCCTGCAAGCCCAGCTCGCCGAAAAGGACGTCCCCCTGGTCCAGTCGGTCTGGAAGTCCCCCGTGGACGCCGCCGTGGTGAAGGGGCGCGGGAACTACCTGTGCCTCCAGGACATGGACGCCGCCCGGTCGGACCTATGGACCGTGGGGGACCCGGAGTTCGCCCGCGTCGCCGCCTGGAGCCGGACGTCGGAGCGGGGCGACGTCGCCGAACTGGACTTCACCTACCCCGGCTGGGCCGACATCCGGGCTAACCCCGACACCTGCAAGAAGCAGGAGTGCCGCTTCTTCGACCGCTGCTTCTACTACCGGATGCGCCGCGAGGCGCAGGAGGCCAGTCTTCTGCTGGTCAACCACGCCCTCTTCTTCAGCGACCTGGCGGTCCGGCGCAGCGGGGAGCCGGACGCCAAGCTGCTGCCGGACTATGACTTCGTGGTCTTCGATGAGGCGCACCACCTGGAAACGGCGGCGGCCGCCGCCTTCGGCATCGCCTTCTCGTCCTCACGCCTCCCGGTCCTGACCGACAAGCTCCGCCGCGTGGCCCGCCAGCTCGACATGAACGGGGACCGGCTCAAGGCCATCGAGGCGCAGTCGCAGTCCCTCTTCGACCCCTTCCTGCGTGGCGGTCGCGCCGAGTTCTTTGTCGCCGACATCCTGCGGGGGGATGAAGCGCTCCAGTCCGCGCGGTTCGGGACCGCCGCCCTGGGCCTGCTGCTGGACGGAGTCGCCACCGAGCTGCTCAAGCAGGACGCGGGCGGCCAGCCCGCCCTCAAAGACCGCATTGACGGGCTGCGCCGGCAGTGCGTCCGCGCCAAAGAGGAGCTGACCCTGGCCTTCGGCGGCGACGACACGAACTTCGTCCGCTGGGGGTCGCTGGGCCGGGCCGGGCGGCGCGGGCCGACGGCGACGATCCACTGGACTCCGATCTCGGTCGCCCCGATCTTGCAGGCGGCCTTGTGGAAAGAACCCCGCACGGTCGGGGCGGCCCTGGTCTCGGCCACGCTGTCCACCGACGGCGGCTTCGGCTACGTCCGCAAGCGGCTGGGCGTCCCCGAGGCGGACCCGCGCGTGACGGAAACGGTCGTCGGCTCGCCCTTCGACTACGCCCGGCGCTGCCTGCTGTACGTCCCGCGCCACCTGCCGGTGCCGTCGGACGATCCCGGCTACGCCTACGACTCGGCCAGCGAGATGCTGGCCCTGCTCGAAGCCTCGCGCGGCGGCGCGTTCCTTCTGTTCACCTCGTACCGCGCGCTGAACGCCGCCTACGAGCACCTGACACAGTCCGACCTCCCCTACCCGTTGCTCCGCCAGGGGGAGATGCCGAACGGCAGGCTGGTCCAGACCTTCAAGCAAGAAAAGAACGCCGTCCTGTTCGGCACGCAGTCCTTCTGGGAGGGCGTGGACGTGCCCGGAGCGGACCTGCGGCTGGTCATCATTGACCGCCTCCCCTTCGCCGTGCCGGACAGCCCCTTGCACAAGGCGCGCGTGGAGGAGATCACGGCGGGGGGCGGCGACTGGTTCGGCGACTTCGCCTTGCCCCAGGCGCAGCTCCGGCTCAAGCAGGGATTCGGGCGGCTGATCCGCACGGGTGAGGACCGGGGCGTCGTCGCCATCCTGGACACGCGGCTGGTCCGCAAGGCCTACGGCGAGCGCTTCCTGCGCTTCCTGCCGCCCGCCCGCCGCGTCTTCGACATCGCCGAGGTCGAGGCGTTTTTCCGCGAGGAGGATTCCGACGGGCCGCCCGCGAACTAAAGTCCAGGGCACCGTGTTTATACGGGCAAACCGAACGACATCACCGAAGAAGGAGTCACCCCCCATGGCATTCGAAGTCCCCCCGCTCCCCTATGCGTATGACGCGCTGGAGCCGCACATTGACGAGCAGACCATGCACCTGCACCACGACAAGCACCACCAGGCGTATGTCACCAACCTCAACGCCGCCATCGAGAAGCACCCCGAGCTGTCCGGCAAGTCGCCCGAGGAACTGCTCAAAGACCTGAACTCCGTCCCCGAGGACATCAAGGCGGCCGTCCGCAACAACGGCGGCGGACACGTCAACCACACGATGTTCTGGGAGATCATGGGGCCGGGCGGCGGCGGCCAGCCGACGGGCGCGCTGGCCGAGGCGATCACCTCGACCTTCGGCAGCCTGGACGCCCTGAAGGCCGCCGTCAACGACGCCGGCGTCAAGCGCTTCGGCAGCGGCTGGACCTGGCTGGTCAAGACAGCGGACGGCACACTGGCCGTGGTCAGCACCGCCAACCAGGACAACCCGATGAGCGAGGGCCACTTCCCCCTCCTCGGCAACGACGTCTGGGAGCACGCCTACTACCTCAAATATCAGAACAAGCGGCCCGACTACCTGGCCGCCTGGTGGAACACGGTCAACTGGGACGCCGTAAGCAAGCGCTTCGAGCAGTCCGGCCAGTAGCCCACGGACAAGAAAAGCCCCCGGCAGGATGCCGGGGGCTTTTTGGCCGTCAGGTGTTTCTCACCCCTTGACCTGCACCGTGTTCCCGGCGTGGCCCGTCACGCGCGCGCCCGTCAGCCGCAGCAGGTCCGAGAGCGCCATCACCGGCTCCCCGCCGTCTTTGAGGACGGGAACCGCCAGCGCCGCCGCCTTGGCCCCGCCCACCGTCGCCGCCGTGCTGCCTGCCGTCAGGGCGACGGGCTTGTGCCCCGCGCCGCTAAGGGTCAGCGCGCCGGTCTTGGCGTCCCAGCCGCTCGCCATACCCATCGCGCGGGCGAACTCCCGCACCGGCACATACACCCGGTCCGCCACCTTCAGCGCGCCTTTGGGTTGCGCGTGGCCGTTGACGGTCAGTTGGGCAGTTTGGGCCGACACGCCGGCTAATGCCGCTTGTTGAGAGGCGCGGAGCAGGATTTGGTAAGCGACGGCCTCAATCGCCGCTGGAGGGAAGTCTTGCACGGGGGACACTACGCGGGGACCATTTCCTTGTAACGTAACGATCAAACTCCCAAAGCGGAAGATGAGCGTGTGGAATCGGTCGTAGGAGTCCGCGCCCCAGGACTCGTCGCCAACGGTCGTGTCGCTCGTCAAAGAACCTGCTCTCTTCGCGAGGGTGAGGTCCGGCAGGAGCGTTTTGAGTTCTTCTTGGGCGGTCTGAGGCGAGTCACACACGATCACAATCATGTGAATCTTGTATCTACCGTCCACAGAGCGCATATTGCGGATGATACGGCTGAACGTGGCCGTACTCCCCGGCATCTCGGCCCAGCCGGGCGACCACTGCGCCGCACTCAGGTTCAGCGCCACGGTGTCGTCTACCGGCGTCTGCGGAGGAATGCCGTCGAAATTCACCTGAACAAATCCCTGTAGATCTTCCTTTCCCGGAACCAGCGTCTGCAGCTGCTCCTGTGTCACCTGTGAATGCGCCGGGGTTCCCAATGCGATGAAACCGGCAAAAAGAGAGACGAGGGTCCACAGCAGGATTTTTTTCGTGACCATCATTTTAAGCGTCTCCTGTATCTGATTGACATCAGTTTACGATAGTTGGCGTGAATGCGCTCTGCGCTTGAAAGAAATGAGGGGATAGAGTATAGTCCACGACAGCCGATTGGTAGTTTGGTTCCGTCAGGTTCACTAGCGGTGTTGGAGTGGTTCCCATGCAGGCATCAAAGACAACATCGCTACACGCCCACTCGTGATAATCCCAAGAATTGGGGCTCGGCACCGAAGAGTCCCAGGGGGCATTAACAAAGTTCTTCGTGAAGAAATGGCAATGTCCGTCTTTATTGGGCGAAATATCAGCCACCGCAGCGGAACGCTGTACCTGCAACGACTTTGCACCGATACCATTGCTGAGACAGCACAAGAAGTCTGCAAAAACTCTACAGTCTCCAGTCAATGTTCCCCCTCTCGCCGTGTTGCTCAAGAAGTTCTTCAGATGGAAGGTCTCTTCCCCATCCTGCGGAGTGTCTGTATAAAATATGTTCCCATTGTATGCACCATTGTTATACAGCCCTTTTGCCAATGCCGTTGTTGCGCTCGCGGCGTCCGTCGCGCCCGTCGCCCACTTGCAGGCATAATCCAGCACGGGCACCCACGGCGTCGCCATCGGCGCGGTCGGCGTGGCGACGACGGCGTAGATCATGTTACCGGAGGGGGTACAGGAGCCTGCCACGCCCCAGGTCGGCGTCGGCGTCACATGAGTGAACTGCACATAGAAAGTGACCGGGGAGAAGGTCGTCGTGTACCGCGCCACATAGCCGCTCAGGGCGGCCGTGGCCGTCACGGTCGCCGACGAGCCGCTGAACGACGTCGGCGCGACCGGGCTGGCGGTCGTGTTGTCGTAGAGCGTCAGCGGCGGGACCGGCTGACCCGTCCCGGCGTTCGTCGCGTTCGGGTTGGCCGTGAGCTTGAGGGTGTACCCCGTCGTGGCGCTCCCGGTAAGGGCCGCGCCCGTGGAGTCGCAGAGCGTCATCGTGAAGCCCACCGTCTTGCCCTGGACGTAGGCGGCGGGGCTGGACGGGGTTTGGCTGTTGCTGGCCGGGTCCCAGGTGAATTCCAGCGTGGCGACGGGTGTGGTCTGGTTCTGGGTCAGCCCGATGTTGCCGGTGAACCCGATGGACTTCAGCCGGATGTCGGCGATCACGAGATCGGCCTCACGCCCGTCGCCGTAGAAAGCCGTGGTCGAGCCGCCCGCCGTGTAGGTCGGCGAGGTCGAGGAGATCGTATCCACCAGTCCGCTCGGCGGCCCCTCGTACTCGAACTGGACCTTGGCCGAGGCCGAGATCTGATGCTCGCTGGGATTGCCCGCCGAGGACGCATCCCAGACATAGGAGATGGTGGTGGCGATGCCGTTGCCCGTGCCCGTGGTAGAGCCAACGGTAGCCGGGTAATCCGTGCCGTCTATGTTGATGTTCGCCGACTGGATGTGCCAGTCGCCCTGGAACTGGGGCTGGGTGAGGGTGGCGGTGAGAGTGACGGAAGACGACGGCTGTTGGACCTGCTGGTCCTGGCGGAACGCGCTGAGGACCACCTGGGCGCGGGCCGGGGCGGGACAGAGCAGGAGGGCGAGGGCAGACACAAGAAAGAGCAGGGGGACCGCATTCCGCAGGCGAGGCATGGGCATCTGAGAACTCCTTCACATGAGACAGCAAACTCAGTTCAGGGCCGCAGGTGGGCTATAAAATCATTGTAGCGATAGGTACAGGCGTTGTCAAGCTTTCAAGCAATTCTTTTTCGGACCCGGATTTGGTTTCGTTTGGTTTCGGCAGGGCGGGCCGCCGCGCGTCTTTAGACACCGTCGAAGTGGAAGCGTTTCTGGCGAGGAGGATTCCGGCGACACGTCCGCGAACTAAGGGCCACGGCCCCGCGTTAATACGGACAGGCCGAGCGCGTCGAAGACCAAAGCAAGAAATCCCATGCCAACCGACCCCAGCATCATCCCGGCCATCGCCGCCGCCGTCGAGGGCAGCCCCGACAACGTCCCCCTGCGCCTGCACCTGGCGACCCTCTTGATGGACGCGGACCGCCCCGCCGAAGCGCTGGAGCAGTGCGCGACGGTTCTGGCCCGCGAACCCGACAACCGCGAGGCGCTGCGAAAAGCCGCCGACGCCGCCTTCAAGACCGGCGACACCGTGCGGGCGATCAGTTA
>CAXTWM010000138.1:0-12204 GCA_964247915.1 uncultured Armatimonadales bacterium | reverse complement strand
GAATCCATCTTAGTCGCCGAAGGGCGACTTCGTGCTCTTGTTGCCGCGATTTCAGTCGCCCGACGAGGAAACTGGCCGTCACGTCATTTGATCGGGTAGCCCTGCCAGAGCCATTGGAGCGCGCCGGGCAGCGTCTGCCGCGTCACCCGCCCGTCCACATGGCCCGCCCCTTCGGCGAACACATAGCGGTACGAGTAGCCCTTCGCCTTCAGCGCCGCCGCCATCCGCTGGTTCGCCAGCACCCAGTTGTGCAGCGAAGCCTCGTCCCGGTTCGCGCCGTTGTCGTGCTCACCCACTTCCAGCCAGACGCGCAGCGGCTTGCGGGGGCTTTGCGCGATGAGGTGTTCGTGGTACTCCCACGCCCCGTGCGGCGAGGCGGGGTTGGGCGGCGACTGCTGGTTGACGTAGGTGCCCGAGTAGGTCAGGACGCGCCGGTACAGGTCCGGGCGGAACCAAGCCATCGTCCACGCCGCCGCCCCGCCCGAGCTGCCGCCCATCGTTGCCCGGCCTTCCGGGTCTTGGGTGAAGGTGATGTGATAGTCCGCCGTGATTCGGGGCAGCACCTCAGTCTCGATGAACCGGGCGTAGGCGTCCGAAACCGTGTCGTATTCCAGGCCGCGCTCGCTCCCCTGCGCGTCGCCGCCGCCCGAGTTGATAAAGACGGCGACCAGCGCGGGCAGGCGGCGCTGACCGATCAGGGTGTCCAGGATGGGAACGACCGTATTGCGGTAGCCCATGCCATCTTGGACGACGAGCAGCGGGGCGGGCGTGCCGGGGACGTACTGCGAGGGCACATAGACCGCCACCCGGCGCTGGTAGGGGACGGTGCCCGGCTGGTTCTTGGCGATGCCGGGATAGATCTTGCTGTCGGTCGAGTCCATTGTGAACACATGGACGGCCCCGCGCGGCGTCCCGTCCGGGACGGTCAGTTCCGGCGCGTTGGCATAGGCCGGCCCGACCGTCTGCTCGGCCTGATCGGGCGCCTCAGCGGGCTTGGCCTCCGCCGCCTTGTTTTGGAGGACGCGCACGACGGCGGCGAAGGCGGGCTTCGGCTGCATCGCGCGGCTGAACAGCAGCGGGTAGTTGGTCCGGCCCCGCACCGGGAAGTTGTTCAGCCAGGAGTGGCCGTCGTCCACCCCCCAGAGCGTGACCCGCTCGACCTCCCCCGAGTGCCGGACGAAGACGCCGAACAGGGCCGCATACCGCTCCGCCTGCGCCTGGAGCGCCGCTTCGGGGATGCCGTCTCGGTATGGGTCCGCCCCCGTCTCGCGCGCCCCCACCTCCGCCGTCCGTGACCGGCGCGGCAGCACGTCCACATCCAGTTCCGAAATGCAGACCTTCACCCCCTCCGCCTGGAATGCCCGGATGGCGTCTTCAAAGGCGGACGTCGGCGGCCAGTCCAGGCCGCAGTGCCCTTGGATGCCCACGGCATCCACCCGCAGGCCGTGTGCCTTCAAGTCGTGGATGAGCCGGACCGCCTTTTCGCGCTTGCCGGGCGACTCGATGCCGTAGTCGTTGTAATACAGTTCGGCCTGGGGGTCGGCCTCGTGGGCAAACTCAAAGGCCTTCTCCACAAAGTCGTCGCCGATGGCGCGGTGCGCCGGCGAGTCGCGCAGAAATCCGGGACCGTCGTCAATGGCCTCGTTGACGACGTCCCACCCCAGCACCTTCCCCTTGAAGTGGCCGACCACCGTGCGGATGTAGCCGTGGAGGTTGTCCAAGGCCTCCTGCCGGGGGAGGGGCGTGCCGTCGGGCCGGGCGTACAGCCAGGGCGGCGACTGCTGGTGCCAGCACAGGTTGTGCCCAACCAGCGCCATGTGGTGCGCGGCGGCGAACGCGGCGATGCGGTCGGCATCCGCGAACGCGAAGCGCCCCCGTTCCGGCTCCAGTGAGTTGGGTTTGAAAGCGTTCTCCGCCGTCAGGCAGTCGAACTGCGCGGCTACAAACGGCCCTATAGCGGGGTCGGCCAGTTGGGATGGGCTGACGGCAGTGCCGAGGAGAAAATGCCCGGCGGCGGCCTCCCGGAGTGTTGCGGGCGGCGCTGCCCCCGCCGGGAGCATCCCCAGGAGGCCGAACAACAGGCCCAGGGTCACGGAAAGCGGCTTCATCATAGTGTTCTCATTTCTACGGCGTGACCGGCGCGGGCGGCCACACGCCCTCCCGCGCGCCCGCGTTCCGCGTTCTGCCTGATCTCCCGATACAGGCGCATCTCCCCAACGCGCACCCAGCGGTCCCCTGTCACGATATGCGAACAGACCTCATCTTCGGGGCCGATGTCCCCGCGCTCGATGGCGGCGACAAACGCCGCGAATTCCAGCGTCATTTCCGCGCCCGACGCACGGCGCACCCGCATCCCCGTCGGCTCGCCGATCTCGTTACGCATCTCTGGGGCCTTTCCTCGCTCACGCGGCGGTTTCGAGCAGTCGGGGGATGAAGTAGGTGGGGATGTCGTCGTGCGGCAGAAACGTCCGCAGGAAGAGGACGCCGCTCGTCAGCAAGGCCGGGCGGATTTCGGCGGCGAAGTTGTTACTGCCCTTCTGCTTGATATGGTCCTTGACCAGCCCAGTTAGTGAGACGCCTAATGCTTTGGCGATCTCGCCGCGCAGAACGTCGGCGACGGCCTCGGTCTGCGTGCGCGGACGGTAGACGCAGACGAAGCGGGCGGCGTCGCGACGCCCCGCGCCTAGGCGGCCCGCGCCGTGCCAGCGGGCGCAGAACCGGGTGAAGTTTGTCACATCGCTCCAATAGGTGCAGTCGAAAAGCCACAGGTCGGTCGGGACGCCCGCGCGGGGCAGGACCAGATCCGATCCGGCGGCCTCTTGCAGCGGCAGCCCCGCCCCTGAGTGGCCGCACAGGTAGACGCGCTCCACGCCTAGTGCATCCGGCCCGGACGCAGCCAGGTACGGCAGGCCGTCCGGGCGGCGCAGGCGGGCGAGGCGAGCAAGGGAGGCGGAGATCAGCCCGCCCAGGCGGGCGGGGTCTTGGTACTGGCCGCGCGGCGTGGTCGCCCAGAATCCGCCGTGGGCCAGCGCGCCGTCTTCCGGCACCAGCACGACGGGCCGCTTCCCCGTCCGGGCCGCGTCCAGCCGGTCCAGGCCGTACACCAGCGGCGCGGCGGGCTTGGCGGACGCCCCGGCGCGGGCGGCGGGATCATCCTCCGCCCAATCGGGAACGTGGGAGCGGCCCTGGGCGTCCATCATAACGTAGTTGTTGTACCCGTGCAGGAAGAGCAGCACGGACGAGGCGGGGTGGGGCGGGACGCGCGCCCACACCGCCCGCGCGTCGCGTTTGCCCGGCGCGGGCATCAGCGGGGCCTGGGCCGGGAAGAGCAGGGCCGTCGCGCCGTCAATCGCCACATCGGCCCCACCACCGGACGCCGCCCGGACAGGGCGGGGCAGAGCGAGGCCCGTCAGACCGGCAATCATGCCACGGAGCAGGCGGCGGCGGGTGAACAAGGGAGCGGACATCTCATCCTCGTTCACGCGGGCCGATACCATCCCGACGGGCGCGGCTTGCGCGGCGCGTTCTCGTCCCCGGCTTCCTCGTCCTGCCCGCTCAGGGCCGAGGCGGGGGTGATCTCTTTCGCCGCGATCTTCAAGGTATGGACATCGGAATGTCCCTCCCGCGCCAGATCCGGCAGGGCTAGCTCCAGGACCGCCAGGCGGGCCGCTTCGGGCGAGACGGCGACGATCTCCAGGGTCGCCGTCCCCTGGAACGCGACATTGACTTTGTATCTCGTTGGCATGGTGAGTTGATGCTTTCGTTTACTTGCGCCAGAGTTGCGGTCCGCTCTTCTTCGCCGCCAGTTCCGCCTTCAGCCGCTCGATCTCCGCCTCTTTGGCCGAAACCGTGCGTTCCCACTGCCCGCGCTCGCGCTCGGCCGCGTCCTTCACCTGCGTGATGTTCTGGTCGTGCAGCATATCCATGTACGAAAGGGTTTCGCGCGTCGTTTCTTCTCGCTCCGCCAGCAAAGCCCGCAACTCCTGCGCTTCCCCTTTGGCTTGTCCTACCGCTTCCCGCGCCTCATTGAGCCAGGCTTTGTAAAGCGCAATTTGCTCCGTGTGCTGCGCCTGCAATGCCGTCAGCAGGGCGGCAAGCGGCGGGTCGGACTGATCTGGAAAGGTGGAGCGCGTTTGCGCCTGACGTGCCGCCATGCGCTCCCCGATGATGCGGACCCGGTCGCGGTCGTACCGTGGCAGACCGTCCGCCCCGGTCATGGTCGGACCGAAGTCGCCTTTAGACGCGCGGGCGCGGACATTGGCGGGAGACTTGCCCAGCAGCGCCGCCGCCTCGCGCGTCGTAAGAGAAGCAGGCTGCGCCTCCCAATCTACGCCACCTTCGTCGGAGGGTACCATCGTGTCTTGCTGACGGATTTTCGCGGGATCGCCCATGCCCAAAGTCTAGCAGAAGCGGAGGGAGTTGTCAAGGCTGCCTCTGAAGACTGTTGCGTCATTTCCGCTCTCAAACAAAAAGCCCCTGCCTCGGTCGAGGAAGGGGCTTCTCACAATGGCCGTCACGCATTGGCGGGCACGTTCGCCGCGATGTCTGCGGACGGTGGGGCCGTCCCCATCTTCTTCAGGTGCGCGCCGTGATGCTGTCCAGCGCTTGCTGAACGTCCTGCCTAGCGGCCTCGGATAATTTGCCTATGTACGTCCCGATGAATTGTTTGTCAACAGCCGTCAACTGAAACGCGAGCGCCACTGACGGGCGCTTGAGGCCGTTCTCCGGCGTGATCTCTACCAGGGCCGTGCCGGGGAAGCGGAGTGCATCAATCTGTGTCGTCAGCGGCATGAGCAGAACTGTCGGCAGTCGCGCCGTGGCGTCCGCGGACTGGATGACAACCCCCGGTCGTCGCCCAGCCTGCGCGTGACCGCCGCGCGCCGGGAACTCCACCCAGTACAGATCACCCGCGTTCATTCCCCATCCTCATATGGGAACTGCGCCCAGGCATCCGCGCCAAGCGCCTGCCACTCCTGAAGCTCCAACGCCAGTTCCTCATTCACTGGTTCGTCCGTCAGCGGGACCAGCAGCAGGCCGGAGCGGGTTTCGATGAGGCGTACCGAAACCTCCGGCCTTAGCCCATACCGCTCCTGAACATCACCTGGCAGTGTCACCTCGCCGCCGCGCCCGATTATGGTGGTTGTCATTGTGTTTTCCTGCCTGTTCGTAACAATGTTAAATCTTGCCCCACGGCCCCAAGTAGGTTGGCTCCGGCTTGTCGGCGCCATTCACACAAACAATGACGACCCTGGCACGCTCCGCTGCCGAGTCCAGTTCTTGTCGTATTTTGGTCTGGTTTCTCTGGTAATCAGGCTCATCTCTCACAAAAAACAGTAGGTAGCCGTATTTCACTTCATTGTCTTTATCAGCGAGTTTCGTGGCATCATTGACCGTATGGATGGATTTTATGCCGCACTCGTTTAACGCGAGTTCAGCGGCGCATAGTACCTTTTGCTTCCTGTGGGGTTGATCATTGATGTAGGCGGGGTCCCAAATCGAGATGTCAAACGCACCTCGCCTGCGCCCCGCAGGATCATTTACCAGTGTCCCATCCGCCCTCCGACTGTATCTTGCAGCCGTCGGATACTCCTTGTGAAGCAGAATCGTATCATGTCCTTCGGCAGTTTTAAACAAGCCGTTGAAAAAGCCGCCCGCATAGAGTTCATGGTAGAGGTAGCAGTGCATATCACTCTCGGTATAGAAGGCGTAAGGATGCTCTTGAAAGCACCGTACCAGTTCCTTGATAGCCTTCTCAAACTGCTGCACTATTTCATCTGGCTGAGGGGGTTGTGCTGGACAAGGCATTTAGAGTCCCACGATGCTGTGATATGGGCATTGTACCTCAACGCAAATAGAAAGCCCCTGCCTCGATCGAGGCGGGGGCTATCTCACTCACCGTCACGCATCGCGTTTAGGCGGCGCTGGGGACGTTCGCCACGATGTCGGCGGACGGCGGGGCCGTCTCCATCGTCTTCAGATGGACGCCGTTCTTAGCGGACTTGCCCGGCTTGGGCGCGTCGGTCGGCTGCAAGGCGGCGTCTATGACCTCATGCACGTCGCGGGCGAAGATGAAGGACATGCCCTTCCGAAGCTCGGCGGGGATGTCTTCCATCAGGTCCTTGCGGTTGCGCTCCGGCAGGATGATGGTCTTGATCCCGGCCCGCTTGGCGGCCAGCACCTTTTCCTTGATGCCGCCGACCGGCAACACCTTCCCGGACAGCGTCACCTCGCCGGTCATCGCCAGCGCGGGCTTGATCGGGCGGCCCGACAGCAGGGACGCAATGGCCGAGGTCATCGTGACGCCCGCGCTCGGCCCGTCCTTGGGCACGGCCCCGGCGGGGACGTGGATGTGCAGGTCGCTGTTCTCGTAGAAGTCCGGCGCGATGTGCAGGGCGTCGGCGTGGGCGCGCACATAGGAGAGCGCGGTCTGCGCCGACTCCTTCATCACGTCGCCGAGCTGTCCCGTGAGCTGTAGCCCCTTGCCGCCGGCCATCCGGGACGCCTCGATGAAGACGACGTCGCCGCCGACCGGGGTCCAGACCAGGCCCGTCACGACGCCCGGCTGCTCGGTCCGCTCCGCCACCTCCTCGTACTCGAAGCGCGGTGAGCCGAGGTACTTTGCGACCTGGTCGGCGTCTACTGTCAGCTCGTCGGTGCGCCCTTCGGCGAACTCGCGCGTCGCCTTGCGGCAGACGGCGGCGATCTCGCGCTCCAGGGACCGGACCCCCGCCTCGCGGGTGTAGCCCCGGACGATGGCTTTAACCGCCCCCTCGGTGAACGACACCTGGGTCAGCCCGTGCTCGCCAAGTTGCTTGGGGACGAGGTGGCGGACGGCGATCTGCGTCTTCTCCTCCTCGGTGTAGCCCGACAGCTCGATGATCTCCATGCGGTCCCTGAGCGCGGGCTGGATGGTGTCGAGCTGGTTGGCCGTGGTCACGAACAGCACTTTGGACAGGTCGAAGTTCACGTCCAGGTAGTTGTCGCGGAACGTCGCGTTCTGCTCCGGGTCCAGCGCTTCCAAGAGGGCCGAGGACGGGTCGCCCCGGTAGTCCGCGCCCACCTTGTCGATCTCGTCCAGCACGAACAGCGGGTTGTTAGTTTCGGCCCGCTTGATGCCCTGGATGATCTGGCCGGGCAGCGCGCCGATGTAGGTGCGCCGGTGGCCGCGAATCTCCGACTCGTCGTGCGTCCCGCCCAGCGAAATGCGGACGAACTTCTTGCCCATCGCGTTGGCGATGGATTTCGCCAGGCTGGTCTTGCCGACTCCGGGCGGGCCGGTCAGGCACAGGATGGGCTGGCGCAGGTCGCCCTCGGTCTTGAACTTGCGGACCGACAGGTACTCCAGCACGCGGTCCTTGATCTTTTCCAGGCCGTAGTGGTCGGCGTCCAGGTGCGCCTTGACGCTCGGGATGTCCAGGTTGTCCTCGGTGGATTTGTCCCACGGCATCGCGACCAGCCAGTCCAAATACGTCCGGGTCGTCGTGTAGTCTGGCGCCCCCGGCGACATGCGCTGGAGTCTATCGAGTTCCCGGTTGGCTTCTTTGAGGGCGTCCTCGGGCATGTGCGCCTCGTCAATCTTGGTGCGAAGCTCGTCCTGCTCCTCGCCGCGCTCGTCGCCCTCGCCCAGCTCCTTCTGGATCGCCTTGAGCTGCTCGCGCAGATAGTACTCGCGCTGGGTCTTGTTGATCCCCTCGGACACCTGGGACTGGAGCTTGGAGCCGAGTTCGAGCACCTGCTGCTCCTTGGTCATCAGCTCCAGCAGGGCGTTCATGCGGTCTTTCAGGTTGATCGTTTCCAGAATCCGCTGCTTGTCCTCGGCGCTGATCGGCATGTGGGCGGCGATCAGGTCGGTCATCACGGCGGGGTCGTCAATGGACGACGACAGCCCGGCCAGCTCGTCCGGCATCGTCTGCGACAGCGACACGATCTTGCCGAACAGGTCGCCGATGCCGCGCTTCAGGGCCTCGATCTCGACCTTGTCCTCTTCGGCGACCTCGGTCTTTGTTTCCAAGACCTTGACCCGCGCCCGCAGGTACGGCTCTTCCTCCAAGACCTGCTGGATCTGGATGCGCGCGATGCCCTGGACGATCATGCGGATGCCGCCGTCGGGCACCTTTGCCATCATGCGGATGACGACCGCGACGCCCATCGGGTAGATGTCCCCCGCCGTGGCGTTCTCGACGGACGAGTCCTTCATGGCGACGACGCCGATGATGCGGTCGCCGCGCCCGACGGCCTCGTCCACCAGCTTGATGCTGTTCTCACGCCCCACGGCGATGGGGGCGACCAGGACCGGGAAGATGACGGTGTCGCGCAGCGGCAGCAGGGGCAGCTCGTCGGGGATGGGTGGGTGCCCGTCGCCGTCGCTGTTGATCTGCTTGACAATCTGCTCGGCGACCTCGCCCTCGATGGGCATGTCTTCGGCGATCTCGTCTACCTTATTCTCTTCCGCCGGCGTATGCTCCGCTAGAATCTCGTCGGCCTCGTTATAGTTGTTCTCGGACATGGGTGTTACTTGTCCTCTGTTTCTGTGTCAATCTTGTTCGCGCCGTTCTTGCTGTCCAGCGTCGGCGTCTCATCGCCCGTGCTGATCGGGATGACGCGGGCCTGCGGCATCTCGGCCCGCGCCCGCTTCGGCAGCGTCACCAGCAGGAAGCCGTCCCGATACGTCGCCTTGATCGCGTCCCGGTTCAGCCGGAAGCCGCTCGGCAGCGCGACGGCGCGCTCGAAGGGGCCGACGTAAATCTCTAAATGGTGGCTGCGGACCCGGCCTTCGCGCGAATCCTGCCCCTCGCGCCGCGTCCCGCTGATGTTCAGGATGCGGTCGTCGGGCGTCAGCGAGACGTGGATGTCGTTCGGCTTGACCCCCGCCAGTTCCACCTTGATCAGCATGGCCTCGGCCGTCTCATGCACGTCCACGGGCGGCTGCCAGAAGCGGCCCGCCGTGCCCGTGGGCAGGGCGAAGAACCCCCGAAACGCCTCATCCGACAACTGCTGCATTTCGCGCTCCATCTGCCGGATGATGTCGCGGTAATCATTGAACGCCATTGTGCGTCTCCTGCTCTCAATCGTGCTGTGAATGTTGTAACCTGCTTGGGAGTGTCCTACGTTGTACCCGCCCCCCAAGTTCCCAAACGGTTGATTTTCCTGAACTTACTTGAGTTTAGCACACTCAATAAATAGAATGCGGCAGGAAAAGAAATGGTTCCCGGCGTATAGCCTCTGTATGTTTGGACACTTCCCATTCCTGCTCCCCTACCTACTCCTCCCAGCTTTAATCTTTGTCGGCTATTTCTTGTTTGTCCTATGGGCGGTGGGCAGGCAGAACATCGGAACGCGCCTGTTTCAGAACAAACAGTATGCCGAAGCCGCCGAGGCTTACCGGCGTCTGCTAAGATGGCGTCTGCCGGCGGGCATAGAGGCGGACACGCGGCGGCGCTTGTCCGATGCTTTGGATAGCATGGGACACACAGAAGAGGCGGCGGCGGAGCGCGAACGGGCGGAGGTAGTGAGCGCGCGTAGCCCCAAAGATGCCCATGCTCAGGTTGCGCGCGGCGATCTGCTCAAACGCAAACAACAGAACGATGAAGCGTGCGAGGCATATATGCGAGCGTTGCAGCAGACGCCTTCCGTTGTCCTTTCAGATCGTGCGACAATCATGGCGAAACTGTCCACTGCACATTATGAAGCCGGACGCCCGGTGGAAACGGTGAGGTGGGCGGAGAGCGCCCTGAAGTCTCGCCCGAACCCGACAATCCGCATGGTCATGCACAGCATGGCTGGAGTCGGCTATGCCGACATGGGCGAACTGGACAAGGCAGAGGAGCATTACCGACGTTCGTTAGAACTCGCTGAAGCAGATGGAAAGCCTGAAGAGATCGCTCAGAGACTTGCGACGCTGGGTGACGTACAACGCAAGCGCGGTCACTTCTTGGAGGCGATATCTACTGGCCGCCGTGCTGTTGAAACCAGCGACAGTCCTTTTCGCGCCGGACGCACGGTACAAGCAGAAAGTTTGCGCGAGATGGGACGCTTCGATGAGGCGCGAACTGTGGTGGCGCAGATGAAGCAGGGTCCCCGCCATGACCGACCGGACGTTGAGCGTCGGATGCAGGCGGTGTGCGCCCTTTCACTGGCTTGGGTTGAGTCTGCCGCCGACCGTCCTGATGCCGCGCTGACAGCTTTGGAAGAGGCCCGTGAGCATCTCAAAGTGGTTGCCAAATCTACTGTCTGGCCGCCTCCTCCCAGCAGCAACGAAGACAAATTAGTCGTCTTCTGTGATGCAACGGCCATGCGCGTCCATGCCGAGATTGGGCAGCGGGAGGCAGCACAGAAATTATGGGGGAGTGTTGAAACCTACCTGCCGCGTTATGCGAACGACCGTGCCACGTTGATGGGAATTTACGCCAACTTCGCCCGCGCCGCCTACTACTTAGATGATCTGGCCGGGAGCCGCGCATTCTGGCAACAGCATTTGGACTGCAAACCCACCCCGGTCGGCATACCGTATGTCCATTACTGGCTCGGGGAGATCGCTCTGCGCTTGGGCGAATCAGATACCGCCCGCGAAGCATTCCGGCAGGCGGTCGAGCCGGGTATTGACAGCATCTACGCTCGCCGCGCCCAGGCGCGTCTGGATGAACTCGGAGGATAATTACCACGGACACAGCAAAACGGGAACGGCTAGAACAAGCGGGTTTTCGCGTCGGAACGGTCGCAGATTTTCTCGGCCTGACGCCCGAAGAAAGCGAGCTGGTAGAAGCGAAAGGGATGCTCACAGGCGGCGATGACGTAGGGGAGCGATTCATCGCGCCCTCCTCCTCTGTCGCGCCCTCCTCTGTCGCGCCCTCCGAAGGGCAGGCGGAATAAAGAAGGGCGTGATAAATCACGCCCCTACGCAGGAATTGTGGCCTAAAGCGTCAGTGCGGGAAGGACATGTAGACCTGGGTGTGGGCGGCCATGCCCCACAGGCCCCACAGCGTCGGCACGATGTAGTCGCCTAAAATCAGGCCGAGGAAGAAGGGGAGGGCCTGGCGGTACAGCGTGTAGCCGCCGTAGCGCAGGATCAGCGACTTGGCGCCCCAGGCGATGAGGAACGGGCACCACATGTATTCCATCGAGGCGGTCCCGGCCAGCGCGTAGCCGATGGGGTGGAAGGGGCACCAGACGAAGGTCTGGCGCAGGGCGGCCAGGGCCAGCACCAAGACGCCGCCCGCGAACATCGCGCGCAGCGAGGCGGGATCGGCGGGGGTGGGGCTTTTGATCCAGTTCGCGATCTCCTTCAAGTGCCCCAGCCCTAGCCCTTGCAGGGCCGGGCGGACTTTGGCCGAGGCCGCCCCGAACTCGTAGTACATGTGCAGGTAGGCCCAGAACGCGACGACGCCGGACACCGCCGCCGCCAGCAGCAGGGCGAGAAAAAGCTGGCGGCGCGGCGTGTCCGTCTCGCGCCCCATCTTCATCGCCTCCAATTGGTGCGGCATGGCCGTGTCCCGGAACTCGTTGTCGAACCAGTCCAAGTAGCCGAACAGCGTCAAGGACCGCGCTCCCATCGCGCCCACGCCCGCGCCGTCCAGGAGGACCGTGTGGACGTTCACCATCGGCCCCCAGGCCCAGCCCGCGCCGGCCTCGGCGAAGATGCGCGTCAGGACGACCAGGAACAGAAAGTAGATCGCCCAGAAGGCCAGCGCGACGCCGAGCGGCAGGCCGATGACGACCAGGAACGCCGTCAACCCCACCAGCCCGGCCCCTCCGCTCCAGAACGCGACGCGCGGCGAGAGCGGCGCATGGGCGTCGTCGGTGTCCGCCGCCAGCCGGGCGTCCCAGGCCGACCAGCAGGCCGTCCAGAGCGGCCCGCGCGCGCGCCAGAGCAGGAACGCGCCCAGGGCCAGAAACGCCCCGACGCCCTGCTCGCCCAGATAGGGGGCCTTCGCGTGCAGCCCCGTCCCCCCGCCCTCGTTCAGCCCCAGGGTGGCGGCCAGGACGTTCTCCACGCGCGTCAGCAGGTAAAAGAACCAGCAGGAAAAGGCGACCTCGCGGGACAGCAGAAAGGCGATCCCGATGGCGAACGGGTAGAACGCCAGCGTCAGCGTCCCGACGCTGCTCCACGGGTGGACGACGATGTAGGTCTCCATGTGCCAGTCGCTGGGCTTGATGGGGACGTGCGGGAAGGCGGGGAAAAAGAAGTTGACGTAGTTGATGGACTCC
>CAXTWM010000137.1:0-12207 GCA_964247915.1 uncultured Armatimonadales bacterium | reverse complement strand
GGCGAGGACCCAGCGGCGGGCGCGCGGCGGCGCGGGGCGGGACTCGGGTTCGGCGGGGAGCCGGGGCCGCAGGCGGGCTGGGGCGAGCCGGCGCAGCGCGGCGTCGTCCACCAGCGGGACGCATAGGAGGATCGTTAGGTAGTTGAAGAAGGCGAAGTTGCCCGTCAAGAGGATCAAAATCTGCAAGCCCGCCAGCAGGAAGGCCCCGAGCAGGCGGCCCCGGCGCGGGGCGAAGATCAGAAACGGCGCGGCCAGTTCCACGGCCAGCACGGCCAGCGTCGAGAGTTTCTGCCAGGACAGGGACAGCAGGTGCAGGAGCCAGGCGGTGGGGGTGGGCAGCGGCTGCGTCTCGTAGTGGTAGGCCATCGCGGTCAGGCCGTGCCAGGTCGGGTCGCCGGACGCCAGCTTGACCACGCCCGACCCGAACATCAGGCGGAACAGCAGCCAGCGCAGCAGCCACAGGGCCAGCCGCGCCGGCGGCGTTTCGGACGCGAAACGCGGCAGGACCCGCATGGGCGCGAAGAAGAGGGCGAGGAAGCCGGTTTCCAGCAGGAGCGTGTCCCATTGAAACCCCAAGAAGTCCTGCCCGACATTGACCAGCGACAGGTACAGCAGCCACAGCCCGGCCAGCGTCGGGGCGGGCAGGACGCCCCCGATGAGCAGAAGCGACAGCAGCATCCCCGCCGCGCAGGTCAGGCGCAGGGCCGAGTCGCCCGCGCCCAGCCAGAGCAGCGTCGGCACGACATGGAATCGCTCCGGCCCCGCCTGGGCGGCGACGGCGGCTAGAAAGTCCCGCGCCGGCAGGATGCCCCGGCTGCCGATCAGCCCGAGCACCTGCGGCCACAGGGACGCGAAGGCGCAGAAGTAGACCGCGCCTAGCCCCCGCAGGAACACCCAGCGGGTGAGGACATAGGACGGCACGGGTGGCGTCACGGCGTCGCCCCCGCCGCCTTCCCCCCGGTCGCTTCCCGTTCGTTCGCCTCCATCTCGTCCAGGACGCGCTCCGGGGCCACGTCCTGCGCCAGTTCCGTCAGTTCGGGGTCGCTGGCTTCCTCGATCCCCATCTTCTGCGCCATCGCCGTCACCAGCGAGATCAGGCGCGTCACCTCATGCTCGGCCAGCAGGCTGACCTGCAAGTCCAGGTCGGCCCGCTTGTCCGCCAGGGCGTTCATGCGGTTCTGGCTGATCAGCACAAAAGTAGACAGGAAGATGGCCTCGACCGACGCCTCGGTCGCCAGTATCACGAACGACGGGTCGAAGCGCGGGACGCCGAGGCGGGACAGCCAGCCGAGGTTGGCAGCGATCCACAGCCCGTAAACGACCAGGTGGAGGACGACAAAGGCGATGCTGCCCGTGAACCGGGTGATGGCGTCGGCCATCCGGTCCTGCGCCCGCCGCGCCCGCTCTTCGGCGTGCCGCCGCGCCAGCAGCGCCCGGATGTTGCGGGCGACGACGCGCGCCATGCCGGCGGGGTGCCGGCTGTCGCCCGGAGGGGGATAGGGGACCATCTCACACGCTTTCCGCCGGAGAAGGAGGTTCGCCGACGGGGAGTTTCTTCCCCGCCGGGCCGCGCGTGAAACGCCGTAGCGGACACGGAGAACAAGGCACGGAGAACAAGGCGCGGATGCCGAGCGGCGGCTCGCTTGGGGTATAATGCCCGCAGGCTGCCCGTGGGACTCTGGCGCGACTTCCGAAACCGCCTATGGAGCAGTGTATGCAGTCGTGCCGCCATTCCCCGGACAGCCCCTTCCGTGATGTCCCTGCGACTCAGCCGCGTATGAACACCAAAGAGCTATGGGAAAGGGAGCGCCGGGAGCAGGTCGCCCGTGAGGACCTGGTCATGTTCGTCAACGCCTGCTTCGCCTGCTCCGGCCAGCGCGAGTTCTACAGCGACGGGCAGGACCAGCGCGTCTCCATTGACTTCCTGCACCGCTACATCCTGGGCAACTACCGGCGGCTGTACGCCCGCACCCTCGCCGCCGGCATCAATCACTTCAACCAGGCGCAGATCATCCTGAACCTGCTGGCGACCGGGCGCGAGGCCGACCGCGAACACCGGGCCGAGGAGGGCGCGCTGCTCGCCGCCGCCCTCCACGCCCTGCCGCCGCCCCGCGCGTGGCGCGTGCTGGAGACGCTGCGCGCCCGCCGCGTCAACAACCGGCGGGCGCGGGCCGTCGCCCGTGAGTATCTGGCACGGCGGCGCGACCTGCCGTTCGACGCGGTCAAGTACCGCTCCAAGGTCCACAATGCCGCCCGACACGCCCACCTGCGCCTGCCCGGTGAGGTCGGCGGGTTCCTGTTCAAAGGCTGGCAGCGGCGCGTCTTCCAGACCCCCCTGCTGGAAAGCTTCCGGCAGGCGCACCACAGCGCCGAGGCGGTCTACCTCCTGCCCTATACCGTCGCCGAAGGTCTGGCGGCGAAGCACAAGATCCCGCGCGACGTCTTTCTGGAGCGGATCGCGCCGCAGATGACGGCAGGCGAGCGGCTGCGCCTCCAAAAGACGGCGGCCCGGACGGGCGATCTCGCTCTAGAAATAGACTGGGAGCGGCTGCCCCTGACCCGGCTGGCGCTGTACGCGCTGTCGCTGACCGACGACGAGCGGCGGGCGCGGCGGGAGGTCCTGCACCCCGCCCTGCATGGGGCGGCGCGGCGGGCGCTGGCCCAGGCGCCGCTGCGGCTGGGGCGGGTGGCGGCCGTGCTGGACGGCAGCTATTCCAGTTCGGGGTCGTCCGAGAAGCGCCGCCGCCCGCTGGCCGTGGCCCTGGCCGCGCATTACCTGCTCGGCTGCGCCTCGGACGACTACCGGGCTTTCTGGACGCCGCCGACGCCCGACCCGCTGCTGGCGCGGGCGCGCGGGCAGACCGATCTGGCGACGCCGCTGCTGGACGCGCTGGAGTGGGGCGCGGACCTGGTCGTGGTCGTCTCGGACGGCTGTGAGAACGACCCGCCGCGCGGGGCGTCCGAACTGCTGCGCGTCTTCCGCACCAAGCTGGACCCCGCCCGGCGGACCTCGATCGTCCACTGCAACCCGGTCTTTGACCCCGATGACTTCACCCTGCGGCCCCTCAGCCCGCTCGTGCCCACGGTCGGGCTGCGCGACGCCGAGGACCTGCCGACGATGCTGGGCTTCGCCCGCTTCGCCGAGGGGACGCTGCCGCTGGGCGAACTGGAGGCGTATCTGGCGGCCCGCGTCGCCCGGATGATCGGCGCTGGGGGGGAGGCCCGCTGATGCCCGCCCCCCCGAACCTGATCGAGACGCTGACGCTAAGCGGGCTGGAGATCGCGCCCTCACAGGTGCGCGGGTCGGTCCGGCTGGTCCCCCTGCTACGGCGGGACGCGCCGGGCGACCTGCGGCTCGCCAAGCGCTCCTACTCCGAAAACGCCGCCGTGGTCTCGCTGGACGGGCCGCTGCTCGCCCCCGGCATCAAGTACGTCTCCTACGTCCCGCACGGCCTGGTGCTGTCCTGGACGGGGGACGGGGGCGCCGTCGCCGCGTTCGGCGCGGGCCTGGCGGGGCCGGACGGCAAGCGGTTCGCCGGGTCGTGGGCCAGCGTGCGCGTCCTGCCGCGCATGGCGAAGCGCGAGGCGGGAAACCAGTTGCGGTTCCTGCCGATGCACCTGGCGATGGAGGGCTTCCTGAGCCTGTGCTTTTCCGGCCCCGAGATCGCCTGGGGCGAGTATTCCCGGCGGGCCATCAAGCAGGGCCTGTCCCCGCGCTGGGAAACGGTGTACGGCGGCGCGGAGATCGCCGGCTTCGAGGACGCCCTGCGGACGTTCGAGATCCACGACGATCAGGTCGGCGTCCTCGTCTTCGTTGCCGACGCCCTGGCGTCCGCCTTCGTGACGCCGGGCCACGCCGACTACCGCGCGCTGCACCCGACCCTGCTGCAAGACTTCTACGGCGAGCTGATCTACCATTATGGACTGCTGTATGACGACGTCCTGCCGCTCGAAGTCGTCCTGGACGCGGAGCGGATCAGCGGCCTGGCCGATCTGCGGGCGGCCCTGGGGCGCGTCCGAACCGACTGGGCCGACTTCCAGGGCTTCATGGCCCACAACCTGCTGGGGCGTCCCGTCCGCGCCGAGCGGGTCTACCAGGCCGGGCCGTTCACCTTGCAGCGCTTCGTCACCGACCTGGACCCGACCGGGGAGAACCACATGGGCGAGGCCATCGTCCGGGGCGACGGGCGGCTGGAGTACCTGAAAACCTACCGGCTGTCGGCCATCCAGACGCGGCGGGCGTACCTGCTCCGCCTCCTGTCCGAAGCCGACTGGCACCTGGACACGGCGGCGGCGCGGCTGAACGTGACGCGGGACGACTTCGTGTTGCGCCTGGAAAAAGCCGGGTTCGGCTACCTGCTGGCCGGGGAAGTGCGCGACGCCGCCCGCAAGAGCCGCCCCGCACCGGCCCGTCCGCTTCTCTGAGGCTCCCATGTACCGTCCCATCCTCGCCACATTGGGCTATGTTCTCTCGCCCGACCGCCGCTCGGTCCTGATGATCCGCCGCGACAAGCGCCCGGATGACCTTCATTTCGGCAGGTACAACGGCCTGGGCGGGCGGCTGGAGCCGGGCGAAGACATCGTCTCGGGGATGCGGCGTGAGATCGGGGAGGAGTCGGGGCTGACCGCCGAGGGCATGGCCCTCCGGGGGACGATCTCCTGGCCGGGCTTCGGCAAGGGCGGGGAGGACTGGTTTGGGTTCATCTTCCTGATAGACTCCTGGCACGGCGAAGCCCACGCGGGCAACCACGAGGGCACGTTGGAGTGGGTGCCGCTGGAATCCATCCCCACCCTGCCGCTGTGGCCCAGCGACCACCATTTCCTGCCCCTCGTGTTCGACGGCGACCCGCGCCCGTTCCACGGCGTCATGCCCTACCAAGACGGGCAGATGGCGAGCTGGCACTGCGAGCGCCCATGAACCATCCCCGATTGATGCCGGGGCGTTTGGTGCTGACGGAGCAGTCTAGCCCGTGACCGGGCCGTAGTACAGGCCGCGTGACTCGGCCAGCTTTTTGCCCTCGGCCAGCAGGGCGGTGTGTTCCTCGGCGGACAGCGGACGGTAGGCGCGGGCGACTTGGGCGGCCTGCGCGACCTCCTCCACGGTGCTCATCCCCACGACGGCGACGCGGACGCCGGCCAGCCCCAGGGAGTAGCGGATGGCGCGCTCGTGATACTGCGCCAGCGTGCCGGGCGTCTGCCCGTCGTAGCGCCAGTTCTGCGCGCCGCCGAGCACCTTCATGGCGACGACCGCCGTTCCGTGCCTGCGGGCGGCGGGCAGCACCAGGCCCTCGAAGTCGTAGGTGTGCCGGTCGGCGAAGTTGAGCGCGTTCATGGTCAGGTCAATGTCGCCCGTTTCGAGGGCCGAAACGAACCGGGCGGGGCGCATGTGCCCGCTCGTGCCCAGGAAGCGCACCAGGCCGCGTCGGCGTGCCTCCTTCAGCCCGGCCAGCGCGCCGCCGGGGGCCGTCAGGGCGGCCATGTCCCAGTCGCCCAGGTTGTGGATGTGGACGGCGTCCACACCGTCTACCCCCATGCGCTTCAGGCTCCGCTCGATCTGGCGCTGGACGCCCTCCGCCGTCGGCTCCTGAGGGTTGACCTTGGTGACGAGGAAGACGCCCGCGCGACTCTTGCCGTCCGCGAAGACGGGGCGCAGCTTGTCCTCGGCGTCGCCGTAGTCGGGGGACACGTCAACGTAGGTGACGCCCCGGTCGAGCGCGGCCCGCACGACCGCCTCGGCCTGGGCGGCGGAGGTCTTGCCGCTGCCCAGCGGGGCCATGCCCAGGCCCAGCAGGGACACGGGGACTTGGGTGCGGCCCAGGATGCGTTTGGGCAAGGTGGCCGCGTCCGGGGCGGCCTCGGACGATGGGGGCAGGGCGAGCAAGCCCGCCGTGCCCAGCAGGAACGCGCGTCGGTTGATTTTCATGGCTTGTAGCTTTCTTTACAGGGCGAACACAGTCAGCAGGGCGAACACAAGGTTCGCCCCTACATCGTGTCCGCCTGCCCCGTAGGGGCGAACCTTGTGTTCGCCCTTTTAAGATTTTCAGCCTCGCGGTTCAGCCCTGGGAAACCGTGCGAAGCGTCACGACCGCCTCGTCAAGACCGGGCGCGGCGAGGCGGACCGTGACCGGGCCGGGCGTTTCGGTGGATTGGATATACCCGAGCAGCGCGCCGTGGAACGCGCGGCGCGTGGGTGCCCGATAATCCTCGTGGCTCTCATGGTCGCCGCTTTCCAGGCCGAGCAGGCGGGCGGGGCCGTCCACGGCCCAGGTGATCTCGGGGGCGGCGTCGTAAACGGGAACGCCGTCCGCGTCGGCGACGGTCAGGGTGATGTGGGCCAGGTCCATGCCGTCGGCGGCGAGCGTGGCCGTGTCGGCGTGGGCGAGGAGTTTCTGCGGCGGGCCGCTCGTTTTGAGTTCAGTCGTACAAGCGGTCGCGCCGCCGTTCAGGCCGTGGACCGTGAGCGTTCCCAATGCGTAGGGCACGTCCCACCACAGCACGCGGTCGGGCGTGTCGTCCCGGCGCTTGACGCCGAGGGAGACGCCGTTGAGGAACAACTCTGCCGCCTCGCAGTTCGTGAAGCAGACGGCGCGGGCCAAGTCGCCCTCCGTGCCGCGCCAGACCGGCGCGGCCTCCTTGTGGGACCACAGCGACCCGGCTTCTTCGCCCTCGGGGACGGCGCGGGTGCCCAGATAAACCATCGGCGTCTCGGTCCAGAGGCTCTGCCGGTAATAATATTCGGGCTTTGGGCTGCCCGCTAGGTCCAAGAGTCCCGCGCCGTTGCTGCGGGCGGGCCAGCGGGCCGCTTCGCCCAGGTAGTCAATGCCCGTCCACAAAAACTGCCCGCAGATGTAGGGATTGTCCGCAACGGCCTCCCAGAAGTCCCAGCGCATCCCGTTCTCGCTGCCGTACAAAACGCGGTCGGGGTAGCGCGCGTGGTCCTCGGCGTACCGGCCTTCCTGGTAGTTGTAGCCGGCCACGTCCAGCGCGTCGGCGAAACCGACTTCATTGGACATCAGGGCGGAGGCCAGGCCCGCCGTGACCGGGCGCGTCGGGTCCAGCGCGCGGACGATGCCGGCCAGCCGCCGCGCGACGACGCCCAGGCGGTCGGCGTGGGGGTGTTCGGACTTGTGGCCCAGGCCATACGACTGCGGGCTGGCGCCCCGGTCCAGCGCCTCGTGCGTGTACGGGTCGTTCGGGTAGTCTATCTCGTTGCCGATGCTCCACATGATGACGCTGGGGTGGTTCCGGTCACGCAGGATCATGTTCCCCAGGTCGGCCTCGCCCCACGCGGCGAAGTGTGCGTGCGGGCCGTCTTGGCCGGGCGTCCCGACGTTCCAGCCTTCCAGCCATTTGTTTTTCCCCAGCTCCCACTCGTCGAACGCCTCATCTTGGACCAGAAAGCCCAAACGGTCGCACAGGTCGTATAGCTCGGGCATGTGCGGGTTATGCGCCATCCGTATCGCGTTGACGCCCGCCTCTTTGAGCGTTCGGAGGCGGCGCTCCCAGACGCGCGGGGGCACGGCCACGCCGAGCGCCCCGGCGTCGTCGTGCAGGCAGACGCCTTTGAGCTTGAGGTTTTGGCCGTTGAGGAAGAACCCTTCGTCTGGGTCGAAGCGCAGGGAGCGGATGCCGACGGTCGTGTCTTCCGCGTCCACGAATTTGCCGTCGTTATAAACTAGGGTGTGCAGCGTATAGAGCGCGGGCTGCTCGGGGGACCACAGGCGCGGGCCGGGGACGGAAAGCACATCGCCTGCTGACTGCTCGCCGCCGGGCGGGACGAGGGCGGACGCATGGCCTTCCGCCACGACCTTTCCCGCCGGGTCACTCAGGGCGAACCGGACTTCGACCTGCGCCGCCGCGTCGGTGTCGTTCTGCACTGTTGCTTCCGCCTGCACCTGGGCCATGTTCGCCGAGACGACGGGCGTGGTGACGGAGACGCCCCACGGCCGGATGCGGACCGGGTCCGTCACGACCAGCCGGACGTTCCGGTAGATGCCCGAGCCGGTGTACCAGCGGGCGTCGCCGTGGCGGCTGTGGTCCACCCGGACCGCAATCACGTTCCGGCCGCCCGGCAGGAGATGGGGCGTCAGGTCATGGACGAACGAGGCGAAGCCGCTGGGACGCTTGCCCAGGAAGTGGCCGTTGATCCAGACCTCGCCGTTGCAGTACACGCCGTCGAAGTGCAGCGAGACGCGCCTGGCGGCGTATGCCTCGGGGGCGGCGAAGGTCTTCCGATACCAGCCGACGCCGCCGGGCAGGAACCCGGTCGCGCTGGCCCATTTTTGGTCAAACGGCCCCTCGATGCTCCAGTCGTGCGGCAGGGCGACGGGCCGCCACCCGCCGTCGTCGAACGCGGGCGCGTCCGCCCCCGGCGCATCCCCCAGATGAAACCTCCAGCCGCCGTTGAACAGACTGACTTGACGCACGTTGTTTCCCCCTCCGCTTGCCCTACCAACTGCATCCGTTCGACAGCGGAAGCGAAAATCCTTCCATTCCCCGCGCGGGTTGACAAAGCAAGGGGGCTGTGATATATTCGGACGGGCAGGGGGGGAATCCTATGATCACACACCGCTTCGCGTTCACGATCTCCGGCGGGCTGGCGATGGGCGCGTATGAGGCCGGCGTTCTGTGTCAGCTTTACGAGGACCTCACGGCGATTAACGGGGCGGGTTTGGGCTGCCGGTTGGTGATTGACGCCATCTCCGGCGCGTCCGCCGGCTCGATCACGGGCCTGATTCTGGCCCAGGCGCTGGCGACCGGGTGGACGCCCGACAAGTTCCGCGAGCGGATGCGGGAGGCGTGGATAACGGGACCGGACGTCATCGCCCTGCTCCGGCCCGCAAGCGGCCCGGAGGAAAGCCTGTTCACGCAGGACCGACTCGCCCAGGTGGCGGGCGCGACGATAGACGACCTCGCGCCCGAGGGGCCGCACGACCCCGCCCAGGCCGTCGCGCTCTGGATGGCGATCACGAACGCCGACGGCGTCCCCCTCCGCATCCGGTTCCGGCAGGGGGAGGAGACCGAAATCACGCTGTACGGGATGTCCTACCGCGACTTCCTGCCCTACTTCCTGTGCGGCTCCCACATCCGCGACGTCGCCATCCCCACGGAGGACCTGGGGAAGCCCTCCCCCCCGCAGCGCTGGTGGGACGACTGCCCCGCGACGACGTGGAAGGCCGCCCGCGACGGCGCGCTGGCCTCGGCCTCGTTCCCGGTCGCCTTCCGCACCAAGCCGCTGACGCGGGAGCTGGCGCGCTACGGCGACTACGCCGAGTGGAAGGAGCCGGGCTGGCCGGACGCGCTGGACTGCCAGGTCATGGACGGCGGCATCTTCGGCAACGAGCCGATCGGCAAGGCCATCGACGCGGTCGCCTACCTGGAGCGCCTGGACCCGGCGCGAGCGGGCGACGCGCGGACCTACCTGATGATCGAGCCTGGCCCGAAGACGCCCGCCGACCTGGGCAAAGCGATGGAGGCGGTCGCGGCGCGGCGGGCGCCGGACGGCCTGCCGCCCCTGACCGCGCTGGTCGGGATGGTGCTGGCGTACTTCAACGACGCGCTCCTCAGCGACTTCATCAACGCCGAACGGGTCAACGCGCAGATCAAGGCGCTGGACGAGGCGCTGAGGCCCCTGGGGCTGGACCCGTCCCAGAAGGAGGCGATCAAGAAGGCCGCCGGCCTGGGCCACAAGAAGGTCGTGACGCTGGAACGAATCCCGCACACGATCCCGACGCGGGACCGGCTGGCGGGCGACTTCCTCGGCGACTTCGGGGGCTTCTTGCAGCAGGACTTCCGGGAGATGGACTTTTGCGTCGGCCAGGGGGAGGCGCGGGTCTGGCTGGGCCTCTGGCTGGCGCGCAGCGCGGGGGCGCTGGAGGCGGACGCGCGCTCGCTCGCGGACGCGCTGGGGCCTGCCCCGGCCCCCTACGGCGTGGACCTCAGCGACGCCTCCTGGTGGACGCATATGACGGACGGCCGGCGCCGGGAGATCGTCAACGTCGGGCTAGATCGGCTCCAAGCACTGCTGTTCCGCTGGCTGAAGCTCAACGGGCTGGAGCGGGCGGTGTTCAAGATCGTGCGCTTCCTGAAGGGCGGCAAGATTCGCGCCGCCCTCATCCGCCGCCGGCCACCGGGCCGCTAGCCCTGCCGGCTTAGGGGGCGTCCGGTCCGGCGTACTGGTGCAGGTCCGCGCCGCCGGGGTTTCGGAGGCCCAGCAGCGTCAGGCGCTGCGCGTCCGCCCCCTCCAATGCCTGCCACGGCAGTGCCTGCTCGGACTCGAAGCGCTTGAGCCACCAGAAGCCGTAGTACAGGTAGATGCCCCGGCGCAGGCCGCCCCCCTCGTTGCGCCCGCCCGTATGCCAAACGGCGCTGTTGATGAAGATGGCGTCGCCCGGCGCGGCATACACCGCCACCTCCTCGGGGTGCGGACGCCCGGCCTGATCCCCGTCCGGCCTGGCCGCGCCCCGGTGGCTGCGGGGGACGACGCGGGTCGGCCCCGCCGCCTCGCCGATGGGGTCCAGGAACAGCAGGGTGTTGACCGACAGCGGCGTGTCGCCGGGGAACACGAAGTCGCGGTGCCACGAGCGGAGCGGGAAGGTCTCGCAATGCGGCCCCTGCCGCAGCAGGTCGTACTGCAAGAGCTGCGTCTGGTCCCCGAACAAGGCGCGCTGCCGGTCCAGGATGGGCGGGTGGGTGATCAGGTCAATGAAGGCCCGGTGCCCGAGCAGCTTGTGCTGGTCGCTGCGCCCCGGCAGGTCCCAGACGCGGTCGAACTCGGCCTGGAGGCGGGCCAGGTGTTCCCCCGAAGCGACGCCGGGGACGTGCAGAAAGCCCAGGTCCAGGAAGTGTTTCTTCTCGTCTGCGGTAAACATATTTCTTTCCCTTCTCTACTCCGCGCCGAGCCAGCGGCGCATATCTTCGGTATAGCGGTTCAGCTTGCCGTAGAAGCGGCGGACTTCGGGGTCGGGGTCGTCCCGCCACAGGCGCGGCGGCATCAGCGACACCTGCGACAGCGACGGGCGGGCGGCGTGGCCGTAGTAGACCTGGAGGATGCGCCGCTCGTTCGGCGTCGCCGCCAGCGTCGCCCCGTGCAGCGTCGCCGCGTTGAAGAGGATGCCGGACCCGGCCCGGCCCCGGAACGGGACACCCCCGCCCCGCGCGAGCTGCGCGGGCGTGTCCAGAACGTCCCCGCCCGCCGGCTCGGGGCTGATGGTGAAGTGGTGATCCCCCTCACCCACGTCCGACAGGTAGTAGATGATCTGCGGGTAGTCCAGGCCCAGCGGGTGTTCGGGCCAGTGGCCGCAGTCCCGGTGCCAGCCGGTCGGCCTGGCCTGGGCGCTGGGACGGGTGATCTGCACCGACAGTTCTTCAAAGCAGACCGGGCCGCCCAGGAGCGCCTCGACCAGCGCCAGCACGGTGGGGTGGCGGACGGCCCGTTCAAAGACCGGCTCGGTCAGGAGAAGGTTGGACGTGCCGTTGCGGCTGACCTCGCTGTCCCAGAAATAGGCCCGCTCGGCGTGGTCACGGTCAATGGCGGCGTTCATCTCGGCGACCAGGGCGGGCGGCAGCAGGTCCGGCAGGACGACGTAGCTGTTGGCCTGGAAGAAGGCCAGTCGTGAGGCCGGGTCGTGTGGCGGGGCGGCCTGTTCCTGTGCCATGATGGGTTGTTCTTGGGCGGGCATTTTCGTTCCTCCGTCGTGCGTTTCCTGCCCCGTATGGTACACTTTCGCCGTGAAAAATACCATTCCCAGACGCGCACGGGAGCATATCTGATTTGACAGTCCCCCGAGACCCTCCCTTGAGGCCCGGCCAGAGTCGGCGGGTGGAAGTGTGCCCGGCGGATGGGACGGGCGGCGACCCCGCCCCGGCGGGGGCGGGGCTGTCACGCGTGGCCGCCGTCCACGAGGTCTGCCCGCCCGACGCCCGCTACGCGCCCGACCCGCTGGACCGCCTGACGCTGTTCCTGACGCTGCACGGGCGGGCCGAAGTGCGGGTCGGGGGGCGCGCGTTCGTCCACCAGCCCGGCGCGCTGGTCGCCGTGGCGTCCGGCTGCCGGATCACCGAACAGGTCGCGCCCGACCAGCCCTGGCAGATCTGTTACCTCCAGCTCGCCGGGGCGTGGGCGGACGGGATGGACGGGTGGCTGCGCGCCCAGGACCCGCCGCCCCTTGTCTTCCCCGACGCCCCCGCGCGGCGGCGTCAGGTCTT
>CAXTWM010000136.1:2712-12275 GCA_964247915.1 uncultured Armatimonadales bacterium | reverse complement strand
GTCTACCAGTTCACCACCAACCCGCCCATCGCGACCGGGGACGGCGTGGCGATGGCCTGGCGCGCGGGGGCCGAGGTCGCGGACATGGAGTTTATCCAGTTCCACCCGACCTCGCTGTACCACCCGGACGCCAAGAGTTTTCTCATTTCGGAGGCCGTGCGCGGCGAGGGCGGGATTCTGCGCCGCAAGGACGGCACGGCGTTCATGGCCGAGTACGACCCGGAGCGAAAAGACCTGGCCCCACGCGACATCGTCGCCCGCGCCATTGACAGCGAGATCAAGAAGAGCCAGAGCGCGAAGACCGGCGACGAGTGCGTGTACCTCGATGTGACGCACCTGTCGCCCGAGGCCATCAAACATCACTTCCCGACCATCTACGCCCGCTGCCTGTCGTTCGGCATAGACATCACGACCGACTGGATTCCGGTCGTCCCCGCCGCCCACTACTCCTGCGGCGGCGTCGTGACGGACCTGAGGGGACGGACCACGCTGGAGGGCCTCTACGCCTGCGGCGAGGCCGCCTCGACGGGCGTCCACGGTGCGAACCGGCTGGCCTCCAACTCCCTGCTCGAAGCCCTCGTCTTCGCCAAGCGGTCCGCCGACGACGCCCTGGGCCGGACGGATCTGCCCGCCGCCTGTACCACTGTAGCGCCATTCCCCGGCCAGGCCGGGCGCGTCGGCGCTTTAGACCACGCCCTGGTCGCCGCCCTGCGGCACCGGCTCCAGGGCGTCATGCAGAAGTACGTCGGCATCGTCCGCTCCGACGCGCGCCTGCAAAGAGCCAGCACCGCCGTCCAAGCCCTACGGGCCGAGGCCCAGCCGCTGTTCGACGGCTCCGCGCTTGCCGACGACGTCCTGGAGCTTCGCAACATGATCGAGGTCGCGGGCCTCATCATCGCCTGCGCCCAGCGCCGCAAGGAGTCGCGCGGCCTGCACTACACGACCGACTACCCCGACACGCTGGAAAGCGAGCGGCACGACACCGTGCTGACTCGCGAAGGCTGACGCCCGCAGCCCGTCCGGCCCCTCTTATATGGCACGGGCCTTCCTTCTGGTACAATGGGGAGGGAGAAGCCATCATGGGAAGCGTCCGCTTGGGCCGGGAGTTAGAAATAAGAGTCCGTCGGGTGGCGGCCCTCAAAGGGCTAAACCTCTCGGAAGTCCATCGCCGCGCTCTGGCCGAATACTGTGAGCGGGAGATGCCGGAGCAGAAAACAGGCCGCTATGATGATGCATTCTATGAGAGCATTTTCGGCGCGTTTGATGGCCCGCATGATCTGTCCGCCCGCTCCGAGGAAATCTTTGGGGAGATCATGGACGAGAAGTACCGCCGACACCCTGATTGAAGTCGGGTCGATCACCGCCCAGCAACCTGCGAGAAACGAGGCAAAGCAATGGCGACACCCGCGACAGATTTGGGCTTTTTGTCGGAAGTGGAAGACCTGGTTGAGACGCGCGGAGAAATCCTAGTCGAGTTCCGCTATGCCTACGCCGCAGGCAGCCGCGACATCATGGTACTTCATTCGTTTCCGTCTTTTCAGGAACAGATTGTGGCCTTGCCTCCACGAACTCTGGTCGAAGTCTACCGCCGCTATGATCTGCCGCTGCGCGGGGCTATAGACGAGACGATGATCCAAGCGGCATTGACGTTGTTGCCCGGTGAAACCGAATACCTCGTTGTTTACCTCCGGCCACGCAATGACTCGCAACGTGCCGCCGAGTACGACCAGGGCAAGGGCTGGCTGGGCAGCTTCCAGAACGATGAGGGGCAGGAAAATCTCGCGGAGGATTTGCGGGATACGCTCGGTGAACAAGCCGCCATAGGACCTTACTCGGAGTGGCATGAGGCGTCCGGGAACGTGCTTCGGGCTGTTGTCCCGAACGCGGATGGTTCGGTCCAGGTTGGCACCTACTGACGCAACCGACCCGGCAGAAGACACAGAAAGAGGCTGTAAGGATTGAGACTGAGCATCCACGTTGTCGCCGATTTGAACCTGCCCGCCCCCACCCCCACAACGTTGCAAGTGGAGGCGGCGGTCTTGGAGGGGGCGCAGGCGGTGGAGGAGTCGCAGCTCGTCATTACGCCCTTCGCGCCCGCCGAGCCGTTCCGGGACTTCTACGGCAACCCCTGCCGGCGGCTGCTGATGCCGGGCGGGGACGTGCGGCTGGAATACACGGCGACGGTCTCGCAGCCGGACACGCGGTTCCCCCTGCTGAAGCCCTACGAGGCGGACGCCCTGCACCTGCCGACCGAGACGCTGCTCTACACGCTGCCGTCGCGCTACTGCCAGTCGGACAAGCTGGTCGCGATGGCCCAGGACATGTTCGGGCCGGTCGCGCCCGGCTTCGCGCGCGTACAGACGATCTGCAACTGGATCAACGAGCACGTCACCTACCAGTACGGCACGTCGGACGCGGGCACGTCGGCCTATGACACGGCGACGCAGCGGATCGGGGTCTGCCGGGACTTCGCCCACCTGGGCATCGCCTTCTGCCGCGCCCTGAACATCCCCGCGCGTTATGTGTCCGGCTACTGCCTCGGGCTGGACCCGCCGGACTTCCACGCCTACTTCCAGGCCTATCTGGACGGGCGCTGGGTGTCCTTCGACGCCACCGAGCGGCAGCCGCGCCCGGCCCTGGTGCAGGTGGCCGTCGGGCGCGACGCCGCCGACTGCGCGTGGGCGACCTTTTACGGCTTCGGCGAGACGAAACGCCTTTCCGTGGAAGTGACGGAAGCGGAGGAAGTGACGGAAGACGCCGCGCGAGGAGGGACAGCCCCATGAGCCAGGAGACCGAGATACTGAGGAACGTCCCCCTGTTCGCGGGGCTGGGCGAGGACGCGCTGGCGGCCCTGGCGACGCGGCTGCGGCGGCGGCGGGTGCCGGGCGGCACACCCGTCCTCTACAAAGGCGACCCGGCGGGCGCGCTCTACCTGATCGCGTCGGGCCGGGTCAAGGTCCATGAGGCGACCCTGAGCGGCGACGAGGTGATCCATAACGTGCTGGGGGCGGGGGCCTTCTTCGGGGAGATGAGCCTGCTGGACGGCGGGCCGATCTCCGCCGACATCAGCACGCTGGAGCAGACCGACCTGCTGCTGCTGGCGGGCGAGGCGCTGCGCGCGGTGATCGAGGAGCGGCCCGCCGTCGCCTGGACCCTGCTGCGGCTCCTGTCCGGGCGCCTGCGGGAGCAGAACGAGCGCACCTCCATGCTGATGACGCGGGACGTGGCGGGGCGGGTCGCCGACTGGCTGCTGCGCCTGGCGAAGTCGCATGGGACCCTCCTGCCGGACGGCAGGAGCATCCGCATCGACGTCAGCCTGACCCAGAGCGACATCGCCGCCCTGGTCGGCGCGACCCGCGAGCGCGTCTCCCGCGCCCTGACCGCCTTCCGCAAATCCGGCGCGATCACCAGGGACGAGGACACGGCCCACTGGATCATCCGCAACAAAGCGGCCCTGGCGAAGCGGGCCGAGATGTAGGAGCGGGCAGACGGGAAAAGACAGGGGCAGGCCGTCCGGCCTGCCCCTTCGTCGTTGCCCCGCCGCGAAGCGCGCTCACGGCCCCGCCGAGACGGCGGTGGCGCTCCACAGGTTGCCGGGGCTGCTGCTGACCGAGGTGTCGGTGTAGGGGCCATAGCCCGCCACGGTGAAGTTGAACGAGTTGTCCACCCCCCACAGCATCGCCCGGTAGTCCGTATTGCCCCACAAAATGTGGCTCAGGTTGTCCGGCCCGGTGGCGAGCGCCGCCGCGCTCCACAGGTTTTGGGGCGCGTTGTCGGTGTACGGCCCATACCCGGCCAGCGTGAAGCTGGAGTCGGTGTTCACATCCCAGAACATGGCCCGACGGTCGGTATTGCTCCACAGAAGGTGTGTCAGGTTGTCGGGACCCACGGAGACCGCCGTGACGCTCCACTTGTTCTGCGGCGCGTTGTCGGTGTACGGCCCGTAGCCCGCCAGGGTGAAGTTAAACCCGCTCGTGACGTTCCACAGCATGACGCGCCCGTCCGCGTTGTTCCACGCGATGCGGCTGACGTTGTCCGGCCCGGTCGCCAGGGCCGTGGCCGACCAGAGGTTGCCGGGGTCGCTGCTCACCGAGGTGTCCGTGTAGGGACCGTAGCCCGCCAGGCTGAAGCTGAAGTCCTGCGCGACGTTCCAAAGCATGACGCGGTGATCGGTGTTGTTCCACAACAGATGCACCACGTTATCCGGCCCGACCGAGACCGCCGTAGCGTGCCAGACGTTGCCGGGGGCGTTGTCGGTGTAGGGGCCATAGCCGGCCAGCGTGAAGCTGCCCGCGTCGTCCACGGTCCAGAGCATGACCCGCCCGTCCGTGTTGTTCCAGAGGATGTGGCTCTTGCCGTCAGGACCCGTCGCCAGGGCCGTCGCGCTCCACTTGTTCTGGGGGGCGCCATCGGTGTAGGGGCCGAAGCCGTGGAGCGTGAAGTTCTGCGAGCCGTCAATGCTCCACAGCATGACCCTTCCGTCCGTGTTGTTCCACAACAGATGCGTGTGGGACGGGGCGAGGACGGTCAGCACGGCCGAGGCGGTGGCGCCGCCGGACACCGCCGAGATCGTGATCGGGGTCGTGCCCGCCACCGTGTGAGTCGGGACCTGAAACTGGGCGCTGGTCTGCCCGGCGGGGATCGTCAGGCTGGCGGGGACGGAGGCCACGTCGGGGTTGCTGCTGGACAGCCAGAGGGGGACGCCGCCGCTCGGCGCGGGCGCGGCCAGGGTGACGGTGGCGAACGTGGTGGTCCCGCCGAGGGCGCGGGCGGGGTTGAGAGTGACTGAGGCAGGGGCAGGCCGGGTGTTGGGGATCAGGGAAGTGCGGATCAGGCAAATCTGCCCGCCGGGGGTGCAGAACGCCAGCCCGTCCGCGCCCCACCGAATCAGGCTGCTGGGGCTGCTAAAGGACGTCCCGACGATATTAGGGAGGGTCAGCGAGCCAACAGGGAGGAACGTGTTCGGGTCGAACGCCTGGATGACGGCCGTTGTGTCATCGCTGAAGTTAGGGCGACCCACGAAGAAGACGCGCCCGGCGGCGACGTCCGGCTCCACGCTCGCGTTGTAAGGCAGGCCGGAGAAGGTGCCGCTCAGGGTAGCCGCTTCCGGGTCCACCACTTGACCGCCCGCAGAGAAGAGGAGGCCGCTGTCGAACCTGATGGCCCCGCCCAACGAGAGGCCGTTGGGGGCGTCCTGGACGGTGACGCCGCTGCCGTTGACGTTCAAGCGCACCAGACTGCCGTTTGACCCGTAGAGGCGTGAGGCCGAGGCCGAGAACGCCAGATTGTACACCTGGTAGGGGTACTCACCGAGGGCGGTAGGGCGCGCGACGCCGCCGTCATAGATTGACAGACCGATGAACGACGGGCTGAACGTGGAGACCCGCTTGGCAACGGCGACGGAGTTCACGGCGCCGGGTAGGGTTTGGACGTCCTGAGGATAGTAGGGGCCGTTGAAGTCCCCCCCGCCGCCCAGGCTGAACGCGGGATCGGCCGCATTGGTCAGCAGGTTCAGCCGGCGGACCGCCGCCGCACCGTTCAGGCCGACGAACAGGAACTGCCCATCGTCGGAGAGGGCGAGCTTGCTCGGCTCACTGCCAATAAAGATCGGGGCGTCCATCGCGCCCGTCAGCGGGTTGAACGCCACGATGCTGTTGCCGGGGCTGCTTCCAGGGGTGACGGCACCGCTGGGGACGCTCGCATAGATTTTCGCGGTCACGCGGTCGTAGATCAGGTCGTTGGCCGGCAGGTTCACGAGGCGGACGCTGGCCGGGTAGTCGGCGTCGCCCGCCGAATCCTGCACGGCCAGCGTCGCTCGGCTGCTCTGGACGCCATAGCTCGCGGTGATGGTCACATCGGTGGTGGCAGTCACGGCATTCGCAGCGACCGGAAAGGACGCGGACTGAGCGCCGGCTGGGACGGTGACGGTCGGTGTCCCGAAGGAGGTGGGCAGACTGGCCGCCTGCGTGTTGCTGGCGGAGAGGGTGACGACGACCCCGCCCGCCGGGGCAGGCTGCGTCAGAGTCACAGTCCCCGTGGCCGTCGCACCATTGTCAATGTGTGTGGCGTTCAGCGTGAGCGAGGCCAGACCGGGCAGGTCGCGAGAGTTAATAAGGAAGAGCTGCCCGGCGCTCGTCCGAAAGGCAAGTCCGTTCGCACCGTAGGTGATGAGGTCGCCGGCCCTGCCGGACACACCGGAAACGGTGAGCGCGCCGAGAGGGCGGTAGGTGCCGGTATCGTACTCAATAATCTGCGCGGTGCTGCTGTTCCCCGTCGGGTCGGAAGCGAGGAAAAAGATCCGGCCGTGGGCGGCATCGGAAGCGACGAACGTGCTGTAGCCGCCGAAGAAGGTCGTCGAAATACCGGTAAAGCTCCCCTGTACGGTCTGCGCGACCGGGTCCACCGCCAGGCCGGAGATGCTGTAGATCAGGCCACTGTCGAACGTGATGGGACCTTCCGCCAGCCCCGCGTAGTGGCTCTGGTTCACGGCCCCGGACGCGCTGACCCCGATCGTGTAGAGGGTGGAGCCGTAATCCTCAGACCCATAGAGGGTGCCCGAGGCGGGGTCGAAGCGGAGGAAGTATCCCCCATCGTGATCGGGTGTGGCCGTGGGCCGCTGGACCCCGTCGTCGAAGACCGCCACGCCGGCGATGTCCGGCGAACTCCCCTGGTAGCGGCGGCCGACAGCGACCGCATGTGGGTTGCCCGGCACCACGGCGAGATCACCCACGGAGTAGGCCCCCAAGAAAGAGGCACTGCCGAGGCTGAACTGCAAATCCGGTGTCTGCGTCGGCAGGTTGACCCGCCGGACGGCGTCGGCCCCATCCAGGCCGACGTACAACTCCGAGCCGTCGTCCGAGACGGCCAGCCGGTTCGGCTCGCTGCCGACGAAGACCGGGGTGCCGACTGCGCCCGTGACCGGATCAATGGGCGTAACGCTGTTGCCGCCCGCCCCCACACTGCTGGGGACGCTGGCATAGATCCTGGCCGAGTGCGCGTCATAGATGATGTCGTTGGTGGTCAGAGTCACTTGCCGGACGGTCTGCGCCTGGGCCGCAGACAGGGAGGCGCACACCAGAGCCACGAGGAGGGGGGCAATTTTCTTCATTGAGCATTCCTTCACAGAAAAAGCCAAGGGAGCATACGGAACGGGGTAACGGGTCTTTTTCTTTTATAGCAAGAATCATGCCAAACCAAGGAAAGACCACGCAAAGATACGGATTTATTTTTCCCGCCGCCTGAGCAGCGGGGCAGGCAAAACCCGCCGCCTGCCGCGTCTACGGCCCGGCGCTGACGGCGGTGGCGCTCCACAGGTTGCCGGGCGCGTTGTCCGTGTACGGCCCGTAGCCCGCCACGGTGAAGTTCCCCAAGTTGTCTACGCCCCACAGCATCGCGCGGTAGTCGGTGTTATCCCACAGGATGTGCGAAAGCCCGTCGGGACCCGTCGCCACCGCCGCCACGTTCCACAGGTTTTGGGGCGCGTTGTCGGTGTAGGGGCCGTAGCCGCCGACAACGCTGAAGCGGCCCAGGCCGTCCACGTTCCAGAACATCATCCGGCGGTCGGTGTTGCCCCAGACGAGGTGGATCTTCTCATCCGGCCCGACCGAGACGGCGGCGGCGCTCCACTTGTTCTGCGGGGAGTTGTTGACAAAATTGTCCGTGTACGGGCCGAATCCGGCCACGCCGAAGTGGAAGGCGCTGTCCACGTTCCACAGCATGACCCGGTAGTCGGCGTTGTTCCAGACGATGTGCGAGACGTTGTCGGGGCCGGTGGCAAGGGCTGTGGCCGTCCATAGGTTGCCGGGGCCGGTGCTGACCGAGGTGTCGGTGTAGGGGCCGAAGCCCACCAGCGTGAAGTTGAACAACTGGTCCACGTTCCAGAGCATGGCCCGACCATCCGTGTTGCTCCACAGCAGATGGACGGTGTTGTCGGGGCCGACCGAAACGCCGACTGCCTTCCACTTGTTCTGGGGGGCGTTGTCCGTGTAGGGGCCATAGCCGGCATAGGTGAAGTTCCCGGCATCATCCACCGTCCAGAGCATGACCCTTCCATCCGTGTTGTTCCACAGCAGATGGCTGAGGCCATCCGCGCCCGTCGCGACGGCGACCGCGTGCCAGACGTTCTGGGGGGCGCCGTCGGTGTACGGCCCAAAGCCGTTCAGCGTGAAGGTGCCGTCGGCGGCGACGCTCCACAGCATCACGCGCCCATCCGTGTTGTTCCACAAGAGGTGCGTGTGCGGCGGGACCGCCACATGGGTCACATGGCCGTCGGCATAGGCGGTCGTGGGGGCGCCGCCCGTGTAGGGCGGCGTGTCCTGAAAGAGCAGGGTGGAGGCCGGGTCGGCGACGGAAGCCAGGCGGACGCCGCTGAGGGCGGGATTGGGGACGAACGCCTGGCCGTTCGTGTTGGAGAAGTTCCGGTGGTCACTCAGGTACGGGGCCAGCGCCGCCTGGAACGCCGACACGCTCTGCATGGGCGGGAAAGTCTCATTGTTATCCTGGGTATACTCCGTCACCGCGATGGCTAACTGTTTCGCATGGCTTATGACGAGGGTGTTCGGGTCACCGTAGGGGATGCCGCCGCGTTCCAGGTGCCCGTCCGCATAGGCGATGGTGGGGACGCCGTCAATGTAAGGGCTGGTGTCTTGCAGAAGGACCGTGTGGGACGGGTCGGAGAGCGCGCTAAAGCTGATGCCGCTGAGGGCGGCGTTGGGGATGAACGGCTGGCCCGTGGGCGAACTGAAAACGCGCCGGCTGAGAACGTAAGGGTAGACCGCCGCCTGAAACTCCCCCGGCGTGTGCATCGGCGGGTACGCCTCGTCGTTATCCTGCGAATACTGGGTTACGGCAAGGGCCAGGGCTTTCTCCCGGCTGGTGATGATCGCAGTAGGGTCGCCGTACTCGACGCCTCCCCGCTCCACACCGCCGTCCAGGAAGCCGACCGCGATCAGGCCGTCCTCGTGGGGCTGGGGGTCCCGCGCGATCTCGACCGTGTCGGTGTTGTTGCCCAGGCTGGGGATGGACTTCCGGCTGACGGCGGCGTTGATCGTGTACGGCAGCCCCGTGTCGGGGCAGGTGAAGGCGGCGGGGTCTTTGACGAAGGGCGTCACGGCGGCGCGGAACGCCGAGGGCGTCTGCATGGGCGGCAAGGTCTCGTCGCTGTCCTGCGCGTACTGCTCCGCCGCCAGCCCCAGGGTCCGCAGATTGGCCGCGCAGACGGCGGTGTTGTCCGTCCCCGCCGTCAGGCGGCGGGCCGTGCCCAGCCACTGCCCCACCACCAGGGCGGCCAGCAGGCCCAGGCCGAGCAGGACGGCCGCTTCGGCCAGGTAGGCCGATCTCAGGGCTGATAATCTGTGCATCGCGTTCCCTCCACCCGTCCCGACCACCGTGCGGCCAGGACACAACGATAGGGCCGCGCCCCATTATAACACGCCCGGCAGGGGAGCACAAGAAAGCCGGGACACAGAAACGGGCGCGGCGCGTGCAGCGGCCGGTTCCGCTCCGTGGAGGGGCGCCGCAGGCACGGCGGGCGCCAGGTCCAGCTTGACAGCGCGGCGTTCCTC
>CAXTWM010000136.1:0-2702 GCA_964247915.1 uncultured Armatimonadales bacterium | reverse complement strand
CCAATAATAACCCGCCGGGCTGGGGAGCACACGAACGCCGGGACACAGAACCGGGCGGGGCGAGTGCCGCGCCCGTTTCCGCTCCTTCGAGGGGCGCCTACGGCCCGGCGGAGACGGCGGTGGCGCTCCACGGGTTGCCGGGGGCGTTGTCCGTGTACGGGCCGTAGCCGGCCACGGTGAAGCTGAACGAGTTGTCCACCCCCCATAGCATCGCCCGGTAGTCCGTGTTCCCCCACAGGATGTGGCTCAGGTTGTCCGGGCCGGTCGCCACCGCCGCCGCGCTCCACAGGTTCTGGGGCGCGTTGTCGGTGTACGGCCCGTACCCGGCCAGCGTGAAGCTGAAGTCGGGGTTCACGTCCCAGAACATCGCCCGGTGGTCCGTGTTCGTCCACAGGATGTGCTGCACGTTGTCCGGGCCGACTGACACGCCCGCGACGCTCCACTTGTTCTGCGGGGCGCCGTCCGTGTACGGGCCGTACCCGGTGTAGGCCAGCAGGTTGAAGGAGCTGTCCACGTCCCACAGCATGACCCGGTGGTCCACGTTGTTCCACAGGATGTGGCTGACATTGTCCGGGCCGGTGGAAAGCGCCGTCGCCGACCAGAGGTTGCCGGGGTCGCTGCTGACTGAGGTGTCAGTGTAGGGGCCGTAGCCCGCCAGCGTGAAGTTGAACGGCTGGTCTACGTTCCCGAAGCTGAACGACGGTTCCACGTTCCAGAGCATGACCCGCCCGTCGGTATTATTCCAGAGGATGTGGACGATCTCGTCCGGGCCGACCGAGAGCGCCGTGGCGTGCCAGCGGTTGACCGACGGGTCGCGGCCCACGCTGTCGTCGGTGTACGGCCCGAAGCCCCCGTAGATGAAGTTGCCCGCATCATCCACGGTCCAGAGCATGACGCGCCCGTCCGTGTTGTTCCAGAGGATGTGGCTCCTGCCGTTCGCCCCGGTCGCGACCGCCGTCGCGCTCCACTTGTTCTGCGGGGCGCCATCGGTGTAGGGACCGAAGCCGTGGAGCGTGAAGGAGCCGTCCAGGGCGACGCTCCACAGCATCACCCTTCCGTCGGCGTTGTTCCACAACAGGTGCGTATGACCCCCTGCGACGCCCGCCGCGCCCTCATACGCGCCGATGGTGGGCGGGCTTGGGCGTGTCTTGCCGTCTTTATCCGTCGTTGGGAGACCGTTGCTGGTTCCTGCGCCGATGCACGGAGAGCCGGCCTGGAGGTGGAGGTCGCCCCCGGCGGCGCTGACGAACAGCGGGTCGGCGTCAATGATCGCGCTGTCCCCGGCGATCCTCCCACCGGAGTAGCCGCCCTGCACATCGCAGTGGTCGAGGAAGACGAGATCGATGGTGGAACCGATCTCCCCGCCGGTATCCCCATAGAAAATGCAGTTCGTGACCCCGCTCGCGTAGCGGTTGTTGTAGAAGCCGCCCCAGTTCTGAGCCGTGTTGCCGGTGACGGTGCAGTTGGTCATCGTCCCGGTATTGCTAAAGACGCCGCCGCCCGCAGCGGCGGTGTTGCCGACGAGGAGGCAGTTGGTGAGCGTTCCCGGACCTTGGATGAAGACGCCGCCGCCCAGGCCGCTGGCCGAGTTACCGCTGACCGTGCAGCTCGTCAATGTGCCGCCATCTTCGTAGACGCCGCCGCCGCCGGAACCGCCCCCAGTAGCGGCAGACGTGTTGCCGCTGATGGTGCAGTTAATGAGTGTGCCGATGTTATAGACGCCGCCGCCGCTGTTGGCCGCTGTGTTGCCGGTGATGGTACAGCCGGTGACCGTGCCTTCACCATAGTTGAAGACGCCCCCACCCGACCCGTTAAGATTATCGCTGATAACGCAGTGCGATAGCGTTCCCGTGCCGTTCGAGACGCCGACGCCGCTATTGCCGCTGATGGTGCAGTTCACGAGCTTCGTCGCGCCGCCATAATCGTAAACACCCCCGCCGCCGTTGGTCGTGTTCACAGCCACCGTGCAGTTTTTGATCGCGCAGTTCTGGATCAAGGGGCTTGCGTTGACAACGCAGATGCCGCCGCCGCTTTGGCCGTTCAGAACGGTCGAGGCCGCACTTTCGTAGCCGTTCTCGACCGTCAGGCCGCTGACGACGGCGCCCGTTTCGCCGCTGTGGAAGTAAAAGCCGCGGTGGCTGCTGGAGCCGTCCGCCGAGGCCGCACCGCCGCAGTCTATGATCGTCCGGGCGGGGTCGCCGCTGGCGGACTGGACCGTGAGGCTTTTGCCGCCGAAGTCAATGTCGCGGTTCCCGGCCCCGCTGTAGGTGCCGTCCGCCACGACCACCGTGTCGCCGGGGGCGGCGGCGGTGACGGCCGCCTGGATGGTCGGGTAGTTGGCAGGAACATCTAGAGTGGCAGCGGCGGCCATCCCCACGGACGCAGACAAGAGCGCGGGCACGAGGAGGACGGCCAGAAACGGGATCACCCGCCGCCCAAGTGGGGAAACGCGGGCGGAGGGCATGGGAGAAGCCGTGGGCGGAGCGATCAGCAGTGACATAGCGTTTTCCTTTCGGGCCGGGGCCGACTCCCCGGCATCAGGAGGGGCGACGCGGCGAGGACGGCCCGGCGCCGCAGGGGCATGAAGACACGTCCGAGAGGCAGGCGCAGGGAAGCCGGACCAACAGAAACGGGCGCGGCGCGTGCCGCGCGCGGTTGCGCGCGTGCGGGGGGCGGGTTCGGCCCCGCCGGGACCGCCGGAG
>CAXTWM010000135.1:5634-12304 GCA_964247915.1 uncultured Armatimonadales bacterium | reverse complement strand
CCCCCGATCATGGGGGCCGGGGGGTCTCCTAATTCTTCGCCGGGCCGCCGCCGACGGGCAGGACGTGGGTGGCCTGGGCGTCGGCGCGCGCCTCGTCCTGCTCCCGCTGGAGGGCGGGGGCGTCGCCGTCCTTGCGCGCTTCGGGCTTGGCCTCCTCGCTGTCTTTGGCGATGGTCTTCTGCACGACGTTAGCCGCCCGGCGGACGGCGACGACGTCGGTCTTGAACTGCGGGAACAGGCGGATCAGGATCACCTGGAGGGCGGCGGCGACCGGCACGGCCAGCAGCGTCCCGCCGATGCCGAACAGGGTCCCGCCGGCCATCAGGGAGATCAGGGTCAGCAGGGGGTGCAGGTTGACGCTGCCGCCGATGACGCGCGGGGCGAGGATGTTGTCGAAGACGATCTGGTGGATGAAGATCATCACCAGCACGAGGGCGATGGAACTTGTGACGCCGTGGGTCGCCAGGGCGACCAGGCCGATCAGGAGGGTCGAGACCAGGGCACCGAAGTAGGGGATGGTGTACAGCAGGCCCGCCGTGATCGCCAGCGTCAGGGCGTAGTCGCGCAGGCCGAAGGCCCATAGGACCAGGAAGATCACCACGATGTCCAGCGCCATCACGGTCAGGACGCCCCGGACGTAGGAGCCGAACACGGCGATGATGTCCGTGACGGTCGCCAGGATGCCCTCGCGCTTTTCGCGCGGGAACAGCAGCAGCGTCTTCCCCAAAATCTTGTTGAAGTCCAGCAGGATGAAGAACGTGATGATGGGGACGATGACCACCCAAACCAGGTTACCGGCCAGCGCGGGCAGGTTGTTGCCCACCCAGGTCAGCCCGTGCCCCAGCAGCTCGGGGACGTGCCGCGCATAGGTCAGCGCAGGGGCGCGCATGGCGGCGGGGACGTGGTGGGCGGTCATCCAGCGCCCGGCCATCAGGGCGACTTCGTCGGGCCTGCCGGACAGCAGCGGCTTGGGGGCGTAGCGGGTGACCAGCTCGATCATCTGAACGCTGACCAGGCTCAACCCCTTGATCATCAGGGCGAAGATCGCGAGGAACAGGAAATAGATGACGCCGATGGCCGCCCCGCGCGGGAAGCACCGTCCGAACAGGCCCTGCCGCTCCAGCCGGTCCGCCTCGGGGGTCAGCGTCATGGCGATGATGGTCGCCACGAGGAACGGGGGGACCAGGTCGCGCAGGGCGTAGAGCAGCCACAGGCCGAGCGCGGCCAGGCCGAGCCACCCCAGGACGACGAAGAGCGAGACCACCTTTTTTTGTTCAAAGACCGGGAGAGAGGCCACGACTGCTCCTCATGCTGACCGTGCGGAAAAAAGAGGGTGAACATGGAAGGGCGAACACAAGGTTCGCGCCCTACGATCCGTCCCCGTAGGGGCGAACCTTGTGTTCGCCCTTGTGTGCCTACGTCTGCGCTTCTTCTCGTGCGTCGGTTTACCCCGCCATCAGCGGCAGGTCAATGAAGGTGCGCGGCGGGGCGTCGCCCGGCTCCTCGTCTTCCACCTCGATGTAGTTGTCCAGGATGTCGAACAGCTCGAAGAGGTCCTTGTTGGTGTTGGCGAAGACGTCGTAGTTGTCGGCGACGTCGGCCAGGTACACCGGTTCGCGGCTCGTCGGGCCGGCCAGGGCCAGCCAGTCGGCGAACACGGCGGCGGCCTGGGGGGAGGGCGTACCGGACGGGTCGTTGTCGGCGATTGCCTTCAGCGTCCGGCCCAGCTCCATCGTCTGCGCTTGCAGTGAGGGCGCTTTGTCGGCCATTTTTGCGGGCGGCATGGCGTCAGCCCAGCCTCTCTAGTTGGTCCTCGATGCGCGTCAGCACCTTCGTCCGCAGTCCCTCGATGGCGGTCTCGCGGGAGCCGAAGTAGTTGATGGCGGTGTACCCGCCGAAGTTGGTGAAGTTCTCATAGGTGGAGAACTTCGAGGCGCTGGCGGGCACCGCGACCGGCTCTTTGGTCTCGGCGTCGGTGACTTCGATGGCCTTGATGAAGGCCGTGCCGGGGTCGGCGTCCCGGATCCGCTCGTTGTAGGAAAGGCGGATGAGGAACTGCCGCCCCAGGCGCGTCGTGTAGCGTTCGGTGATGTCCATAGGCTAGAGTGTACCCGTTCAGAACCGTCTCTTCGGCTTCCCTTTCGGCGGGCGGGGCCGGTTTTCCTGCCCCGGCGCGGCATAAACGCCCGCGCCCTTCCCCTTCTGGGCCGTGATCTGGACTTTGCCCGGCGTCAGCTTCTCAGCCCAAACGCTCTTTTTGCGACGGACAAACGCGCGGGCGGACTCGGCCTTCCCCTTCTCGCCTAGCCCCGCGTAGGCTTGTGCCAGCAGGAAGTGCGCCTCGCCGGTGCCGTCCAGGAATCGCTGCATGGGCGCGGCGAACGGCTCCAGGGCGGCCACCGCCTCGCCCCAGGCGCGTGCCCCAACGCGCTCGCGCCCGATCTCCAGCCGGGCGGCGAACAGGCGGTGGATGCCGAAGTAGAAGGGGACCAGGACGATCAGGATGCTGCCCAGGTTCAGCGCGGCCAGCGCGGGCCGGTGGATCATCTCCCCCAGCGTTTTGGGCTGGGAGGCGGCGTTGATGAACGGCACCAGGAGGCTGGTCAGGACCAGCAGGGCGAAGACGACTAGCCCGTAGGTGAGCGCGATGCGGCCCAGGCGGCGGTCGGCCTCGGGGTTGATGACGGCGTTTCGTGGGACTGGCATGGGGAGAGTATAGCAGAAAAAGGGGGCCGCAGAAAAGGGCCTCGGAGGCGACTCAGGAAAATGCCCCGGCGGGCGCCTGAACAGCACAGGCAGGCGCGGGCCAGGGCAGCCTTGACAGGCAGAAAGGGATCAGGGAATTTAGGCGGCGACCGCCTCCGACATGGCTTGATCCGGCGTCACCTGTGCCGCCTGGGGGCCTTTGTCGCCGTCCACGATCTCGAAGGCGACGGGCTGGCCTTCCGCCAGGCTCTTGTAGCCGTCTTTTTCGATCGCGGAGTAGTGGACGAACACATCTTTTCGCCCTTCGACCTCGATGAAGCCGTAGCCCTTCGAGTCGCTGAACCATTTGACTTTCCCGTGTAACATGGTCTTACCTTCGTGCCTCCTAAGAGAACTGGGAGAATCTGTCTGCCGAAGTACTCAGACAAGCCGGGGAAATTACCCTTGCGACACCGATTATATCATGCCGCTTCTCCCTTGTCAACCGGAAACCGTGTGAAATTTGTCACACTCGGAGTTGTCGGAAAACAGACGGAAAGGGCGGCGGGGAATCACTCCCCGCCGCTTCGCGCAGGCGGAGGCTCTATCTGCCGACCACCACGATCGAGAACGAACCCGGCACCATCGGGGCGCGTCGGCCCCGGCGACGCTCCGGGGGCGCGGGCGCTGCCGGGGCGGGCGCCGCTGTGGGTGCCGCAGCAGCGGGAGCGTCAGCCGCCGGCGGGGGCGGCCCGTACTGCGCGGCGATGAGGAGGATCTTGCCCGTCCTGCTGTCCAGCGTCAGCGTCTTGGCGCCGGGCATGGTCTGGACGTTCTGTTCCACCGCGAACGTGGGCGGCCCGTTCTTCGCCGTGGTCTCCTTGATGACCGTCAGCGTGCCGTCCCCCTGGGAGCTGAAGCACTCCATCGTCCTGGGGTTGAACGCCGCCCCGTCGCAGCCCTGGCCGATGGGCAGGTCGGCGAGGTACTTGCCGTCGCTGGCGTCCAGCATTACCATGACCTGCGGGTCCCGGCAGGCCACGAACAGGACGTGGTTCTTCGCGTCGAGCGCCAGGCCCGCGTCGCCGCCCCCTTTGCCGTTCAGCGAGTACTGCGCGGTCACTTTCATGGTCTTGGCGTCCACCACCGCCACGCTGGCCTTATCTTCGATGTCCACATAGATGTGGCCCTTGCCGTCCGAGGCGGCCTGCTCGGGCGCCCCGCCCAGGTCAATCGTGCCGAGGATGGAGCCGTCCGCCGCGTCCAGGACGGTCACGTTGGGCGCGCTGTGGCTGAAGACGTAGACCCGGTGGTTGAAGGCGTCGCCCAGGATGCCGTCCGGCCTGCCCTCTATGGGGATGGTCTTGACGAGTGCCAGCGTCTTCGTGTCCCACATCGCGACCGGGCTGCTGGACGCAAAGCCGTGGTGGGATTGGGTGTCCGTGGCCGCCCCGTGGGCGCCGGTCTGCGGGATCTCCCCGGCGGGCGCGAGCGTGTCGAGATCGAACACGGTGACACGCGGCGCGGGGCCGGAACGCGCGACGTACAGCCGTCGCCCGTCGGAGTCGGCGTAGACGTAGTCAAACCCGCCCTCGCCGCCGACCTTGACGGTCTTCTGGACGTGGTACGGGCCTGCCGCCGTGGGCTGCTGGGCCGGCGTCGCCGCCGCGCAGAGCGCGAGGCTGGCCGCCAGCGCCGGAAAAATTGTTCGCATCGCGAGTCGCATCGCTGATTCCTCCCTCTGTTCGTTCGCCGCAAGCCCGCGCCTCGGGCCGTTCAGCCCGGCAGCGAGGCGATGTAGTTGATCTGGCCCTCGTGGTAGGTCATGTTCCAATAGGAGCGGGCGAGGACCTCGGCCAGCGTCATCGTCCGGCCCGGCATCTCGATCTCCTCCGCCAGCGCCTCGTCGGGGACGGCGGCGATGGCCTGGGCGACGCGGCGGGTGTTCTCCTGGAGCCGCGCGTGGAGCGCGTCCCAGTCCTGCGCCGCCGCTTCGGCCTTTTCGGCGGGGAACTTGGCGAACCAGTCCCGCTGCCACGTCCGGGTCTGGATCAGGTCCGCCGTGTACCCGTTGAGGACCGCGCATTCGGCCACCTGATCGAGCGCCGTGCGGCTGTTTCCGCCCGGACTCCAGCCGCGCCTGTCTTCGGGAAGTCGGAGCAAGGCGGCGGCGAGGTCATCCGCCGCCTTCTGCGTGGCGGCGACGAGGAAGTCTTGCAAGGTGTTGGGCATGGCATCGGCTCCTTGAGACAGCGTGATGCGACACGGCAGGGAACGCAAACGACTGTTTGCATTGCCGCATTATACACGAGATGTGGCTGCCTGTCAAGCAGAAGCTGGGGCCGCGTCACCGCGCCCGGAACGACCATTTCTGGCAGTCCGCGCCGTTGGCGGTCCACTGCTGGAGCGGCGTGCCGTCGTCTAGGGAGCAGCCGCTGACGTCCAGGGCCAGCGCCCTGCCGCTGCTCTTGGAAAGCAGCGTCCATGTCCCGTCGTCGTTCTGCCCCAAGTACCACTTCTGGCTGTCCCCGTCCCCCCTCGGCGCGAGCCGGGCCGGAGCGCCCGGCTTTGCCGCGTCGCCCCCGACAGCCAGCGCCTTGCCGCTGGCGGCGTTCACCAGCCGGTAACAGCCGTCGCCGAGATACCCCAGCGTCCAGCGCTGGCCCAGGCCGCCGGTCGGGAACCCGGTCTGGACGGTCGCCCCCGTCGCCGTCGCGCCGCCCGCCGCCTCGGCGACGGTGTGCGTCGCCAGGAACGAGACCATCCGGTAGGGGCCGGGGTCGAGGACCAGGCGCGGCCAGCCGTCGGTGTCCCAGGCCAGCTTGCTGAGGTTCAGGGTCGTCCTGCCGCCTCGGTCCCGCGCCCACTCCTCGTGGTAGGAAACATAGGTGCCGTCCGAATCCTCCAGGATGCCCGCGTGGCCCGGCCCGATCTCGTCGTCTATGGGCCGCCCCGCCCCGTTGTCTCCGACCGAGCCGAGGAACAGCGTCCCGCCGCCGTCCTGCATGTCCTTGCCGCTTTTGTCCAGATAGGGGCCGGTGACACTCTTGGCCCGGCCCACGCGGATGTTGTAGGTGCTCCGCGCCCCGGCGCAGCAGGCGTCCCAGGCGACAAAGAGGTAGTAGAACCCGGCGTGGTAGAAGACGCAGGACGCCTCGATGGCGTTGGGCGGGGTGTGAAGCCGGTCGGCGATGTTATACACCGTCGGGTCGCCCGACGCCGGTTTGCCCGTCGCGGGGTCAATGGCGAGGAGCTTGATGCCGCTGAAGTAGGAGCCGAAGGACAGCCAGGGTTTGCCGCCCGCGTCCAGGAAGAGGCACGGGTCGATGGCATTGTAGCTGGTGTCCCGCCCCGTGCGGACGACGACGCCCTGATCTACCCATGTTTTCGGGTCCAGGGTCGGATTGGTCGCCACGCCGATGCCGGACACCTTGCTGCCGAAGGAGGAATAGGCATAATAGAGGTGCCACAGGCCATTGAAAAAATGGATGTCCGGCGCCCAGGCGTTGTTGCCCCGATTGGCGGGGACGGTGGACACTACCCACGCGGGCGCGGTCGGGAAGACCGGCCCCCGATAGGTCCAGTGGACGCGGTCCGTGGACGAGAACTGCGGCACGCCCCGCCCCGTCCCGTACACCCAGTACGTCCCGCCGCTCTTGACGACCGTGGATGGGTCCCGCGCCGACATGTCCGTCTCCCAGGCCCCCGCCGGGGCAAGGGCCGCCAGCAGCAGGGCCAGCGCCACCGGCAGCGCCCGCGCAAGAGACTTCATCCGCTTTGGTAAAGTGGAAAGGATCGTTGTCATAAAACCGTTCGCCTCAATCCCCGCAGGGAGCCTGCCGCCATTCTATCACACCGCTCACGCGCCGTCAACCGGGGAATGCACTGAGACAGCAAAAAAGCGCCGGGCAAACGCCCCCCGCCTCAAGCCACATACGCCAATCGCCAACCGCCCAGCGTAGATCGCCCGCCCGCGGCCAAAGTT
>CAXTWM010000135.1:0-5624 GCA_964247915.1 uncultured Armatimonadales bacterium | reverse complement strand
CCCCCCCCCCCCCGCCGCGCCCCCGGTGTTATCCATCTCAACAAAAATACCGGGGGGGCCCCCCCCCCCCGCGCCTCTCGCCACTTCCTCCATGCGCCTACGGCCCTGCTGAGATCGCCGTCGCGCTCCATAAGTTGCCCGGCGCGTTGTCTGTGTACGGCCCATAGCCCGCCACGGTGAAGTTGAAGGCGTTGTCCACGCCCCACAGCATCGCCCGGTAGTCCGTGTTGTCCCACAAAACGTGGCTCAGGCCGTCCGGCCCCGTCGCCAATGCCGTCGCGTACCACAAGTTCTGCGGTGCGCCGTCCGTGTACGGCCCGTAGCCCGCGAGGGTGAAGTTGAACGAGCTATCTACGTTCCAGAACATGGCCCGGCGGTCTGTGTTGCTCCACAGCAGGTGGGTCAGGTTGTCCGGCCCAACCGACACCCCCGCCGCACTCCACAGGTTGCCAGGGGCACCATCCGTGTACGGCCCATAGCCTGCCAGCGTGAAGTTGAACGAACTGTCCACCTTCCAGAGCATGACGCGGTTGTCCGTGTTGTTCCAGACGATGCGGCTGACGTTATCCGGGCCGGTCGCCAGGGCCGTTGCCCGCCACTTGTTCTGGGGCGCGTTGTCCGTATACGGCCCGAAGCCCGCCAGGGTGAAGGTGAAGTCCGGGGCCACGTTCCAGAGCATGACTCGGTTATCAGTGTTGTTCCACAGCAGGTGAACTACGTTGTCCGGCCCGACCGAAACGGCGGTGGCGCTCCACTTGTTCTGCGGTGCGCCGTCGGTGTACGGTCCATACCCGGCGAGCGTGAAGTTGCCCGCGTCATCTACGGTCCAGAGCATGACCCTTCCGTCGGTGTTGTTCCACAGCAGGTGGCTCTTGCCGTCCGGCCCCGTGGCTACCGCCGTCGCGCTCCATTTATTCTGCGGGGCGTTGTCTGTGTAGGGGCCAAAGCCGTTGAGGGTAAAGCTACCATCCTGAGCGATGCTCCAGAGCATGACGCGGCCATCGCTGTTGTTCCACAGCAAATGCGTGTGGCTGACGGGTGGAGCTTGCACTGTTAGTGCAGCACTGGTACTAGCAACACTATTCGCCGCTGTGATGCTCATAGGAGTATTGACGGCTACAGGCTGAGTATTGACTGTAAATGTCGCCGTAGATGCTCCCGGTGGCACCATTACCGTTGTCGGCACAACTGCTACTGTGTTACTGCTGCGGAGACTAATCACGGAACCACTTGACAGTGCGGGTCCGCTGAGAACGATTGTTCCGACTGTGGAATTACCTCCCGGTATGAGGTTCGGAGCAAGCGTCAAGGATATGACGGAATAATCAGCGGGCGTACTTGCTGAGGCTTCGTTTGTATAGCCTGAATTCCCGGCATCATTAGCCGCTCGTACCCGATAGGTATATGTTGTATTAGGTGTCAAGCCCGTGTCGGTAAACTGGTTGACATTGGCCGAAACAGTACCTACCTGTAAATAGACACCACTCCCACTTTTCCGCTCGATTTTGAACCCTGTTTCAATGTCGCTGTTGTCCTGCCAGACTAATTGGATGCTGACAGGGGAGAGCGCAGAGGCGATCAGATTAGTGGGCGCATCAGGCACGGGGGCGGGAACGACGAACCGGGCAGGGCCGGAGGCAGCACTTTGATTGATCCCATTGCCTGCTTGAACTACCCACTCGTATTCGCCTGGACCGGGCGCACTCCACCCACGGCTTGTTCCTGATTGCCAGTCTGAACTCCAAACTTGATCTGCCCGCTGACCGTTGACGACGTGCCAGACCTGGATTTGGAAATTGACGCTCGGGTTGCCGTCGTCCATTCCATTGTCCTGCCAAGTGAAGTTGACGTTAGGATTTACTACGGCGTCATTGCTTGGCTGGAGATTACTAGGTGCGTTTGCGTTCCCCGCTCGTGGCTGCCACTGGGCGGTATCAAAACCAACCCATTTTGATGCATATTTTTCGTTGGTTTGGTCTACCAGGCGCAGAAAGCCGCCGGTGCCGCTGTTAAAGCGGTAGGTGCCGAGGCTCACCCACTGATTAAAGTATTTGCTTTGGTCAACGTAGACCTCCGTCTGACCATCGGCATTGTAGACCGTGTAATGAGCTTGGGTGGTGTTGGCGTAGTTGTTTGGGATGTAGGCAAATACCTCGTATTTGGCGCGAACGGAGAGATTAGGCCGCCAATCTCCAATATCGTCGGAGCCATGTGCTGAGTCGTTGTTGTACGTCCAGTACATGTGACCGCCGTCGCCAACGCCGGCGTCATGCCAATACTGCGGCGTACCATGTCGGAAGAAGCCGGGAGCACCATCATAAGGGGCCGTGTCGGACTCGGAGACGACAGTAGTAACAGCCATTGGTGGCGGGACGCTGGTACGCGGCTGCCATTGGGCCGAGTCAAACCCGATCCACTTCGAGGCGTAAGCCTCCCCCGTTTGATCAACCAGGCGGAGGTAGCCTCCTGTCCCATTGTTGAACTGATAGGTGCCTAAACTCACCCACTGGTCGTAGTAATTGTTCTGATTGACGACCACATCTGTTTGGCCGTTCGCGTAGTAGACCGTGTAATGTGCCTGGGTCGTTGTGGCGTGATTGCGCGGAATGAACACGAAAACCTCGTAAGGCTGGGTGTTAGGCAGGTTGGGCCGCCAAAAGCCTACGTCGTCCGTTCCGTGCGCGTTGTCGTTGTTGTAGGTCCAGAACATGTGGCCGCCATCACCGGCGTCCGTGGCATCGTGCCAGTAGCTCGGCGTTCCTTGACGCCAGAAACCAGGCTGGTCGGCCCCTAAAGCTGTGTCCGACTCGGAAACAAATGTCGTGACGTTCGCGCCACCCTGAGATACCTGAATCTGCACCCAGACGCGATCCCCGAACCTGTGTCCGTCGGGAGCTTGCATCCGCCAGTAACCCTTGTAGGTCCCTGCACTGGCCGGTGCTTGTAAATTGATGGAAGGATTCCAGGTGTTTCCTGGACTGACGGAAGGTACACTTATACTGTTCGGCCCGCCCATCTGGTCGCCGCCGTCAAACGTCCACTGGTAGCCACTACTCCACGAAGTTGAGCCGATATTTTTGATCTGCCAAACCTTGTTGAACCCTTGATTTGAGCTAAAAGCAGTGTTGTCAGGAACGGTGATGTCAGCCACATAAGCAGCGTTGTCCGAGCCAGCGTTGGAGACCTGAATCTGGACCCACACACGATCCCCGAACTTGTGTCCGTCAGGTGCCTGCATTCGCCAGTAGCCGCGATAAGTACCTGCATTTGCCGGAGCCTGAAGACTAACTGACGGGTTCCAAGTACTGCCTGGGCTGACCGAAGGTACGTTTACGCTGTCCGGTCCCCCTAATCGGTCGCCGCCATCAAAGGTCCAGCGGTAACTACCGCCCCAAGTAGTTGATCCAGTGTTTTTGATTTGCCATATCTTGTTGAAACTCTGGTTCCTGTTAAATGTTGTTCCATCAGGAACCGTGACATCTGCAACATAGATTGCGTTGAATGACTGTGCTGATTGGCTAGGCGCTTGCGACAGATCCGAAATAAGATTCGTCGCAATGAATGACCCCCAGCCTGTGGCATTGTCGTAGCCTACAACCGCTGAGTAGTACCCGTTGCCACCCTCTCTTATGTCGTGAAAATCAAGATAGTTCTTCGCACTTGCGGCGACTCTATATATGGCTGGATTGGAAAAACCAATGAGGGGAAGCCCGTTTATCGCCCGTTGCTGATTAACCAGTGCCAAGAAAGCAGCCCATAGAGGAGCCGCACAACTTGTTCCGCCATAAACGGGCCAACTCCCGTTGAAGCAAATCGAATAACCGTTGTTAGGATCAGCATCCAATGCTACATCAGGAACATTGCGTCCGCTAAGTGAAGCCCCAAAGCCGGTTTGGTAATCTGGCTGAGGCCAGAAGCTGCTGATGCCTCCCCCCCCTTTGCTCCAGGCACTCTCATGTGCATAATTTCCTCCTGGACCATTTGTGAACAGAGAAGTACCGCCAACACCTAAAACATGAGGCTGAGAGGCGGGGTCATCAACGCTCAAAGCTTGCTTGTCATCATACGCTCCGTTGTCTCCAGCTGCTGCACAAATGGTTTGACCTTGTATAGCCATTTGTCGGAAAATACTATCCTCAGCACTTAGCAAGAATTGATTTCCAGGCTTCTCGGTGCTACCCCAAGAAGTACTAACTTCTTTTGCGATATTGTCGTCAGCAATCCTGTTGTATGTGTCAAGAACACCCATATCATTGTTAGGGCCTTCATAAACAACGATTTGATCTATATTAGGCGCGAGAGCTATTTGCAACTCGATATCTAAGGTCACTTCTACAGGGCCATCCCCAGTTCCAGGTTGTCCATTAACCCCATCAATTAAGACATTATGCAGTGGAACATTTGGTAGTCCATATACAGATTCGTACTTGGATATATCGCTACTATTATAACCATCTAATTCAAATAGGCCTAAGCTTTGACCAAAACCTGTTAAATAGGAGCCACTAAGACCATACGCTCTAGAAATGTCGCCGGGCGTCAGCCCCCCGTAAGGACCGGAGCCAGTCACTGATGTTGATAGTCGAGGTTCGATTTCTGATGAGTGATTATAGGGGTGTCTAACTGTAGCATTGTCTAAGCCGATAATGCCTAGTAAGTGTCCCTGGAGTAGAGTGGGAATCTTGGGATTAGTGTTCGGAGCATAGAACTCCCTGCCAGTAGGTGAACGGTATCGTAGCAGTGTCGTCCCGAAAGTTGCTTCAACTACAGCTATTTGACCTGTGACATCAAGCAAAAGGCGGTTGTCATGTGTAGCAATGATACTTAACCCGTGTGAGACAGCGAATTTTATTACAGCGGCGTACTCCGATTGAGTCGGGCTAAAACGACGCACGAACTCTGATGTTGTAATATAATGCCCATACGCGGGATCATTCGGATCATAAAGACGATGGAGAAGATTATCTGCATCAGCCTTGTTGTGTTGTGCCAACACCAGTGTGATTGAGATTGTCTCGTTTTTGTCAAGTCTTCCTGCAACTTGTGCAGACTCTACTTCAGCAGTGGGAATTAGGCCAGGTAATTCAGTCAAACCAGGGCTCGGAGCAGCGTAACCTTTAACTGGAGACCAGGCTGCGATTGAGATTAGCATGAGCCAGAGCATTAACCATGAGTAGTGAAAATTCGAAAGTTTCATTTGTTTTTCCTCAGAAATAGCTGGAGCCGGAGCGTCAGGAGATTAACACAACGATCCTACGCTTCACGCAAGAACGATTTTGGTGTTGCAAATGGTTCCGTCTTGCTAGGCAGTATAACAGTGCGCTTCGGCTCTACTCCATTATAAGGGATCGCCGCGAAAGTGGAAATACTAAAAAGGGTAGTCTTTGTACCTACCCGAAGGGGTAGGTGCGGCTAGGGGGGCGTTTGGGAGGAAGTCAGCCAGAGGTGGGCGGCGGCGGTGCGGCTGGGGACGCCGAGCTTCTGGAAGATGTTTTTGCAGTGGAACTTGACGGTGTCCTCGGAGACGCACAGGGCGTCGGCGATGGCTTTGTTGCCCCGGCCGTCGGCGATCAGGCGGAGGACGGCGCGTTCGGCGGGGGTCAGGTCGGCGATGACGGCCGAGG
>CAXTWM010000134.1:0-12371 GCA_964247915.1 uncultured Armatimonadales bacterium | reverse complement strand
CAAAACAATAGGCGGGACGCAAATTCGCCGCCGGGTGCGGGTATACACCGGGGGGCGACTTCTACGGGTGCGCGGGGAAACGCACCGTGGTGGGTTGCATTCCTCGCCGGGCTTGCATCCCGGCGCTGAGTCAACTATAACACAGGTTTGCCGCACTGTCAAGAAACTTTTTCAACTATTTTTGAGGACGTAAGGATAACTACCATGTGCGGACGATTCACCCTGCACCACACGCTGGAAGAACTGGAAGAGCGGTTCGCCGCCGAGGGCGCTTCGGCCTCGGCGGCCGAGGCCGTGCCGCGCTACAACATCGCGCCGACCCAGGACATCCTGGTCGTCACGCAGAACGGCGCGCGGCACCTGCAAGGCTACCACTGGGGCCTGATCCCCTCCTGGGCCAAAGACCCGGCCATCGGCAACAAGATGATCAACGCCCGCGCCGAGACACTGGCCGAGAAGCCGTCGTTTCGGACGGCGCTCGCGCGCCGCCGCTGCCTGATCCCCGCCGACGGCTTCTACGAGTGGCAGGACGCGACAGGGGAACTGCCCTCGGGCAAGAAGGCCCCCCGGACGCCCATGCACATCCGGCTCCAGGGCGGCGGCCTGTTCGCCTTTGCGGGCCTGTGGGACGAGTGGCACGCGCCTGACGGTTCGCCCCTGCGCTCCTGCACGGTCATCACGACCGCCCCGAACGCCGTCACCGCCCCGATCCACGACCGGATGCCGGTCATCCTGCGCCCCGAAGACGAAGGCCTGTGGCTCGACCGCTCCGTCACGGGCGCCTCCGCCCTGCTGCCCCTGCTGGCCCCCTACCCCGCCGACATGATGGAAGCCTACGCCGTCTCGCGCCAGGTCAACGCGCCCACCGTGGACGAGCCTGAACTGATTGCGCCCGCCGCATGAGCCGTTTGACAGGACGTGTAGCATTCCGCCGCGCATTTATGGATAATGGGTAAAAAGTTTCGGGAGGCTTCCCTCCATACCCTCACACGGCATTCATAGAAAGGAACGCACACCGAATGAGCGATCCCAACACGAACGGCAACGGCCAGAACGGACATGGCAACGGGCACGGGCTGACGCCCGAAGAGGCCACACGGCCCGCCGCCAACGAGCAGCCGCCGCTGACGACTCGGCAGGGCCACCCGGTCCACGACAACCAGAACACGCGCACGGTTGGTAACCGGGGGCCGGCGACACTGGAGAACTACCCCTTCCTGGAGAAGATCACCCACTTCGACCGCGAGCGCATCCCCGAGCGCGTCGTCCACGCGCGCGGCGCGGGGGCGCACGGCTACTTCGAGGCTTACGGCACGGTCGGCGACGAGCCGGTTTCCAAATACACCCGCGCCAAGTTGTTCGGGGAGAAGGGCAAGCGGACGCCGGTCTTCGTGCGCTTCTCTACAGTCATCCACGGCGGCACCTCGCCCGAGACCCTGCGCGACCCGCGCGGGTTCGCGGTCAAGTTCTACACTGAGGACGGCAACTGGGACCTGGTCGGCAACAACCTGAAGACGTTCTTCATCCGGGACGCCATCAAGTTCCCCGACTTCATCCACGCCTTCAAGCCGGACCCGGTGACCAACATCCAGGACCCCAACCGGCAGTTCGACTTCGTCTCCCTCACCCCCGAATCCATGCACACCATCACCTGGCTGTTCAGCCCGTGGGGCATCCCGGCGAACTACCGGCACATGGAGGGGTCGGGCGTCAACACCTACAAGTGGTACAACGCCGAGGGCGAGGGCGTCCTGATCAAGTACCACTGGGTCCCCAAGGCGGGCGTCCAGAACTTGACCCAGGCAGAGGCCAACGCCATCCAGGCGACCAACTTCAACCATGCCACCCAGGACTTGTACGAGGCCATCGCGCGCGGGGACTACCCCGAATGGGAGTTCTGCGTCCAGATCATGTCCGACGACGACCACCCCGAGCTGGACTTCGACCCGTTGGACGACACCAAGCTCTGGCCCGAAGACCAGTTCCCGATGCGCCCGGTGGGCCGCATGGTGCTCGACCGCAACCCGGTCAACTACTTCGCCGAGGTCGAGCAGGCGTCGTTCGGCACGGGCGTCCTCGTGGACGGCCTGGACTTCTCCGACGACAAGATGCTCCAGGGCCGGACGCTGTCCTACTCGGACACGCAGCGCTACCGGGTCGGCGCGAACTATTTGCAGCTCCCGATCAACCGCGCCAAGAAGGAAGTCTACACCAACCAGCGCGACGGCCAGATGACGTATTATGTGGACCAGGGGCCGAACCCGCACGTCAACTACGAGCCGAGCAGCAGGGGCGGCCTGGTCGAGACCCCGCAGGGCGGCAAGCCGCACACCCCGTCTGTCCAGGGCCATCTGGTCCGCGAAGCCATCGAGCGCAAGAACCCCTACGGCCAGGCCGGCGAGCGCTACCGCACGTTTACCCAGGCGGAGAAGGATGAGCTGGTTTCCAACCTGATCGGCAACCTCCAGAAGTGCAACCCGGACATCCAGGAGCGCATGGTGGGGCATCTCTTGCAGTGCGACACGGAATATGGGACGCGCGTCGCCCAGGGCCTCGGCCTGACGGCGACCGACCAGGCCGTCGCTGCCGCCCGCGAGGTCGCCGAGCAGGCCGGCGAGTTCGCCGTCGAGCGGAGTTAGCCATAGGTGAGTCCCCTCCCCTGTTAGGGGAGGGCCTTTGAAGGCCCCAAAACGTAGCAGCCTCTGCCCCTCGACGAGAGGCAGAGGCTTTTTTCTGCTCCAAATCCCTCCCCTAACAGGGGAGGGTGGCGAAGCCCTAGCGAGCCGGGAGGGGGTTCTTCCGGCAGGGCTTAATGCCGAATCAGCGCGTACAGCCCGACCCGCTCCGGCTGGTCCGGGTCGTACAGCACCGTCACCGGCTGGCCGACGTGGAACAGCTTCCACTGGTCCATGCTCACCTGCTCCTCGTGCTCCCGCCCCTCCCGCTCGCCGTCAAGGCCACGGGAGGCGTAGCCGTAGCGCAGGAAGTAGCGCACCATGTCCTCGGCCTCGGTCCGCTTGTGGGTGATCGTCCCGACCGTCGCCGTCCCCAGCCGCAGCAGGTGCAGCCGCTCCCCCATCCACCGCAGGAGACGCCGCAGCAGGAGCAGGGAAACCAGCAGGACCAGGCTGCCGGAAAGAATCAGGGTCAGGACGCGCCCGCGCGGGTCGGGCTGCCACGGCTGAAAGGCGACGCCGCCGAACCAGGGCGCGTAGCGGATTGGCACCGGCTGGCCCAGTCGAGGCGCGGGCGGCGTCGGGGGCTTGGGGGCAGGCTTGCCCAGTGCGGGGCCGACGACCGGCAGCGGGCCGTTGGCAGGGAACGGCGCACCCAGCCCGATCCACCCTTCCCGGTGGACCGTCCCCTGCGAGCCGGTCGGCAGATCACCCGCGTAGCGGACGGCGACGGGGTGCGGCGCTTGGCCTTTGACCTCGGAAGGCTCGGTTTTGACCTGAACGATATGACCGACCGCCGTGTGTCCCGCCGCCGCCAGCCAGCTCAACCGGCCCGCTTCCCACAGGGCACGCCCGCTGCCCAGGACGAACACGCCGAGCAGCAGGATCGCGGTCGCCAGCAACAGCGACACCCGCAGCGGCAGGCGTGTCCGGCGCGGGGCGGGTCCCGAAACCTCCGGCTCCAGCGTGTGCTCAATCACCGCTTCCATGGCTCCAACTTTCCAGGAGATGTAACGCAGCCTCCGGCGTGGGGACCGTCTCCGCCCCGGACGCCAGCAACTCATGCCAGAGTGTACCCGCCGCGCCGCCCGTGAAGTCGCGGGCGGCGAAGTCGTCACCGGAACCGTGCAGGCAGAGGACGGGCTTGCCCCCCCCGCGCAGGGCGAGGGCCGCTTCTAAATTTGCCAGATTTGCCCGCCCGAAGGGAACTTCCGTCAGCAGGGCGACGTCCGCTGTTTGGGCCAGGCGCGCGGCCTCGGCTACGGCGTCCGGGGACAGGGGCGAGAATGACGACTCATGGGCGAACGGGATGCCGAGCATCCGCGCCGCCTCGGCGTCGGTGTCGCCCTCGTTCAGACCCGCCGCCGTCACCGCGTAGCCCCGGCCGTGCAGGGCCAGCAGCAGGCGCGTCCCCGTGCCGCCGCCGCAGATGACATGCACCCGCAGGGCGGGCGGCGCACCGGCGGCCCTGTCCGGCAGCTCGGGCAGGGTCAGGACGAGCGGGCGGCCCGACGCGGGATGGGGGCGGACCCAGACCCGCGCGCCGTAAACGTCCTGCAAATTCTCCGCCGTCACGACCTGCTCCGGCGGCCCCTGCGCGACGATGCGGCCCGCGCAGAGCAGAACCAGGGCGTCGCAGTAGGCTGCCGCCAGGTTGATGTCGTGCAGCACGGCCATGACGGCCTTGCCGCCGCTGTGCGCCAGGTCCCGCGCCAACGTCAGCGCCTCGGTCTGGTGGCGCAGGTCAAGGTGCGCGGTCGGCTCGTCCAGCAGGATCACGTCCGGCTGCTGCGCCAGGGCGCGGGCGAAGAGGACGCGCTGCCGCTCGCCGCCGGAGAGGGTCGGGACGGCCCGGTCGGCCAGCCCTTGGACGCGGGCGGCGCGCATGGCCTCGGCCACGATCCGCTCGTCTTCGGCGGTCTCGGACGCGAACGGGCGGCGCGGCAGGTGCGGCGCCCGGCCCATGCGGACGACCTCGCGGACCGAAAAGTCCAGCGACACGGCGGTCTCCTGCGGCACGACGCCGACCAGGCGGGCGGCCTCGCGCGCGGACAGCCCGGCGTACAGGTCGCGCTCGTCCAGCAAGACGGCCCCGGACGCGGGCCGCAGGGCGCGGGACAGGGCGCGGACGAGGGTGGACTTGCCGGACCCATTCGGCCCGACGACGCCCAGGAAGACGCCGGGCCGGACGTCGAGCGAGAACTGCGTCAGGATGGGTGGGGCGTCGGGCGCATAGCGGATCTGGATTCGGTCGGCGGCGAGCCGTGTCGGCATGAGATGTTCTCCACACCTATTGTAGCAGAATGCGGGCGTAATGACAAAAATCGGGCCGAAAATCTCGGCATCTTAAAATCCTGGTATCTCGGGGGAGCAAATGGGGAAGGAACTGGGGCAGGCGGTGTTGAATTAAGAGGATGTCACTGGAGAGGCGGCGCGGCCTTCTGTTTTGCCCGGCGGGATCAAGCAACGCATGACCACCACAGCCGATCACTTTTTCAACGGCATGCCCGAGGACGACTCGCGGGACGCGCTCGCTCTGGGCCGCGTCCCCGTGCAGGACCCTTCGATGATGGGGTCGTTCACCGACGACCTGGCCTCCTACATCAACCGCCTGACGCGGACCAAGCTGCTGACGGCGACCGAGGAGAAGTCCCTATCCCGCCGGGCGCGCTACGGCGACATCACGGCCAAGGAGCGCCTGATCGAGTCCAACATGCGGCTGGTCGTCTCCATCGCCAAGAACTACCTGGCGAGCGGCATCCCCCTGGAAGACCTCATCCAAGAAGGCGCCATTGGCCTGATGACGGCCACCGAGCGGTTCGACCCGCGCATGGGCTACCGCTTCAGCACCTACGCGACGCAGTGGATTCGCCAGTCCATCGGCCGGGCCATTGACAACAAGGCGAAGGCCATCCGGCTCCCCGCGCACATCTCCGAGTCACTCCGCAAGATCGACAAGTCCCGCGCCGAGCTGCACCGCGCCTTGGGGCAGGAGCCGACGGTCGAGCAGATCGCCGAGCACGCCGGGCTGTCCCTGAAGAAGATGAACAGCCTGATGCAGACCACCCAGGAGCCGGTCTCGCTGGACATGACGGTCGGCGACGACGACAGCACCTCGCTCGGCAGCCTGGTCCTCGACCGCAACTCCCCGAACCCCCAGGATGAGCTGATCGCCCAGGAGATGCGCGGCGAGATCGAGGCGATTCTGGATACGCTGGACGAGCGCGAGAAGGTCATCATGCGGAAGCGCTTCGGCTTTGACGAGGACGACAAGAGCGTCTTGCAGCAGATCGGCGACGAGCTGCACATCTCCCGCGAGCGCGTCCGCCAGATCGAGTCCCAGGCCCTCCGCAAGCTGCGCTCCGCCGCCCGCAAGAAGCGCCTGCGCGACTACCTACAGTCGTGATTCGATGAACTTCCTCGCCCACTTCGTCCTCGCGACCCGCTTGCTGACGCCTGCCGATCCCCTGCCGTTTTATGTGGTCGGTTCCGCCCTCCCCGACCTGCTCCCGCTGGCCGCTTCCCGCGCCCGCCTGCGGCCCGCCCCCGTCGAGCGGCAGCCCGCGCCGTCCGCCGGGGAGGCGGCCCTGCGGGCGGGCGTCCTGACCCATCTGGCCACGGACGCCGCATTCCACAAGACGCCTTCGTTTGCCGCCGCGCAGGCCGAAGCGGGCCGTCTGCTGGACGGGACCGCCTTTGAGGGCATCCGGGTCCGGCGCTTCTTTCTGGCGCACGTCCTTCCCGAACTCGCGCTCGACGCCGTCCTGCTGCGGCGTGACCCGACCGTGGCCGATGAGTTCTACGAGGCCTTCGCCGCAGCGGACCGCGCCCAGGTCACGCGCTGGACGGGAATGGCCGTCGGGAAACCGGTGCCGGACCTGCCCGCCGTCCTGACGCGCTTCGCCCGGTCGCGCTATCTGAACAGTTACGGGGAAGATGCGGGCGTGGCGAAGGGGCTATCCCGCTTGTGTGCGCGGGCGCGGCAGGACACGTTTGAGGGCGATAACTACGCGCGATTGGTGGGCGTGGTGGCGCAGACGGTCGCGTTTTTGGAAGGGCAGGCGGAGGCGCTGCTGAGGGAAACGGCGGCGGCCCTCTCCTAATAGGGAACCCGGTCACTTCTCGCGGTAGACCGCCACCTGGGTCGGCGTTTCCCAGACGGAAACATGGTCGAGGGAGGCGCGGTCGAACGAGGTGCGCTTCAGTTCGTGGAAGACGTGCCGGGCGATGTTCTCGGCGGACGGCGACAGGTCGCGGAAGGCGGGGAGATCGTTGAGGTAGGTATGGTCGAGCGTGTCCAAGACGGCGTTGAACGCTTTCTTGATGTCCGTAAAGTCTACCAGCATCCCGAAGCGGTCCAGTTCCGTGCCAGCATAGGCGACCTCTATGCGATAGTTGTGACCGTGCAGGCTCTCGCAGGGGCCGTTGTAGTCGAACAGCCGGTGGGCGCAGGCGATGGTCTTTTCGACGCGGACTTCAAACATGATTGGGTTCTACAAATCTCGCAGGTAGCGGTTCTGCCCGTCCACCAAGATAACCTTGGCCGAGACCGGCTCGTCGGTGAGCGCGAAGGCGGCGATGATGAGGATGTCGCCGGGGCGGGCTCTGTGCGCGCCCGCGCCGTTGATGCGGATCATGCCGCCGCCCGGCTCGCCGGCCAGCGCGTAGGTCTCGAATCGCTCGCCGTTGGTGACGTTCCAGACATGGACCAGCTCACCGGGCCACAGGTCTACCCGTTCCAGCAGGTCCTGATCCACGGTGATGGAGCCGATGTAGTTGACATCGGCCTCGGTCACGGTGGCCCGATGGATTTTGCTTTTGAGTAGCTGGCGCAGGCGCATCGGGGTCAGTGCCTCCCGCCCTTGCCCGCGTACAGCGAGGGCGCGGGCTTAGAACGCCGCCGTGACCGGCCCCCAGCCCCCGATAGCGGGGGAGTCGGACGTGTCCGGGCGCCGCTTGCTGCGCCCTGCTTTCCGGCTCCCCGCCCGTCAACGGTGGTGGGGGGGGCCAAATCGGGAATCGGCACCAGGCGGTTTTCCAGGATGCGGCAGCGCATCGAGATCAGGCCGCCCGCGACCAGCAGCAGGGTCCCGACCCAGACCAGATTGATCATAGGGCGCGTCGTCACTTCCAGTTGGAACGCCTCGGTCGGCGGGCCGCTGTCCGCGCGCAGCGTCAGCGAGGCCGCCTCATCCATCGCCCCCGCGCCGGGATTGGCCTGATCCGAACTGCCGGCGTTCATGCCCTCGAGGCCGACGAGCGCGCCGCCAGGCAGCTTGATCTCAGGTGACTTCGGGAGCGGGCTGTCCTTGTAGCGGATGAACTGCGGCTTCACCATACTGGTCACACCGTTGTAGGTGACGCGCAGGACGGCGGACACGGGGAATACGTCCGGCATCTGGCCGGTCGCGCGGACGAGGGCACCCATCGGGTTGTCGAAGTGCATAAACTCGATGGTATAAACCTTCGGGTGCAAAACATCGCCACTTATGTCAATCTGCTTGACATCGCCCAGCTTCAGCTTGGGATGGTAAACCGGCGTTCGGTACATCTCGTCGGGGCCGTCTTTGAGCGCAAAATAAAGGTCGCCGCCGCCGTGGTGGACGATGGCCGGGTGGCCGAAGATCTTCTTTTCGCCGCCCTCGACGGGCCGCAGGGCGAAGGGCAGGCGGGCCGTAAAGCGCTCCTTGCCGTCGCGCGAGGCGACGTCGAAGAGTAGCTTGTTGTCCTTGTCCGTCTTCCAGTCGCTGCTCTGCCCTCGGTAGACCATCGTGTAGGCGGCATCCGGCTCCTGGCAAGGGCTGGCGGGGTCCGGCGTCCCCAGCACCCCACAGGGCCGGTTCTGGACCAGCAGCACGTCCGGGTCCTTCTTCACGAACGTCACCAGGCAGACGACGCCGAGGAGCAGGACGGCGGCCCCGACGTGCGACAGGACGCCGCCGACGGTCCAGGGCGACGCCCCCCGGAGGCCCGCTTTGGACGGGAACAGGCGGCGCAGGAGGGTCAAATTAGAGATGACGGCAAAAACGGAGGCCGTGAACAGCAGGAGCTGCGGGATCAGCTTCGCGCCCGTCAGCGGCGTGCCCAGATACTTGCTCCCCAGCACAAAGCCCAGGGCGGCGATCACGGACAGGGCGTAGCTCCAGACCAGCTTGACGCCGTCCGGGCCGCCGCGCCCGCGCCAGGCCAGGTGCGGCCCGATGCCCATGCCCAGGGCCAGCAGGACGGCAATGGGGAACAGCGCCTTGTTGTGGTAGTCCTCGCGCACCGCGCCCTGGAAGTCCGCGATGTGCAGCTTGACGCCCAGGCCGGTCAGGAGGGGCGCGGACAGGCCCAGGGCGGCGATGAAGCCGCACAGAGTCAGCACGACGACCGCCATCGTGAAGCCGAACTCGCGCGATCCGATGTCCTCGGTCGTCGTCTCGCCCTTCGGGATCGCCTTCGCCCGCCAGAGCAGCGCGCCGACCGAGATCAGCACGGCGAGGAGCAGGACGCCGAGCAGGACGTTGTTGGCCGCGCCGCCCAGCGTGGAGAACGAGTGGACGCTGAACTTGTCCAGGACACCGGTCCGGGTCAGAAAGGTCTCGTACAGCGCCCCCGAGAGGGGCAGCAGGGCGAACAGCAGCGTTGGTTTGGAGAAGCCGCCCCGGACGCGCTGGATTTGGGCGGCGTGGAGGAAGGCCAGCAGGCCCATCCAGGGCACGAACGGGCCGTTTTCGACGGGGTCCCACTCCCAGAAGCCGCCCCACCCCAGCATCTCATAGGCCCAGTAGCCGCCCATCATCATGGCCAGCCCGAGGATGGCGAAGCTGAACAAGCCCCACGGCAGCGCGCGCCGCAGCCAGCCGTCATTGGCCGCCGCCAGGTCGCCGCGCCAGAACAGGGCGGCCAGCGCGAACGCGAACGGCACGGCGAGCGCGGCGAAGCCGAGGAACAGCGTCGGCGGGTGGATCACCATCCAGTAGTTTTCCAGGTTCGGGTTCAGCCCCAGCCCCTCGGGCGGCGTCACCTGGATGCCGAACTGGTCCACGGTGGGCAGGAACGGCGAGCGGAGCGTCACCATGCCGACGAGAAAGAGCAGCACGGACGCATAGACCGGCATGACGCGCCGCTCGGCGCTGCCCGAAGTCCAGGCCAGAACGACGCCCAGCACGGAGATCCAGAAGCCCCACAGCAGGAACGAGCCTTCCTGGCCGGCCCAGAACGAGGGGAAATAGTAAAGCGGCGACATCGCCCGCGCCGAGTGGTCGTAGACGTACTGCACGTCGAACCTGTGCGTCACCAGCAGCGTCCCCAACGCCGCAGACGCGCCGAGCACGCCCGCCACGGCCCGCAGGAAAGCGGCCCGGCCCGCCCGCGCCCAGCCCGCGCCGCCGTCCGCCGCCCCGCGCCGGGCGCAGGCGACGAGGTAGCACGTCATGGAGGCGACGAGCGCGGCCAGGGCGGTCCAAACGGCGATCGTTCCGAATGTCGGTAATGCAGAGGTCGGCATGAGTAACTCTCTAGGCCGCAGCCCCCGGAATGAATTCCGGGTCTCCGGCAGAGCGATTGTCCGCCTGCGCGGACATAGGATATAGATGGCGTAGGCTGGTTCTTCTGTCCGCGCAGGCGGACAACTGCACTCCTAAAGCCTCGGAATTCATTCCGGGGGCTTGTCGAGGTCCTACTTCCCGTAGCTCCGCTCAGTCGTCCCCTGGCCCTGGTACTTTGACGGGCACTTCACCAGCAGGTTGTCGGCGACGAAAACGTGCTGCTTCGCGTCATACGTCCCCTGGGCGTTGATGGCGACGGCTTTGCTCATGGCAGAATCTAAGTCTTCCGGCTTCGGCCCCTGGTAGACGACGGGCATGACCTGCCCCGCCGTGTCCCGCAGGTTGAAGCGCAGGGCGTGGGCGTCGTTGTCATAGGTCATCGTCCCGTTCACGGGGGCGCCCATGATCTGCACGTCCGCATCAGTCGCGCGCGTCGCCTCGGCGAACGGCACGGCGTTGACGAGGTTGTTCTTGAAGGCCAGCGCGCTGAACGCCAGCGCGGCCACGATGATGATCAGGCCGATGACGGCCCCTTTGTTCTTCATTTGTTTACTCGTCTTCACCTTCCGGCTCGTCCAGCAGCCGCATCTCCTCTTGGAGACGCCGGACCTTGCCGTCCAGGTTCCACAGGTAGCCCCAGACGGCCACCCAGACCAGGAGGGGCACCAGCATCAGGGGAACGAGGCTCTGCATGTTAGGCGCGCGCCCCCCGGCGGGCGCGGCGATCCAGCGACAGGCCCAGCTCGCCCAGCGTGACGTGCAGGCGGAAGGCCCACAGGTAGACCAGGCTCAGGCCCAGGACGCCGCTCCAGAGCACGATCTTGTAGGCCGGGTCCAGGCCGTCGCGCGAGTTAATGACGTTCTTCGGGTGCAGCGTCAGGTCGGTCGAGTTGGGCAGGATGTAGGTCAAAAACGGCACGGCGGCGACGCCGAACAGGGCGTAGGCGGCGCTCACGGCGGCCCGGCGGCGCGGCTCGGTGAAGGCGGCGCGCAGAGCGAAATAGGCCATGTAAATGAGCAGCAGCATGAAGATCGTCTTCTCGCGCGGGTCCCAGTTCCAGTATTCGCCCCACTGCACCTTGGCGAAGATCGCGCCGGTCACGGTCGTCAGCAGGCAGAACAGCAGGGCTAGGCCGAAGGAAACGGAGGATTTCACGTCGTCGCGCAGGGACCGCTTGCGGAGGTAGGCGATGGCGTACCAGCCGGCCACGACCGAGGCGAGGTCGGCGACGATGGCGCACGGCACATGGAAGACGACGATGCGGGCCATCGCGGGGTTTACAAACTGCTGCGCCGGCAGCAGCCACAGGAAGCCGCCGACGGTCGTCGCGCAGAGCAGCAGCAGCAGCCCGATCTTGCCGAAGTTAATAACGCTAATCATGCCAGATGTACTCGAACAGCAGAAATGACGCCGTCGTCATCACGATGCCGTAGGTGGTCAGTAGGCCCAGGTCGGAGCGGGACCGGGCGTGGTCGAAGGCCGACGTGTCGAACGCCCCGACCGTGCCCTGCACGGCGATCAGGAGCAGCGGCAGCAGGACCGGGAAAGCGACGATGAAGAACAGTGCGCTCTTGCCCGACGACGCCTGCGCGATCAGGGCAGCCACGAACGTCGAGGCGCCCGCCAGGCCGACGCCGCCCAGAAAGAGAACACCAAATAGCAGGCCATAGTTCACGGTCTGGACCGGCAGGACGATCAAAAACAGCGGGACGCTGACGATCTCGACGGCGAAGACGAGCGCGACGTTGAACAGCCACTTGCCGGCGTAAACGGCGGTCGCCGGGGCGAGGAGACGCAGGAGCGGCGCGGTGCCCGCCTCCTCCTCGCGGACGAAGACGCGGGCCAGGCCGGACAGGGCGGCGAAGAGCAGGACGATCCAGAGCAGGGCCGCCTTGACCTCGGAGTGGACGCTCGTCGAAGAGAGCGCGGCGGAAACGGCGATCAGCGTCGTGACCGCGAACAGCCCCACGACCCCCAGCGCGTGGCGCGTCCGCAGCTCGACCTGGAGGTCCTTGCGGAAGACGGCCCAGGCGCAGGTTATCCAGTGGTTAGCAATACGAGAATCAAGCCCCAATCGTCAGCCGCAGATCGCCCCAGCGTGCGGCCTCGTCGGGGTCGTTGGTGGCGACCACGGCCAGCCCGCCCCCGGCGCGGTGCCGGGCC
>CAXTWM010000133.1:0-12391 GCA_964247915.1 uncultured Armatimonadales bacterium | reverse complement strand
ATGCGGAACCGGCCCCCGAAAGTCCCGAGCCGGCGGACGGGCAGGACGGGTCGCCCTTCTGGGGCATCTTCTTCCTGCTGGCGCCGCCCCTCCTGGTCTGGGGACGGATGCGCCGCCGGGTCGGGCCGCGCGGGGCGCGGACGGCCGCCCTGGCGACGGGCGTGGCCCTGAGCGCGGCGGGCTATCTCCTGTTCCGCGTCCAGATCATCCATTGGGCGGCCTGGTGGATCGCGCTGCCGCTGCTGCTGGCCGAGCTGCACGGCCTGGCGCACACGCTGGGCTTGCAGTACACGCTCTGGCCCCGCCCGGCCCCGCACATCTACCTCGAAGAAGACCCCTCCCGGCGGCCCATCTTCCTCCTGATCCCGACCGTGAACGAGGGCGCGGCCGTGCTGGAGCCGACGATCGAAGGCGCTCTCCAGTCCCGCGCGCACTACCGGACGCTCTTCCCCCATGCCGAGGTGACGGTCGTGGTCTGCAACGACGGGTATGTGGCCGGCGACCCGGACTGGCGGGCCGCCGAGGAGCTGGCCCACCGCTTGGGCGTGGTCTGCGTCACCCGCCCGGTCGGGGGCGGCGCGAAGGCGGGCAACATCGAGTGGGCGCGTCAGGCCGTGGGGGCGGTGGGGGACGCGCTGGTGGTCCTGTTCGATGCCGACCAGGTCGCCGAGGCCGAGTTCCTGGCGCAGACGCTCCCGCCCTTTGCGGACCCAACGGTCGGCTGGGTGCAGACAGGGCAGTATTACCGCAACCTGGAGAACCCGGTCGCGCGCTGGGCCAACGACCAGCAGGCGCTGTTCTATCGGGTACTCTGCCCCGGCAAGGCGGCCCTGAACGCCGCCTTCATCTGCGGCACCAACGTGGTCATCCGCGCCGCCGCCCTGGACGAGATCGGCGGGCTGCCGCAGGACTCGGTGACGGAGGATTTCGCCGCATCGCTGCTGCTGCACCCGCGCTGGCGCAGCCTGTTCCTGCCCGGCGTGCTGGCGCTGGGGCTGGGGCCGATGGACCTCCAATCCTACTTCGCCCAGCAGGGGCGCTGGGCGACAGGGACCCTGGGCGTGGGGTGCCGTTGCTGGCGGATGCTGGTCCCAGGCGAGCCGGGCGGCCTCAGCCTGCCCCAGCGCCTCCAGTACGGGCTGGCCTGCACGCACTACCTGTTCGGCCTGCGCGACCTGATCTACCTGCTCGTGCCGTTCCTCTTCCTGCTCACGGGCGTATCCGCCCTCCAGGGGGCGGACACGCCGGCGTTCCTCGCCCGCTTCCTGCCCTACTTCGCCTTCTCGCAGCTCGCCTTCTGGCACGCCGCCCAGCGGCGGACGACCTGGCGCGGGCTGGCCCTGAGCTTCGGCAGCTTCCCGGTCCTGCTGGCGAGCCTGCTGCTGGTCGTCCTGGGCCAGCGGGCGCGGTTCGCCGTCACCCCCAAGCGCCGCAGATCTGCCCCCGTCCGGGCGCGGCTGCTGCCCCAGACCCTGGCCGGGGCGCTCTGCCTGGTCGGCCTGGTCCTGGCCGCCGCCTCCCAGGAAGACAAGGCGCGGGTGCTCCTGAGCGCGCTCTGGCTCCTGGTCATGCTGCTCCTGCTCTCCGGCGTCCTCTGGCTCGGCTTTTGGGACCGGCGGGCCGGTCACGGTCGGGAGCAAGAGCCTTCCAAAGGCAAAAGGGCCGCCTCATCACGGATGAGACGGCCTTGACGGCGGTGATAGAATGAGAAAGTGGAAGCCGCCGGGAGCCTTCGGTTCCGCTTTCATTCCCGGCAGTTAGAAGCCGGGTCGTGGCAGGCTACCCAGCCTCTAGCCGCTGTTTCCCTCACCCGGCGCAGTCCAAGAAATACAGTGACCGTTGACACAGTAGCTGTTACTGTAAGAGTTGGTGAGTTCATAGTAAGTTCCTTGAACTTCGTGGCTTCTAGCACACATTTCCACATCTTCTTCGTAGGAGCAGCAATAGTTGTTGCTGTTGAGACCACCATTGCATTTAAGATTGCCATCCCAGCCAGTGGTCATCCAGTCGATCTGACCATTGTATTCTGCACAGCCTTTGGTATCAGGTATTACAACCTCATACGAGTCTGCACATTGTGTAGGATCGGGTGCGTCTTGAGTCGCAACCGCTGTTTTTTGCGTTAGAGCAAGGCCAGCGATGATAAACCCTAGCACACCAAAGAGCACCAGGTTAGTCGAGCGTATGTTGGTTCGCATGTTTTTGCCCTGTCCTTTCACGAATAGCAGCTAAAAGACTGCATAAAAAGCAGACCGGTCGATTAGAATCGCGGCAATGGGCATGAAGTCCGCCTGTGCGGACTAGGATTTAACCGGCGAAGGCAAGTTTTGTAAACTCGCTGTTACGGTTTCAACCGCCGGTTGACAGTTTTTATATTCTCTCTAAATTCTTCCTACTTCAAAAACTGGTATTTTGGTACTACTTTTTGCGGTACACCATCTATAAGAGTGGGCTTTCCTGGTATCTGCTGATGCAGAAAGGTTTCCTCAGTTATACGCCCACTGGCCCACAGTGTAAACGCAGAAGTACCAATGCTCATAGACCTAGATATTTCTATATCATGGTACTGTGTGAACCGACGCTGAACATGATCCATAAAGCTACGTTTCATCTTGTCAACGTTCTTGCGGCTGTCCGGATCAGGAATCTTTGCCGGGTTGATATAGTATAGTGCAGGCTGCCAAGTAAAATCACTGCTTGAGCGGTGATGTTTGTTGAAGATGACCGGAGGCATACCAGCTACCATAGGGTTATCAGGCAGAAGACCATAAAAATGGAGTAAAGTACCCCGATCAGTTGCTTTAGAGCGAAGTAAGTTGTTCAGCATACCCTTGTGCTTAAAGGCCCAAGGTTGCCACTGATCTCTTAGAAGGTTCGCATGTACTAAGAAGGAAGCACGATGTGCCGCAGCGCTTTCTTCCGAAGACTGGTCAACTATGCGTACACCATATTTAATGTCGTGATTGTCGTGGTTATAGTATTTATCGTGCTTTGGCTTCCACAACAAAACGGCAACCAATATCACGACACTACTTAATGTGATTAATCCCGCCAACAGGCGCCAATTGACACGCCTGCTTCCAGGCTGTTGTGGGCTGTTGCGCGCTGCCTGAATCTGATGTCCAGGGGGTTGTTCCTGCATCGCCATCTGTTCTTAATCCTTAGTGAATGAGTCAGGTAGCACTGTTCCTTCCGCACGCCCCACAACTTGTCCATTGCGGATACGGAGCATTGTGGTGTTACCACCTCTCAGCCAATGGTTCAAGGATTTGGTATTGGCTAACGACACCAGATGAGCATGTGAAGAATTCACTTCTTCAGTTACAACGTCCATCTTCCGGCCCTGCACATCTGTGATGAGAGCCACATCGAAATGCTTATGCCGTGCTTGGTTGAGCGCGGCTGACAACCCTGGTCCACAGCCGCAATCAGTATTTGGGTAGTAGATCAGCAGAGTGTTTGGATGGGCGGACCAACTCCAGCCAGCAAGGTCTGGTGCCCGAAATGAGGCTTCCAGCATATACCACTTAGACCCAAGGCCGACAGTCGCTATAGCCAGCACAACAAGCAAAACCGGACTGTTGATTAGCCGCTCCAGCCGCTTTTTTTTCTTGGGCAGAGCGACCGCACGCTCCGCTCTTACAGCATCATCGACCCGTGAAACTGGAATGTCCATGCTTGCCTGCCCGTCATGAAAGTATGCATCATTGTAACATGAAGAACACGGGGTAGCAAGCCCCCAATCGGGGCAATTTCCATGAACTTGCTTATGGACTATTTGTTGTCTTGGTTTCAAGGGGGAGGGGGTTGGAAACCTAATCCACCCGTGTTCATAGGCGATGTAGATGGCTTCAAACCGATCGTGTGTGCCCAGAGCCTCGGCGATGCGCCGGAAGTTGGTATGCACGGTATCGGGTGATAGGCAGAGGCGATCCGCCAGTGTCTTGTTCCTGATGCATCGGGCGTCAACGCAGGCTTGCAACAGTGCGAGCAGTGCAGGCGATAGGGGGCAAGCGGCTTTTGCATCCGGCGTCATCGTCGTCCTCCACAGTAAGAAGCTCCGGCTCCGATCAAAAACTAAGGGCAAGGCTTTTTTCGCTTACCAACGCGGATATTCCTCCTGAAACTAAAACAGGCGGCCTCCCCTGTCGGGAAGCCGCCTGTTCGTGGTCAACTGAGGGCAGTTCACCTCGCCGCCGTCACTAGCCCCGCGCCCATTTGTGCGAGTCCCTCAAAGGGAGGTCTTAACGCCGGTGATAGGACAGCAACCCCCCCTTTCAGATCGTCGTGGCGGAGAAGCCGCCGTCTACGACGATGTTCTGGCCGGTGACGAAGGAGGAGGCGCGGGGGGAGGTCAGCCAGACGACCGCACCGGCCAGTTCGTCGGCCCTGCCGAAGCGGGCCAGCGGGGTGTGGTCGATGATCTGCTCGGTGGGGAAGAAGCCAGTGTTGATTTTCCCTCGACAAAGTTCGGGGGTGGCATGGCGTGCGATGGTAGGCATGGACAAAGAGCCAGCTTATTTATACGGACTGAGTTCCTTGACAAGTCAACGCCCTCATTTCGGAGTAGATGCCAGCCTTCATGGGCTAGGCCCCTCCACGCATAGTCCTATGATCTGCCGCTATGACGGGGGTCGGTTAGTTTCTTCCAAATAGTCCGCCAGGCGCGCGAACGGGTCGAAGCCGACGACGCGGGGGGCGTCGGCGACGAAGTTGGACAGGGCGTTGATGTCGTAATAGACCAGGCGCCCGTCGCGATCGTCTATCATGTATTCGATGCCGCCGACATCAATGCCCGACGCTTGCATGATGCGCTCGACGGCGGCGATGACTTCGGGAGGAGGCGTGTAGCCCTCCACGCGCATTCTGTTCTTGGGCGCATCCGCAGGAGCCGCGCCGCGCGCCAGTTCCACGCCGTCCGTCGTCTGGCAGATGTCGGCGGGGCAGAGGTTGAAGCTGTCGCCGGACGTGTAGACGTGGATGGCGTACAGGTACTTGCCGCCCAGGGTCTCGACGCGCGTGATGCACCCGCCGCGCGCGGGCACGAACTCCTGCACCAAGGCGGTCCCGTCAATGCCCAGGTCAATCATCCCCTCGCGCGCCGCCCCCGCCAGCTCCTCTCGGCTGTCACAGCGCACGACGCCCGCGCCGCTGCCGCCGATGTTGGCCTTGACGACGACCGGGAAGCGCAGGCCCTCCGACGCGGCGGGGGCGGCGGCGGGGTCGCCGATGACGCGCGCCCGTGGGTAAGCCAGCCCCAGCCCTTGCAGCAGGGTCAGTTGGAGGGCCTTGGAGGTCTCGGTCGTGAACGCCTGCCGCCCGTTGACGACGCGCGTCCCCAGCCGCTCCAGGTGGGCGAGGTAGCCCAGCGTGTAGAAGATGCCAGGGTGGTCCGAGCGCAGGTAGGCCGAGGGACTCATGCGGTTGAACAGGACGCCGTATTCGCGCTCGGTCTGGGCCGGGTCATAGAAGTGACGCCGCGCGTCCAGCTTGACGTAATGGGTCCCGCGCCGGTCGAGTTCGGCGAAGAGGGGCCGGAACCAGTCCGGGTGCTCGTAGTAGATGGCGATGGGGAGCGATGACGATGACATGATTGGCTTTCTGGTGTTCCCTGCCCTAAAGGGCAGGGCTATTCCCGGCTGCGCCGGTGGGCCGCCCCTTCGGGGCTTTGGAACAGGCTACCGAGGGCAGAGACTTTTTCTGTATCATCTGTAGCCCCGAAGGGGCGGCCCATCCGTGTAGCCAGGGGCTTTAGCCCGTGGGTGGATGTTGCAGTTGTAGGCAGGAACCCGCCGCCCGCCCGCCGAACTAAACCCTGTGCGGCCCTGCCGCATGACGCTCTGCTGACTTGCTTTTGCTGACCTGCTCTGGAAAGGCCCTGGCCCCATGCCCGACACTGACTCTCTCGATGCCGCCACAAGCGCGGCCATTGGAGAAACGATACAACGCATTCTACCCGAAGTCGTCGCCACGCGACACCACCTGCACCGGAACCCGGAACTCAGCGGGGCCGAGGCGCAGACGGCGGCCCTGGTCGCCGAAAAGCTGCGCGGCTGGGGCGTGGAAGACGTTCGGACCGGCCTGGCCGGGCACGGCGTCACCGGGATACTGAGGGGGAGCAAAGACGGGCCGATGCTCGCCCTGCGGGCGGACATGGACGCGCTGCCCGTCCAGGAAACGAGCGGCCTGCCCTATGCCTCGTGCCATGCGGGCGTGATGCACGCCTGCGGGCACGACGGGCACACGGCGACACTGCTGGGGGCGGCCCAGGCGCTGTCACGCTTAAGGGACTATCTGCCTAGTCCCGTGAAGTTCGTCTTCCAGCCCGCCGAGGAGACGACGGGCGGGGCGGACGCGATGATCGCCGAGGGGGCCTTGGAGGGCGTCGAATCCATCGTCGCCCTGCACGGCTGGCCGAACCTGGAAATCGGCCAGATCGGCTACCGATCCGGCCCGATGATGGCGAGCGCGGACCGCTTCGACCTGACGATCCGGGGCAAGGGCGGCCACGCGGCCTACTCGCACACGACCGTGGACCCCGTGATGATCGGCGCGCAGATCGTCGGGGCATTCCAAACATTAGCCTCGCGCGAGGTCTCGCCGCTCGACTCGGTCGTCGTCTCGGTCACGCAGTTCCACGCCGGGACGGCCTACAACGTCATCCCCGGCGTCGCCGAACTCAAAGGGACGGTGCGCTGCCTGAGCAACGACCTGCGGGACGCCATGCCGGGCAAGATGGAGCGGATCGCGGCGGGGATCTGCGCGGCCTTCCGGGCGGAGTACGACTTCACCTACGACCCCGGCCCGCCGGTCGTCGTCAACGACGCGGGCGTGACGGCGCGGGTGGAGGCGCTGGGCCGGGCGCTGCTGGGGCCGGACAACGTGCTGTTCCTGGAGACGCCCTCGATGGGCGGGGAGGACTTCGCTTATTACCTGCGCGAAGTCCCCGGCGCCATGTTCCGGCTCGGCGTCGGCACGGACGTGACGGCCCTGCACACGCCGACCTACAACTTCGCCGACGGCGCACTGGCCTACGGCGTCGGCATGTTCACCCGCCTCGCGCTGGGCGGCGGGGAGACTTCTTAGCTTCCGGGGAACAAAACTGCAAGCCCCGGACCTGATCGGGTGGGACCGGCGGGCTGAACAGGTAGCCCTGAACCACCCAGCACCCCAGCGCCCGCAGGGCGCGGCGCTGATCGTCGCGTTCGACTCCTTCGGCCACGACCTCAAGTTCCAGGGCGCGCGACAGCTCGAGGATGGCCTTGACGAGAGCCTGATTGACCCTGTCATCCGCGATGCCCGCGATGAACGAGCGATCGATCTTTAGGACGTTGAATGGGAACCGGCGCAGGTAGGAGAGCGAAGAATACCCGGTCCCGAAGTCGTCGAGCGCGAGCCGCACGCCCAGCCTGCGGAAGCCATGCAGCACGTCCACGGCCGACAGGGCGCTGTTCATGATCGCGCTTTCCGTCAATTCCAGTTCCAGCCAGGGCGCGTCGAGGCCCGTCTCGGCCAGGACGGAACAAACCAAGCCGGACAGGCCCGGCTGGGCGAACTGGCGGGCCGAGAGGTTGACGGCCACGGGAATCGGATACCCCCCGTCGCGCCACCGAACGGCCTGCCGGCAAGCCTCACGCAGCACCCATTCGCCGAGCGGGACGATGAGGCCGGTATCTTCGGCGAGCGGGATGAATTGGGCCGGCGGGATCACGCCCAGTTCGGGATGGTGCCAGCGGCAGAGCGCTTCCACGGCCCGGACTTGGCCCGTGTCGAGGTCTACCTGCGGCTGGTAGACGAGGCGGAACTGGCCGCGGGTCAGCGCTTGACGTAGACTGCTTTCCATGAGGAGATTCGCCCGCGCGTGGGCGCTCATAGACGGGGCGAACAGGCAATACCCGTTGCCGCCCTGACCCTTCGCCCGGTACATGGCGGCGTCGGCGTGCTTGAGCAGCGACGGGACATCGTCGCCGTCGGGGGGATGCAGGCTGACGCCGATGCTCCCGGAGACGGACACCTCTTGGCCGGCGATCTCCAGGGGCTGCGCCAGGGCACCCAGCAGTTTCCGCGCCACGGTCGCCACGGCCTCGGGGTGTCCGACGCCCGGCAGCAGGACGGCGAACTCGTCGCCCCCCAGGCGGGCAACGGTGTCCTCCGCGCGGAGACAGCCGGCGATCCGCCCTGCGACGACTTTGAGCAGGAGATCGCCCGCCCCGTGGCCCAGGGTGTCGTTGACCTGTTTGAAGCGGTCCAGGTCGATAAACATGACGGCGACGGGGGACTCCTGCCGCCCGGACATCACGAGGAGTTGATGAAGACGGTCTTCCAACAGGCTGCGGTTCGGCAGCCCCGTGAGAGCATCATGGTAGGCCTGCCACCGGATGGTCTCTTCCTGGCGTTTCCGCTCGGTGATGTCCGTGATCATGCCCAGCCCGCCGATGAAGCCGCCGCCGTCATCGTACAGGGGACTTGCGGAGACGATGGCCCAGACGTCGGACCCGTCCTTGTGCTTATAGCAGACGTCGTGCTGCTGGGATACCCCCGCCTTACGCTGCGCGAAGCGCCGCTCCGCTTCGGCGCGGCTGTCCGCGTCCATGAAGTCGTACACCGGTCGGCCCAGCATTTCGGCCGCCGTATAGCCTAGCATTTCGCACACTCGCCGGTTGACGAAGACCGTGCGCGCGTCCGCATCCCGCAGCCAGACGCCTTCCTGAGTCGTATCAATGATCTGGCGGTAGCGCTGCTCGCTGCGGCGCAGGGCTTGTTCCGCTTCGTCGGTGCGAGTCGCGGGCGTCCGCTGGAGCGTGCCCGCCACGCCGCTCAGGCGCCCCTCACGGTCGAAGAGGGGGGTCGCCACGACCTCGACGGACACGGCTTCGCCGCCGCGCGTCACCAAGCGGTGGCCGCTCCGATAGGTCTGCGAGGCTTTGAGGCAGTCGGCCCATTCGCGGCGGACGCGCTCGCGGTCGTCGGGATGGATCGCCCCGAGCCAACACTCTGCGGCTGGCTCGCCGGGTTGATCTTGTTCGCCGGATTGTCCGAGGGGGTCGCGGGCGGCGGGGCTGACATACCGGGGCCGACCGCTCGGGTCGGTGACGAAGATGCCGAACGGCGCGGTGTCTCCGATGGCGCGCAGTGCCGCGTCACTCGCCTGAAGCGCATCGGTAAGACGGGCGATCAATGTGGTTGAGTCGTTCCGCACGGTCGGCTCCGGGTTGCCGCCCAGGGCCGTCCCTGGTTTCGCGTTGTTCATCGGAGGAGACCTTTCGCGGACGCGGGCGAACAAACCTGGCCCATTGAGTTATCGGCAGTCGAGCAGTGGTTCCACAGGCCGAACCTCTCCGGTCCGGGAACGGCATTGTACCCGCTGTGGAAAGAACGCGGCAAGTCTGGCGCGCTATCACAATAAGTTCCGAGACAATTTTGAGACAAAATACCCGTAATCCAGTGCGTGAAGATCATTCACGGGGCATCCATAAGTTCACCGGGCCTTACGATCAGCCGTTTGACTCGGCTATTCTGCGTAATCGGCGAACTATCTGGCCCCTTGACCAGACACTCCGAACCTGATATAATAAAATCACGTTGCCGAAATTGACGGCGACAACCAAAGCAGCGTGGAAGAAAGCGGCAGCCCGAGGGGCTGGCGCTTTTTTGCTGTCCGAGGTCTTGCGGGAGGGGAAAGGAACGGGCGGGTGGACGAACCGACGGTGACAACACCCGAAGAATGCCTTCGCTTCGTGGAGAGTGTCGGCCTGTGTACCTGGCGTCACCAGCCCAAGCTCGCCGGGGTGCCGTCCCTGGAAGCGGCGACCGCCTGGCGCGGGATGGAACTGACCCTGAAGACGTGGTTCTGGAAGGACGATCTGCACACCGAGCGGCGGCTGTACTTCGGGATGCTGGGGACGCCCGACCTTCCCGTGTTCGTGTCCCGCGCGCTCCTGCCGTCTCTTATCGCCGCCCAGGGGGACATTGATGCGCGCACGCTCCACGAAAAGGGCCTGTTATCCTCGAACGCCCTGCACGTTTACGAGCACATCGCGCGGGCCGGACCGACCGCGACTCAGGCGCTTCCGTGGCCGTCCGGCAGCCGGATGCTGTATCTGGCGCATTTGCAGCAGAAGTTTCTGCTGACCAAACACGACCTGACGGGCCGGACGCGGGGGACCTATGGCTACCGCTGGTGTTTGTGCGAGGACGCTTTCCCAGACAGTTTCGCGGAGGCTTCAGGAATCAACGTCGGCACGGCGCGCGCCCAGGTTCTCGCCTGCCTGAATCGCTACGCCCCGGAGATCACCCTGGAGCGCGCCGCCCGTCTCTTCCGCTGGCAGCCCCTTTAGGGGGGCCAGGAGGGAGCGCACGCTTTTTCGCGCTGCGGCAGGAGAAGCGGGCAGGGGCGGCGAACAGGCGGGGGATGCACTCGTGGATGACACCGAAGCGGCGGGCGCTCCTTCTGATCTGGCTGATGATGGCCGTCGCCTACCTCGACCGGACCAACATCACGGTCGCCAAGCTGGTGATGAAGGACGACCTGCACCTCAGCGAGACGCAGTTCGGCTGGGTGTTGGCCGCGTTCACGTTCGGCTACGCGCTGATGCAGATTCCGGGCGGGCGGCTGGCCGACCGCATCGGGTCGCGCCCGCTGCTGGTGGCCGCCCTCCTCATCTGGTCCCTCTTCACCGCGCTCACCGGTCTGGCGACCTCGCTCGTCTCCCTGATCGCCGTCCGCGTCCTCTTCGGGGCGGGCGAGGGGATCGAGAACGGGGCGCAGTTCAAGCTGATCGGCGACCACTTCGCGGCGCGGGAGCGGTCCTCGGCGAGCGCGTTCTTCCTGACCGCCCTGCCGCTGGGGTCCGCCGCCGCCGCGCCCGCCGCCACCTGGCTGCTGAGCCGGGTCGGCTGGCACGCGCTGTTCTTCTGGTTCTCCCTGCCCGGTCTGGTCGTCGCGGCCCTGCTGTTCCTCTTCCTGCCGAGGGGGAATGGGGAAGTCGTGCATTCCGACGTGCGGGGCGACGCGGGCCAGCAGCTCGGCTGGGCGGACGCGCTGAAGCGGCGGTCGTCGTGGCTGGCGTTCGCGGCGTACCTGTTCTTCAACGTGGCGTTCTGGGGGTTCATCGGCTGGATGCCGACCTATCTGGACAGCAAGGGCATCAAACTGAAGGCGCTGGGTCCGATTGCCTCCATTCCTTATCTGTGCGGCTTCGTCGGGATGGTGGTCATCGGGAAGATGGGCGCGGGCACCCTTTTTCATCGCCGCGCCGCCCTGATCGCCGTCAGCTACTTGTGCGCCGGCGCGTTCCTCTGCGTCACCTTCGCCGCGCGGACGGTCCCCGGCTGCATCCTGGGCCTGTCGCTGGCCGCCTTTTTCCTTTACGGCGGGTTCGGGCCGTTCTGGGCGGTCGCGCTCGACCTGATCCCCGAGGGGATGCGCGGCGCGTTCACGGGCTTCGTCAACCTCGGCGGCCAGATCGGGGGCTTCTGCGCCCCCATCGCCGTCGGCACCCTGGTCGCGCGCACCCACTCCTTCACCGACGGCTTCCTGTTGATGACGGCGGCGCTCGTGCTGGCCGCCGCCAGCCTCTTCTGGCTGCAACGAACGGAACTTTCGGGCGGGCGGGGCCGTTAGAGGGGAAATGATTCGCCCGAGACATCTGCCGATCCGACTGCCCGCACCGTCTACGTCGGCGGAACGTCCGGCGTGGGCGCTTCCCCAAGCCGCCCTCCTCTGGCCGCTGGGCGGCCTCCTGCTCCTGGCCGCCTGCACCCAATTGATCTGGCCCGGCCACGCCGTCCACCGCGTCGGGGACTTTTGCAGCCACACCCTGTACCAGTCGTTCATCGGCGTGGCCGCCGCCCTGCTGCTTTGGCGCGGGCTGCGGGGTGGGCCGAAGCGCCTCCTGTGGTGGCCGCCCGCCGTGGCCCTCGGGTCGGGGCTGTGCGTCGAGTGCCTGAAGCGGGCGACGCATCTGCCGCGCCCCGATGGGGACCCGACGGGCTTCCCCAGCGGCCACACGACCTTCGCCTTCGCCCTCGCCTGGCTGCTGACGCAGACCCACCCACGGCTGGCCCCGCTCTGGTACGCCGTGGCCATTGCCATCGGCTGGTCCCGCGTGGAAGGCGACGCGCATTTCCCCTACCAAGTCCTCTGCGGGGCGGGTTTGGGGACGCTGGTCGCGTGGGGCATCAGCCAGACCTTGCCAGCGCGGCGGCCGGATTTCCTCAAAGGCTAAACGGGAGAACGGGGGGTTCTGAGGAGGAACGGGCGCAATAAATCGCGCCCTTTTTCTGTCGGTTCCCCTCGGTTTGGGTGGTGGGTCGGCCGGGATTCGAACCCGGAACCACCTCATTAAAAGTAAGATGCTCTACCGTTGAGCTACCGACCCACGCCCGTTAT
>CAXTWM010000132.1:0-12551 GCA_964247915.1 uncultured Armatimonadales bacterium | reverse complement strand
CTCCTACCCGCCGACGTCTTCCGCCCGGCCCCAGCGGGCGGCGCGGGCGCCCGCGCAGCGGGCGGCTGGACGCTGCCCGCGGGGCCGATAGAGGGCGCGCCGCGCGGGGCGGGGGGCGGGGCCGCCTGGCCCCGGCCGCCCGCCGAGATCGGCCGGGGGGCGGACCGGCTGACGGAGGTGCAGCGCTCGCTGCTGGACGGGCTGCGGTCCCGGCGCGGGATGGCGCGGGCGGACCAGGTCGCCAGCCGACAGGACGCCTGGCTGCGCGAGGCGCGGCAGAAGTACCCCGTGCCGAGAGCGACGGCCCTGGTGCAGCCGGATTTTGACTTGCAGCTGCTTCAAGCGAACGTCGAGACGCTGACCAAGACTCTGGAGGGCTGGAAAGAGTCCGTGCCGCCCGCCCCGGAGCGGGAAGCATTGCGCGCGAAGGTGGAAGCGGACCGCGCCCGCCTCCAGAACCTAATCGCGGCGCGCGTTCGGGCGCGGTCCGCGGCGCAGGCGCGGCAGGAGGCCGAGGGCCGGCGGCTCGGGGAGGCACGCACCGCCTACGTCCAGGCGCAGGCGGACGCGCTGGAGACACGGCTGCGTGCCAAAGATGAAGGCTTCATCACCGACCAGCAGGCGCGGCTGACGCGGCAGCGAACCGCCCTGCTGGCGGCCCTGGCGCGGCCCGCACCCGTTTCCGTTCCCGTCGCCGGCGATCTGGGGGCGCAGACACTGCCGAAGGGACCGGGCGCGGCGCAGGCCGCGCTTTCTCGGGCCAGCCTGACGGAAGCCGAGGCGCGGCTGGGCGCGCAGCGGGCGCGCTGGGTCAGACATCTGTACGACGACACGCGCGCCGCCGCGCAGGACACGGCGGGCGGGCGGGATTGGGACGTGACCTTCGGCCCGCCACGGCCCGGAGACCGGGACCTGACAGCCGCGCTGGCGCAGGCCATGCGGGCGGGGGGCTGGCGGCTGTAGCGGGATTCGGGGATACCTCGGGGATGTCTTGACGAGGCGCTGAAAGGGAGAGGACATGCAAACGACCGTGGGACAACTGGCCGCGCTCATCGAGGGTGCGGTGGAGGGCGATGGGTCCATCGCCATCCGGGGCATTTCCAGCATCGAGGACGCGGAAGACGGCGACATCACGTTCGCTGAGAACGACAAGCTGATGACCAGCGCCGGGCGCTCGCGCGCCTCGGCCGTGATCGCCCCCGCCAACGGCCCCAAGCTCGCCGACCATTCGGGCGGCAAGCCGCTGATCCGCGTCAAGAACCCGCGCTTCGCCTTCGCGCAGGTGCTCCGCATCTTCGCGCCCGAGCCGAAGGTCTACAAGGGCATCCATCCGACCGCCGTCCTGGGCGAGAACGTCTCCTTCGGCCGCAACGCCTCGGTCCACGCGCTGGCCGTGATCGGCGACAACGTGCGCCTGGGCGAGAACTGCGTCATCTACCCGTTCGTCTATCTGGGCGACAACGTTTCCGTCGGCGACAACTGCGTGATCTACCCGCACGTCGTCCTGCACGACGACACGGAGATCGGCAACGCCGTCGTGATCCACAGCGGCAGCGTGCTGGGCACCGACGGCTTCGGCTACATGTTCATCGAGAACCGGCACTACAAGATCCCGCAGATCGGCCGCGTCATCGTCGAGGACGACGTCGAGATCGGCGCCAACGTCACCATTGACAAGGCGCGGACCGGCTCGACCCGGATCGGGACGGGCACCAAGATAGACAACCTGGTCCACATCGGCCACAATGTCACCGTGGGCAAGAACTGCGTGATCGTCGCCCAGGTCGGCGTGTCCGGCAGCGTGGACATCGGCGACGGCGTCATCCTCGCCGGCCAGGTCGGCATCAAGGACCATGTCACCATCGGCGACGGCAGCATCGTCGCCGCCAAGGCCGGCATCATCAGCGACCTGCCGGCGGGGTCGTTCGTTTCCGGCATGTACGCCCGCCCGCACGGGCAGGAAATGCGCGCGCAGGCGCTGTACGGCAAGCTGCCCGAGCTGAACCGGCAGCTCAAGGACCTGGAAGAGCGCCTGGCCGCCCTGGAAGAAGAAAAAGCCGCACGAAAGGAACTGGGTCAGTGACGGAGCGCCCGCGCGTCACGCTATCCGCCCCCAGTCCAGTCTTTGAAGGCGTCGGCCTGCACTCGGGGGCCGACGCCTCCGTCTGTTTCCGCCCCGCCCCGGCGGGGGCCGGGCTGGTCTTCCGACACGCTCTGACGGGGCAGGAGATACCGGCCCGCGCGGCGAACGTCACCGACACCTCCCGCTGCACCCGGCTGGGGCGGGACGGCGTGGAGGTGCAGACGGTCGAGCACGTCCTGTCGGCCCTGACGGGCCTGGGCGTGGACGACGCCCTGATCGAATTCGAGGGCGGGGAGATGCCGGCGGGCGACGGCAGCGCGGCCCCGTTCGCCGCCTTGATTCGGGAGGCGGGCCTGCGCGAACAGCGAGAGGTTCTGCACCCGCTGACGCTGACGCAGCCGGTCACCGTCTCGGCAGGCGCTGCCACTTTGGTCGTCCTCCCCGCCGAGCGGCTGACTCTTACGGTCGTGCTGGACTACCCCCGGCATCCCTATCTCGGGACGCTGGCGGCCACGTTTGACGCCGGGGGCGATTACGCTGCCGAGATCGCGCCCGCCCGGACGTTCGGGTTTCTATCGGAGATCGAAGCCTTGCGGGCGGCGGGGCTGGGGCTGGGCGCGTCGCGCGAGAACGCCGTGGTTCTGGGCGAAGACCGCTACGAGACGCCGCTGCGGTTCGCGAACGAGCTGGCCCGGCACAAGCTGCTCGACCTGATGGGGGACCTGTCCTTGATCGGGCGTCCTCTGCTGGCCCAGGTCATCGCCGTCCGCCCCAGCCACGCCCTGAACACGCGCCTCGCGCGGGTCCTATCGTAAGCCGTACTGTGGAGTCCTCAGAGGAGACAATTTTGCCTGTACTCGAGATTGATGACATCAAGAAAATTCTGCCGCACCGCTACCCGTTCCTGCTGGTGGACCGGATCTTGGAGCTGGAGCCGGGCAGGCGGGCCGTCGGGATCAAGAACGTGACGGCCAACGAGCCGTTCTTCCAGGGGCATTTCCCGCAGCGCGCGGTCATGCCGGGCGTCCTGATCATCGAGGCGATGGCGCAGGTCGGTGGGGTGATGATCCTCTCGGTCGAGGAGCACAAAGGCAAGCTGGCCTACCTGGGGACGGTGGACGGGGTCAAGTTCCGCCGCCCCATCGTCCCCGGCGACACGCTGGAGATGGAGACGGAGCTGCTGCGCGTCCGCAGCAACATGGGCAAGGTGCGCTGCACCGCGCGCGTGGACGGTCAGGAAGTGGCGGCGGCGCACATCATGTTCGCGCTGGTCGAGTCCCTTTAGCTTTCTCCGGCGGCCTTTCCTTTTTAAGCTGTCAACGCGGAAAAGACACCATCCCTGTATGAAGATTCACCCTACAGCCAGCATTGATCCCAGCGCCGAGATCGGCAGCGACGTCGAGATCGGCGCTTACACCGTGGTCGGGGCCGAAGCCGTCCTGGGGGCGGGGACGCGCCTGCGGCCCCACGTCGTCATCGAGCCGTATGTCACCGTCGGCAGCGCCTGCGACATCTTCCCCGGCGCGGTCCTGGGCGGCATCCCGCAGGACCGCAAATTCAAAGGCGAGAAGAGCTTCCTGATCATCGGCGATAACAACATCATCCGCGAGCATGTCACGATCCACCGCGCGGCGGGCGCGGGCAACGAGACGCGCATCGGCGACGACAACCTGATCATGGCCTACTCCCACATCGGCCACAACTGCCGGATCGGCAGCGGCATCACCATGGCGAACATGACCGGCATCTCCGGCTACGTCGAGGTGGAGGAGCGCGTGAACTTCGGCGGCTTCGTCGGCGTCCACCAGTTCGTGCGGATCGGACGGCTGGCGATGGTCGGCGGCTACTCCAAAGTGGTCCAGGACATCCCCCCCTTCATGATGGCCGACGGGCGCCCCTGCAAGGTGCTGGACCTGAACGTGATCGGCCTGCGCCGCTCGGGCGTCTCCTCGCCGGTCCGGGCCGATCTCAAGCAGGCGTACAAGCTGCTGTACCGCTCGCAGATGAACATGTCCCAGGCGATCGAGACCATTGACAACGAGGTCGCCCCCAGCCCCGAGCGCGACTACCTGGTGGACTTCATCCGCAACATCCGCTTCGGTTCGAACGGACGCCAGAACGACGCGCCCCGGCAGTGACGGGGGTGAACGAATGCCTGAAACGACGACGCAACCGCTGAGGATCGCGATGGTGGCGGGGGAGCCGTCCGGCGACCGCCAGGGCGCGGCCCTGCTCGCGGCCCTGCGCGCCCTGGTCCACCCCCGCCCGGTGGAAGCCTGGGGCATCGGCGGCCATTTCCTGGTCGAAGCGGGCTTCCGCCTGCGCCACGACAGCGAACCGTGGGCGGCCATCGGCATCGCGGACACGCTGCCGAAGATACCGGGCATGTTCTGGGTGCTGTGGGACATGGAGCGCGCCATCCGGCGCGACCCGCCGGACGTCCTGGTCGTGATTGATGCCGGCGCGTTCAACGTGAAGCTGGCGCGCTGGGTGAAGAAGCGCGCCCTTTGTCCGGTCTTTTACTTTTTCCCGCCCGGCTCGTGGCGGCGCCGGGCCGTGCCGCGCCCCCGCGCGAAGAGCCTGGCCGCCGTCACGGACCGCGTCGTGACGCCGTTCCCCTGGTCGGAGGCGCTGCTGCGGTCGGAGGGGGCGGACGCGCACTTCGTCGGCCACCCGCTGCTGGACCTGGTCAAGCCGACCCTGCCTGATGCCGACTTCTGCGAGCGCTTCGGGCTGGACCCGGCCCGACCCATCGTGGCCCTGCTGCCGGGGAGTCGGCGGGGCGAGATTCGGCACATCCTGCCTGCCCTGGTCGGCGCGGCCGGCGAGATCGCCCGGCGCATTCCGGGTGTTCAATTCGTCCTCGCCCTGTCCTCGCCCACCTGGCAGCCGTTGGCGGAAGAGATCATCCGGCGCGAGCAGGAGGCGGACGGGCGCGGCGCGCGCCTCCGCCGCCTGATGGCGCGGGCGGGGGACGCGCTGGCACGGCTCGCCCACGGCGCGATGCCCGTGCCGCAGCTCGCCACCAACGAGGGCGTGACCGTGCCGGCCCCGCGTGCCGACGAGGACGGGCACGGGCGGCCCGCGCCGCCCGCCGGCCCCGTGCCCCTCGTCATCGCGACCGGCCTGACCTGGGACGTTTTGGCGCGGGCCGACGTGGTCCTGACCAAGTCCGGCACGGCGACGCTGGAGGCGATGATCCTCAGAAAGCCGATGGTCATCGTCTACCGCGGGTCGCTGCTCCAGTCGCTGGAGTTCCTGCTGCGGCAGGCGTCGCACGGCATCGTCCACCTGGGGATGCCCAACGTCCTGGCGGAAGAGCGCCTGGTCGCCGAACTGCTGGGGCCGTATGCCACCCCCGAGGCGATCGCCGACCTCGCGGTGGAGATGCTGCTGGAGCCGGAGCGCATTCTGAAGATGAAGGAGCGGCTGAACGCCCTGGTGGAGAACAGCCTGGGCCGGCCCGGAGGCGTCCGACGCGCCGCCGAACTGCTGCTGGACCTCATCGCCGCCGTGCCCGAAAAACAGCCATGACCCGATCCGAGAACCCTGTGTCCGAAAACTCTCTGCCCGAACAAACGCCGCCCCCGGCCATGAAGCCGCCGTTCCTGGTGCGCCGCCGCACCGTCTTCACCTGGCTCGTCCCCCTGCTGCTGCTGGCCCTGTCACTGGCGCTGCACCGAAACTATGGCGGGTGGGCGGCGTATGGGGCCGGCATCGCCCTGGTCCTCGGGGGCGAGATCGTCCGCTTCTGGTCGGCGGGCTACATCGCCAAGGACGCCGAGATCGCCACGGGCGGGCCTTACGCCCACGTCCGCAACCCGCTCTACTTCGGCTCGCTGCTGCTGGCCGTCGGCTACGGCCTGATCTCCGGGCTGGGCCTGTGGGGCGTCGGCCTGACCGTCGCGCTGTTTTTGGTCTTCCACCTCGCCGCCATCTTCTACGAGGAGCGGTTCCTTACGGCCAAGTTCGGCCCGCCTTACCTCGACTATGTGCGGCGCGTGCCGCGCCTGCTGCCCTCCCCGTGGCCGCGCACGACGGGCGCGGGCCGCTTCGAGTGGGCGCAGGCCCTCCGAAACCGTGAGCAGACCTCGGCGACGTTCGCGCTGATCTTCGTCCTGCTCCTGAGCCTGCGTTTCCTGATGCCTTTTCTGGTACACTGAGACACCATGACACTGCCACCACGCCGGATCTGGGATCTACTCTGGCCCTACATCAAGCAGGACCGCTGGTACTTGGCGGGGGCGCTGATCTGCGCCGCCGGGGTCGCCTCCACGGACGGCGTCGTCGCGAGTCTCCTGAAGCCGTTCATCGACTCGGCGAACAAGGCCGCCGTCAGCAAGGTGGATGCCGCGGAACTGCATAGCCTGAACCTGGTCAGCCTGGCGATCATCGGCGTGTACGCCCTGCGCTGGTTCCTCACCTACGGCGACATGGTCCTCTTCTCCGAGGCGGGCCAGCGGCTGGGGCTGCGCCTGCGGAACCGCATCTACGAGCACTTGCAGGGGCTTTCGCTGAACTTCTTCAACCGCCAGCGGACCGGCGCGCTGATGTCCACGATGAACAACGACGTTCCCCTGTTGCAGCAGGCGATCTCAGGGCTGAAAGACCTCGCCCCCGCGCCGTTCTACGTCGTCGGCGGCCTCGTCTCCATCTTCGTCATCTCGGTCAAGCTGTCCCTGATCACCCTGATCGCCTTCCCGCTGATGGCCTACAGTATTGATCTGCTGACCAAGCGGATACGGCGCTCGACGGGCGACACCCAGAACAAGCTCGCCGACCTCAACACGCTCATGGAGGAGACCCTGAGCGGCATCCGCATCATCCAGTCGTTCGGCGCGGAGAGGCACACCGCCGCCCAGTTCCGCAAGGAGAATCAGGCGGCCAAAGACTTCAGCATGGTGGTCGTGCGCCAGTCGGCGCGCATCAAGCCCACGAACGACCTGATCGGCGCGTTCGGCATCGCCTTCGCGCTGTGGGTGGCCGGTCACATGGTCGCCGACAACGAACTGACTTTGGGGGAGGTCGGCAAGTTCGTCTTCATCCTGAACCTGATCGCCAAAGGCATCGGCGGGCTGGGCGGGGCCAAAGTCACCTGGGAACAGATCCAGGCAGGCAGCAGCCGCATCTTCCAGAACGTGCTGGATGTCCGGCCGGAGATTCAGGACGCCCCCGATGCCGTGGCGCTCCCCGAAGTGGCCGGGAGGGTCGAGTTCGACCACGTCGCCTTTGCTTATAACCCGGACACGCCCGTCCTGCGCGACGTCTCGTTCACGATGAACCCCGGCGAGGTCGTGGCCGTGGTCGGATCGTCCGGCGCGGGCAAGAGCACGGTCGCCGACCTGATCCCGCGCTTCTATGACCCGCAGGGCGGCGCCATCCGGGTGGACGGCCATGATCTGCGTCACGTCACGCTGGCGTCGTTGCGCCACCAGATTGCCATCGTGCCCCAGGAGACCGTCCTGTTCGGCGGCACGATCCGGGACAACATCGCGTATGGCAGCCCGCTGGCGACGGACGCGATGGTCGAGGCGGCGGCGCGCGCGGCCAACGCACACGAGTTCATCTGCGACCCCGCCAAGATGCCGAACGGCTACGACACCCTGGTCGGCGAGCGCGGCAAGCAGGTCTCGGGCGGGCAGCGGCAGCGGATCGCCATTGCCCGCGCCCTGCTGAAAGACCCGCGCATCTTGATTCTGGACGAGGCGACGTCCGCGCTGGATGCCGAGTCCGAGAAGGTGGTGCAGGAAGCCCTGGAGACCCTGATGCGCGGGCGGACGACCCTCGTAATCGCGCACCGGCTGTCCACCATCCAGAACGCGCACAAGATACTGGTCATGGAGGCCGGGCGGATCGTCGAGAGCGGGACCCACAACGACCTGATGCGCCGCCCGGACGGCCTGTACCGGCACCTGTACGAGCGGTTCCACGAGAAGAAGTTCCCCTGGAAGGACGCGGGGGACGAGAACCAGGGGGAAGACGAGGAGCGCCTGGACCCTAACCTGGCGGCCTCCGCACTGCCTTAGAAGTTCGACGCAGAAGTCTCACCATGAAGCTGTATTTCATCCCCCTGCTGGCCTATTGGATCGCCCGCCTGCTTTCCGCGACCCTGCGCGTCCGCATGGCCGGCGAGGAGCACCTGCGCGCCGCCCAGGAGGCCGGCAAAGGCGTTATCCTCGTCTCTTGGCACGGGCGGACGTTCATGCCGATCACGCGGTATCGGAACAAGGGCTATTGGGCCATCGTCTCGACCTCGCGGGACGGGGAGTATCAGAACCGGCTGTTCCAGCGCTTCGGCATCAAAACGGTGCGCGGCTCGACCTCGGCGCGCGGCGCGATCCAGTCCGTGCTGGCGCTGACCAAGCACCTGAAGGCAGGCGCGACGGCCGCCTTCACGCCGGACGGCCCGCGCGGGCCGAGCCACGTCGTCCAGCCCGGCGCGATATTCATGGCGCAGAAGTCCGGCTCGCCCATCATCCCCGCCGGCATCAGCGCCTACCCGCGCAAGCTGATGCGCGCCTGGGACCGGTACATGATCCCGCTGCCGTTCGCGCGCGTCGTCTGGATCTACGGCGAACCCATTTACATCCCCGCCGACGCCAAGAGTGAAGAAGACCAGCGGCTGTGGGCTGAGCGCGTCGGTGCGGCGATCACGGCCCTGGAGGAGCAGGCCGAGCGCGAGGTCGGCGCGACCCGTGCGGACGGGAAAGCGCGGGCGGGGTGGGGCCTGTGGCGTCGCGCCTAGACGCCAGAGCGTTAGAAGATTATGCCCTGAGCGTCATCGCCGAGCCGGGACGGCCCGGCCTTGCCGCCGCCGCCCTGCGCGGCGTCTTGGGCGGCTGCGCGGGCCTGTACGACCTCGGGCTGGAAGCCTATCTTGCAGGCGAGCGGCTGGGCCTGCGCCGGCGGGACCGGCTGCCCCTCCCCGTGGTCAGCATCGGCAACCTGACTGTAGGAGGCACGGGGAAGACGCCCATGACGCAGTTTCTCTGCCGCCGGATGGGGGGATGGGGCAAGCGTGTCGCGATCCTAAGCCGGGGGCACGGCGGCGAAAGTCAATCAGTCCGCGTCGTCTCGGACGCGGATGGTCAGGTCTTCCTCTCAGCAGCCGAAGCGGGCGATGAGCCGCATCTTTTGGCGCAGACGTTGCCCGGCGTCCCCGTTCTGGTCGGCAAAGACCGGCGGCAGTCCGGCCGAGAAGCCCTGCGCCGCTTCGGGCTGGACCTGCTGGTTCTGGACGACGGCTTTCAGTTCTGGCAGCTCGGTCGGGATTTGGACATCGTGCTGCTGGACGCGCGCCGCCCCTTTGACAATGGGTTTGCGCTGCCGCGCGGTCTGCTGCGCGAGCCGAAGCGGCACCTGGATCGGGCCGGAATCGTCGTCGCCACCCGCGCCGGCAGATTGACTGCCGCCGGGCGGCAGGCATTGGCGGCCCAGGTGCGTGCCCTCGCCCCGGACGCGCCGCTGTTCTTCGCCGACCACCGCGCTGTGGGTCTGGTCTCCGCCAAGGATCTGTCCGCCCCTGTGCGTCCGCTCTCCGAGTTGTACGGCAGGCGCGTCTTCGCCGTCTCCGCCGTCGCCCAGCCGCAGTCGTTCGTCGAGACGCTGACGCGCGAAGTGGGGGCCGAAGTCATCGGCCGGCAGGTCTGGGCCGACCACCACAAGATCAGCCCCGACGACGCGCGGGCGGCTCTGACCGCCGCACGGGCCGGCGCGGACGCCCTGGTGATGACGGAGAAGGACGCCGTGAAGTGGCCCCAGATAGCTGAGGCGGAAAACCTGCCCGTTTACGCCCTGCGTATCGAGATGGCCGTGGAGGACGAGGCGGGCTTCATGGAACGGGTTCTGGCTCGGCTGGGGTGAGGTCGCGCTTTTCTTTATGCGTATCAGCAAACAATTGTGGCAGGGCTTCGCGCGGACGGCGCTGTGGGCGCTGTTCATCGTCCTGCGCCGCGTCCCGTGGAAACCGGCCCTGGCCTGGGGCACGATGATGGGGACGCTGGCCTATCACCTGTCCGCGCGCTACCGGGACGTGGCCGACAAGAACCTCAAGATCGCCTACGGCGACTCGCTTTCGGAGCATCAGCGGCAGAATTTGATTAAGCGCGTCTTTCAGCACTTCACCCGCGCCATGCTGGTCGAGTTCCTGAAAGGCTCAGGGATGAGCCGGGAGGAGATCACGCAGCGAGTCAGGCTGGACTCGCTGGAGCCGCTGGAAATGGCCCTGGCGCGCGGCAAAGGCATCATCTTCATCGCCGCCCACCTGGGCAACTGGGAATGGAGCGCCAAGCGCCTGGCCGTGGCGGGGCACCCCATGATGGTGGTCGCCCGCCAGAGCGAGGACGAGAAGTTCAACGCGCTCACGGATAAGATTCGCGGCAACGACGGCAACTCGGTCCACCCGCGCGGCGAGTCGCCCCGCGCGCTGCTCAAACGGCTGCGCGAGAATGGCCGCATCGCCATCGTCCCCGACCAGAAATCCGAGGATGTGTTCGTGCCGTTCTTTGGTAAGCTGGCCGGGACCGTCGCCGGCCCCGCCGTGCTCGCCCTGAAGACGGGCGCGGCGCTGATCCCGGTCTTCTGCCCGCGCCAGCCGGACGGCACTTATAAGATGGTGATTCACCCTCCCCTCTACCCCGAGCCGACGGGGGACCGAGACGCCGACGTGCTGCGGATCATGACGCAGCTCACGGCGATCATCGAGGACATCATCCGGCAGTACCCCGACCAGTGGCTGTGGCTGCACGACCGCTGGCGCGTGCCGCCGCCCGCCGAGCGGGAGGCTACGGAAACGAGCGACCATGCCCCGACCCCTGCCGCCGCTCGCTGATGTCTCGCGTCTGCTGGTCGTTAAGACCAGCTCCATCGGCGACGTCATCCACGCCCTGCCGGTCGTCCAGGCCATCAAAGAAGCCGCGCCGCACCTGACCCTGGGCTGGGTCGTCCGACGCCGCTGCGCGGACGTCCTGCGCGGCAACCCGTGCATTGACCATCTGTACGTCATGCCGGACAAGCCTTCCTTGGGCGAACTGCGGGCGCTCCGGGCCGAACTGCGGGCGGGTCGCTATGACATGGCGCTGGACATGCAGGGGCTTTTTCTCAGTGGGCTGGTAACTCGGCTGGCGGCGGCACCGGTGCGTCTGGGCTGGGACCGGAACCGGGAAGCGAACGCGCTGTTCCTGACGCACCCGGTCATCCCCGGCAAGGCGCGGGACCGGCACGAGGTTGATCTTCTGTATGGCTTCGCGGAAGCCCTGGGCGTCCACGCCGCCCACCCGGAGTTCACCCCGCAGCCATATCTGGCCGCCGAAGGGGCGGCGCGGGCGGGCGAGTGGCTTTCGGACCTGCCGCGCCCCCGGATCGCGCTGAACGTCGGCGCGTCCCGTGCCTACAAGCGCTGGCCCGCCGACCGTTGGGCATTGGTAGCGCGAGCGCTGGCAGCATTAGGGCACGGGCTGGTCTTCGTCGGCGACGGGACCGACGCCCAAGCCGTCGCGCAGATCACGCCCTCGCTAACGGGCGGGTACATAGACCTGGCGGGCCGGACGACTCTGCGCGAGCTTGCTTCCGTCTTGGCCGCCTGTGATCTGCTGGTGACGGCGGACACCGGCCCCATGCACATCGCCGTGGCCGTCGGCGCGCCCGTCGTCGCCCTGTTCGGGGCGACCGACCCCGCCCGGCACGGGCCTTACGGCGCGCGGAACGTCGTCTTGCACGACCCCGCGCCCGGCGCGATGGTGCCGGGGAAGCGCCCCACGGACGAGGCCGGGGCAGCGAGCCTGGCCCGGATCACGCCCGAAGACGTGCTGGGGGCGGTCGCCGGGAAATTGGCGGCTTTGCGGGTAAACTAAGACACGATGCGTAAGTTTCTGGTCGTCAACATGAACTACATGGGGGATGCCCTGCTGACCACGCCGGCCATCGCCGCGCTGCGGCGGGCACACCCCGACGCCCGCATTGACACCGTCGTCGGGGCGGGCGCGGCGGCGGCGGTGCTGGAAAACAACCCCGATCTGGACGCGATCATCGCCCGGACGGCGCGCGGGAGCTGGGGGCGCGTCCTCCAGACGTACCGGCTGTTGCGGGACGGTCGGTACACGGACGCCGTCATCCTGCCGCCGCTCTCCGCGTATGCCGCCGCCGCCTGGCTGGCCCGGACCCCGCGCCGGGTGGGGCAGGGCGGGCGCGGCATGAACCGCTTCCTGACCGAGCTGCGGCAGACGCGCGCGACGCACATGGCCGACGCGATGCTGGACACCATGCCGCTCCCGCCCACGCCGCACCACGATGTCCGCCGCCTCGTCGTCTCCGTGGATGCCGATTCAAAAGCCGCCTCGGACGCGCTGCTGGCCGAGGCGGGAATCACGGGCGAAGGCCCCGTCCTCGCCGTCAATGTCGGCGCGACCCGGCCGCAGAAGCGCTGGTTCGCCGCCTCCTTCGCCCTCGCCCTGGATGGGCTGGCGGACAC
>CAXTWM010000131.1:0-12598 GCA_964247915.1 uncultured Armatimonadales bacterium | reverse complement strand
AGTCCGCACCGGGGCGGCCAAAGCCACCGTCGAGGCCGTCTTTGACCTGGCCCACGCCCCCGACGAGGTCCGGCGGCGGCTGGCCGAGGCGGGCCTGGACGGGGAGGACGAGGACGACACGCTGCTGGTGACGCGCGAGCTGGCCCGCGCGGGCGGCAAGTCGCAGTGCCGGGTCAACGGACGCCTGATGCCGGTCGCCGTCCTGAAGGAGATCGCCGAGGGCCTGGTGGATGTCCACGGCCAGCACGAGCACCAGTCGCTGCTGGCCGCCGACCGCCATGTGGACATCCTGGACAACTGGGGCGGCAAGGACGCCCTCGCCCTGCGCCAGTCGGTCGGCGGGCTGTTCGGCGAGGCGAACGCGCTCAAGCGCGAGCGGGATCAGCTCCGCACGGACGCGCGGGAGCGCGCCCGGATGCTGGACCTGTACCGCTTCCAGCAGGAGGAACTCGCCGGCGCCAACCTCCAGCCGGGCGAAGAGGAGGAACTGGTCGCCGACCGCAGTCGGCTGGCGAACAGCGAGAAACTGAGCGCGGCGGCGGGGGATGCCTATGCCACATTGAGCGGCGCGGAGCGCGGCGCGGGGGCGCTGGACGCCCTGAACGCCGCCCTGGCCGCCGTCGAACATGTGGCCGCGCTGGACGAGAACCTGTCGCCGCTGGCCGAGACGCTGCAAAGCGCCGTGTCTTATGCCGAGGACGCCGCCCGCGAGCTGCGCGTGTACCAGGAGACGGTCGAGTTCAACCCGGAGCGTTTGGAGGAGATCGAAACCCGGCTGGACTTGATCCGCACCTTGAAGCGCAAGTACGGCGAGACCCTGGAAGAGATCATCGCCTACGGCGACGAACTGGCGGCGAAGCTGGATGCGCTGGAGAACTCGGAAGCGCGCGAGGAAGAGCTGACCGCGTCCATCGCCAAAGCCGAGGACAAGCTGAACGCCGCCGCCGCCCGGCTCACCAAGGCGCGGCGCAAGGCCAGCGAGAACTTCGCCGCCGGCATCGCCCGCGAGCTGGCCGACCTGGGCATGGCGGCCACGCAATTTGAAGTCAGTATCGAACCCCAGACGATCACCAGCAAGGGGGCGGACCGGGTGGAATTCCTGCTCTCGCCCAACCCCGGCGAGCCGCTGCGTCCCCTCGCCAAGATCGCCTCCGGCGGCGAGATGTCGCGGATCATGCTGGCGATGAAATCCGTGCTGGCCCGGACGGGGGCCATCCCGACCATGATCTTCGACGAGATTGATGTCGGCGTCGGCGGGCGCACGGCGCAGACCATCGGGGACAAACTGGAAGCCTTGGCGCAGGGCGCGCAGATCATGTGCATCACGCACCTGCCGCAGATCGCGTCCCGCGCGGGCGCCCATTTCTTCATCGAAAAGCGGGTCTACGAAGGTCGGACGACCGTCTCCGTCGCGCCGCTCGATTCCGAGGGGCGGATCGAGGAGATCGCCCGGATGCTGGGCGGCTCCCGCCGGTCCGAGGCCGTGGTCCAGCACGCCCGCGAGATGCTGGCCGTCTCGTGATGATTTAAGAGTGTTGGAGTTGTACCGTGTTTTTCAAGCGCGACGTCCTTCTGGCGCAGGAATATTTGGGCTTCCTGCTGCTGAACATGTTCGACCTGTTCCTGACCGGCTACATCTTCAACCACGGCGGCCTGGAAGGCAACCTCGTGGCGAGCTGGATCTACGCTCACTTCGGCCAGCAGGGGTTCGCGTTCTACAAGTTCGGCTTGGTCATGGTCGTCGTCCTGGCGTGCGAGGGTTACTCGCTCAAGAACATCCGCATCTCCCGCATCATCGTCACCGGCGGCTGCCTGCTGTACCTGCTGGTGGTCTTCTGGGAAGTGTTCCTCATCATCACCCAAGTCCATGGCATCCACTTCTGACACTGCTGAACCCGGCACACACATCCGCCCGGCCAGCGAGGCGGACCTGCCCGCCCTGACGGACATCTACAACGCCTCCGTCACGGGCACCGATTTTACCGGCCACCTGGCTCCATTGACGCTGGATGAGCGCCGTCCCTGGTGGGCGGCCCATCAGGACCCGCGTTACCCGATCCTCGTCGCCGAAGCGGGCGGAGAAGTCCTCGGCTTCGCCTCACTGTCACGGTGGTACGACACCCCGGTCTACGCCCACACCGCCGAGTCCTCACTTTACCTCGCTCCTGGTGCCCAGGGGCGCGGACTGGGGACGACCCTGATGCGCGGCCTGCTGGACGAAGCGCGCCGGCTGGGCCACCACGTCGTCCTGTCCCGCATCTGGTCGGAGAACCTCCCCAGCATCGCCATGTGCCGCAAGTGCGGCTACGAGACGGTAGGGACTCAGCGCGAGATCGGCTTCCGCCGCGGCAAATGGGAAGACTGTGTGGTCATGCAGGTGGTCCTGTGACGCCGCCAGAGGCGGCCTCTAACGCCGGAACTTGAGGCTGTAAAGGAACTGGTTGAAGGGCGTCTCGTAGCGCCCCTGGAGAGAGGCCGCCGACGTGCCCGTGATGGTCAGCATCAGGCGGGTCTGGGGCGTGGGTGAGACGGCAGGGGGGCAGTGCAGGCAGGCCTGGCGCTGGAACAGCGGGCCGTTCTCCGACTGCCAGGTGTAGACAATCTGGATGCCGTCGGCCTCGTCAATGCGGAGGGGGGCGCGCGTTTGAAGTGCGAAGCCCGGCAATCCGGTCTGCATGGCCTCTATCTGCCTGTCCACGAAGCCATCCACCGTTTCCCGTAGGTCCACCAGATCGCGGTTGATGACGAGGCTGAACTCCGGAGGCTTGTCGGCGGGGGGCAGGCCGGTGAGGGCCGGGTTGAAAAAGCCCAGCATGTTGATGGTCTGGTCCTGCGGCGTGGCGGGCAGCACGAAGTCCGCCTCCTGGGTGCGAAAAGTTTCCATAACGGTTTCTCCGGTCTCAGAAAACGGGGTGCCGTGTTCAGGCTCTAAAGTTCAGGCCCCAGAACCGCATCCATCCAGGCGAAGAAATGTGGGCTGAGGGCGCGGTAGGCGGGCAGGAGCACGACGACGGCAAGGCGTCGGAACGCGGCGCGGTAGGCGGCCATCGCGGCGCGCTCGGCCTCGTCCGGGTAGGCGTTCGGGGCCGTCGCCGTGCGCGCGTAGATCTCCAACATCTGGTCGGTGGCGCGGTAAAGGTCTCCCCGAACCTGTTTCATCTCGACGGGGGGGATGCCGCCCCCGATGGTGGGCTTGCCCAGGGGCTGCCCCGATCCAATGCCGAGGCCCATCTCCGCCGATCCGGTGGGCAGGAACGTGATACCATCCAACTGGCTCAGGCCGGCCTGGACGCGGTGCGTCGGCACCCCCACAGTGCGATTCTGGATGGGGCCGCCGACTGGATACCAGAAGAAGGCCAGCCCCGCCTGCCCATCGGACAAGACCGGCACAGGGAGCGACAGGGCCGACTCGCGCGTGACGTCCTGCCAGCGCTGCGGGTGCTGCTCGACGGCCCGGATAATCTGCTCGGTTGTGTAGCGTGTTGGCATGGGCTACTCCTTCTCGATCAAGAGCGGCGCGCACCGGGGAGGCCATCCAACAGACGATGGATGGCCCCCGCCGAAAGGCCGGGGTTGCGGTCAGCGACTTCAAGCAGCCGGTCTACCCTGGTGGGCGTCATCATGGCGGCGACCGTGGCGGGGTCAAACTCGCGCAGCGTGTCCGCCGCCGAGATCGCTAGGTCGTCGTCCGCAGCCTGGGTCATTTCCAAGAGCACGGATACAATCTCTCGGCGTGTCACGGGTGCCCAAGGAAGAACGTCGGCACACCGGACGCGCCACTCTGAGGGGCGGCAGGGCCAGGCGGACCGCAATTCCGCGAACTCAGCGGGAGTCAGTTCCTGCATCATTGCGATTGCCTGCTCGAAGGCATGGTCGGACCAAGCCCCGCCCGAGAACGGCTTGCCCAAAGTTTCGTTTAACTGTTGCCATATCACTGTCGTGGCCCTCCTAATTCTACAGCAGAGGCGACGGGAGGCTCTGCATTCTGTATGGCAGCGTGATTAGGTCAAGCCCCTGTTTATGCCAGGTTTGCCAATCGATATTGAGTGCCAGATCCCCGTCGAAGCGTTGCAGCAAAATGATCTCATCGTTGAAGAGCAACACGGCTTGCCCCGGTTCCTGTTGAAGCAGCCCCACGACGATTGTAAGCATGGTGCGGTATCCCTCGCGCCGCTCGTCCTGCCCGCCCGTCAGCCGGAAGTAAACCCCGACGTCGAAACGGAAGCCGAAGCTCTCCTCAAACAGTTCCCGGCGTGATCGGCCACAGGCGAGGGCACTCACTTGCACTCCGGCCGCGTCCAGGAACGTGTGGTCCCGGCTCCAGGGCAGATGGGTCCGATCATGGATAGCCTCCAGTAGATGCGAGACGCTGCTGTCGGTGCCGGTGTACATCTGATATTCTAATGCCATGGTGGGGATGTTCTCTGCAAGGATAACGGCTAAGGGTAGACACGAATGACCTGACCGTTCTTGATCGTCAAGACTTCTTTCAGGCCAGGATTGGCTGGTCCAGTCCACTCTTTGAGCTGGGTTTGTAACTGCTCCGGTGTCACCGGGCTATCGTCCAGATTGACGACGACGCGGTCGGTTTGACCGGAGGCGACCTTGCCTTGAATCGTGTCTCCTATGTTGCGTATTTTTGAGGTCGTTGGAGCGTAGTTGTCATAATACTCAGGACCGCTTCCGCTGTCAATGCGGTAGTCAGGGTTTTTGCCGTTCGGCAATGTCGGTGGATTCTGCTCAACATTATAGCCGTTGCCCGCCAGAGTCTGAGCGGACTCGTTCTCGCGCGTCAAAGCCTGGATGTTTTCCGGCGCATCATCGGGGTTTATTTCAGTGGGTTTACCACTGAGCGTTCCCCCACCGCCGCCAGGAGCAGCGCCTCGGTCCGTCGTGTCTCCCGGCACCGTGTTCGTGTCACCGGCAGGCGGAGCGGCCTCTGCGGGGAACTGCGCCGGTGTGCGGATGGGGTCGTTGGTGACGGCGATGGGGCCGCCATCCAGGGAGCCTTCGTACTGGTTGGCAGGAACGACGCGCCCCGCCGTGCCTGTCCCCGTGTCGTTGATGACGTAACCCGTCACGTTGCCGTCGGCGTCCCGCACCAGGCCGGTGGTATGGACGGCGTGGCCGCCGTCTATCGGGTTGTCCGGGTCCGCCGTGTAGTTCGGGTCGCCTTCCCACAGGTCCCCGGCCCGGTGGCCGGAGACGACGCCCTGGCCGTTGTCGAGCGCGGCCTGGATGTTCTCCGGGGTGCCCGGCTGGGTGTGCGCCGGCACACCGCCGGCGTTCAGGATGTCGGCCTCGCCGCCGGGGTGGGTGCCCGAGGCCGGGTCGTAGGCACCCGTGCCCTGGGCGATCTGCTCCATCTCGGCTTCGGAGTGGTTGGTCCCCGTGGCCTGGCGGATGACCTGCTGGCAGGACTGCGGGGCGCAGTTGTTGCCGCTCTGCTGGCCGGGGAAGTTCTCCTCCGGGGACAGGTCGGGGCGCGGGGCCGTGGTCTCAGGAACGGCCTCCACAGGCGTCTCCACGGGTGTTTCCACGGGCGCTTCCACGACGGGTGCCGCGCCAAATACGCGCGCACCCACGCCGAGCACTCCGCCACCAGCAACCGCAGCGGTCAAGCCACCGAAGTCGCCGTACATCATCTGGTCGGAGGCGCTCATCCCGTGACGCTTGGCGTAGTCAGTCGCCTGCTTGCTACCCTCGTAGCCGACGCCCAAGACAAACGCCAATGAGGCCCGACCTGCCCATGACGTCAGCGCCTTCAGGATGGACGGGCCGCCCATCCCGATCTGCCCCACGAACTCCAGGCGGGCACCCCACTTCCCAGCCGTATCCACGGCGTCAACAAGGCCCTTCGGAATCTCGCTCCCCACCGCAAGCCCGTGGCAGGACGCGGGTGGCGCCCCCACGAACACGTCCGGGCTGCCCTCCCCGATGACGAAGCCGCACACGCCCCCGTCGCCCACCCGCGCCATCCGGTGCCCGTTGATCGCGACGGTCTGGCTGCCCTGCGCCACCTGCTTGCCATTCCCATGCTGCGTACACGCCACCGCGCTGATACACGCGAGGGCGGCGGCCTTGCCGTTGATGAAGACGTTGGCGCTGCCGACGGTGATGGGGCCGGCCCGCACGCCCGGCATGTTAGCCGCCTGCTGCGCCCCCTCGTGGAAGCCGACCTGGGCGTACTTGAGGGCGGACCCGATGATGACGGCGGCCGCACAGACGACAAAGGGCGTCCCGATGCCTCCTGTCCCGATGGTGGCAACGACGGCCACGGCGGTGACGGCGACGATGATGGCCCCGACGATCGCGCCTTTAAGCAGGCCGCCCCACCAGCCGCTCTTGGCCTGGGGCAGCGCCTGGCTGTGGATGATCTGGTCGCCGAGGCGGGCCGCGCAGGGCATGGCTCAGGCCCCCCCCCAGAAGGTGCGACGGAGTGGATGCGCGGCTGAGTATATCACGGGCTGGGTCGGCATAGCGGCTCGGGATGTCATGGGTTGATCTGGACCTGCTTGCCCTGGACGAGCACGACGGCGGCCGGCGACTGGATGTTGATGCCTTTCCCGCTGGACACGTTCGCCTGGCCCGCCGGGGCCGCCTCGGTGATCGTCCCCGTCTCCGCCGTCACGCTCACATGCGTCTTGGCCGTCTCAACGATCTGCCCGGTGACCGTCTTCTCCGTGATGTTGACCTGCGCCTGCGTCCCCACGCTGCCCTTCTCCGACGTGAACTGGATCTGGTCCGTGGCCGTCAGGTTGATGCTCTTGGCCTCCAGGGTGATGTTGTTGCCCGCCTGCAAGTGCATGTCCGTGGCGACGTGGATGTCCAGCCGGCAGCTCCCGCCTGACCCCTCGAAGTGGATCATGTCGTCGGGGTTGCCGCCCGAGTTGATCGTCAGGGAGTGCCGCCCCTTCTCGATCTGGCTCTCAAACGCCATCTTGCCCGCCGTCTTGACCTGGAACACGTCCTTGCCCGCGTGCGTGTGCATGATGACCTCGTTGCCCGACGGCGTGCTCCAGCGCTTGGTGTGCTTGGGGTTGTAGGTGGTCCCCTGCGGGTGCTGGCGGACGACCCCGATGACGACCGCCTCCGAGTCCCAGTCTCCCAGGAACTCGACCAGGACGCGCTCGCCGACCTCGGGCAGTGAGTAGAAGCCGGCGTACTGGGCCGATTTCTTGTCCCCGCCGTGCCCGCCGCCGTAGGGGGTCAGCGTGTGCAGCCAGGCCCGCTCGCCCGACGCCTGGGGGTCCAGGTGCTCCCACTCGAACTCGACCTGGATGCGGCCCTGCTGCTGCGGGTCGTGCTCGTTGGCGGTGACGTGCGCCCAGACCGCCCGCGAGGGCCACTGTGGCATCCTGCGCTCCGGGGACAGCGGCAGGGTCAGCGGCTGGAGCCAGAATTCCTGGGTGGCCGTGGTCTGCTGCGGGTAGCCCTCGATGCGGACGCGGTGGATCAGGTGCTGCTGGCCCTCGAAGGTGACGACCTCGCCGGGCGAGAACGGCAGGACGGCCCCTTCCAGCTTCAGGTGGTAGCCGCTGGCGTCCACCTGGGACATGGTCTCGCTGTGGTTGCCCTTGACATCGGGGTGGGCGGGGATGGCGAAGTAGTCGGCGGCCAGGCGCGACAACTGCCCCTGGAAGGCGGCGAGCTGCCCCCGCGCCGCGCTGGTCGGCCCGCTGCTGCCGCCGCTCGTCAGCTTGGGCAGGGCGTGGAGGGCGCCCAAAAAGTCCACCTGTGTCCAGCCGTAGCCGATGTCGGGGAACTCCTGCTTGGCCTCGGCCCCGCGCGCCCCCAGGATCACCTTGCCGGTCTTGTCCTCGGTCGCCAGCGGCACGCTCCAGGCGTGGAGCATCCGCACCAGGTAGGCGAAGTCGGTCTCGGCGTGCTGGACGGAGAGCGCGACGGGCATGGACATGTCGCCGGCCTCGGCGACCTTGATCAGCGGCTCGCGCCCGGAGATGTGCTGGGCGATGTCGAGCAGCGTGGTGGCCTGGAAGGTCCGGTAGCGGGGGACGACATCGGTGCGCTTGCTGAAGGCGACGCAGGAGAGGATCAGGCTGGTGGAGGTCGTCTCGCGGCGGGCGGAGACGTTCTCGATGTAGCCGTGGAAGCAGTCCGTGCTTTCGACCAGGTCGTTGTCCTTCCACTGGACGTCGATGGGGCAGTTGAGCATCTTGGCGGCCATCGTGGCCGCCGCGCGCTCCCCGTAGCGGCTCTGCTCCTGCCAGCGCAGGACGACCTGCGCCCGCGTGTGGTCGTAGAGCGCCCGCTCGATCTGGACCTGGGTGACGCGCTGCGGCAGCGTCAGCGGGTCCACCCCCACGATCTTGACTTGGAATGCCATGTTGTTTCTTGAGCCTCATCGGGGCAGCGTCACCCCGGAGATGATGTTATTTTACCCCGATTCGGCTCCGCTTCCTCGGTAACGGGGTCAAAGTACCGTGTAGGACGCTGCCAAGACCACGCCCTCCACCGAATGAAACTCCGGCATCAGGCGCTCCAAAGTCGCGTCGTCGGTGTCGAACGTCACCAGGACATGGCCGGGGCCGGTGACGATGTCGAGCGAGACGGCCTGCGCGGCGCAGGCGGCGGCCAGGGCGGCGACCAGGCCGGCGCGCTCATCGGTCTGGAGCAGGACGACCCGGCGCAGGGCGGCCTGGGGCGGGGCCTCGTTGGACGGCGGCGTTTCGGGGGGCATCGGCGATTCCTTCCGACCGGGCGTGGTAAAAGTGCGAGTGGCTGTAAAGGTAGAAGCCGGTGACCAGGACCAGGATCAAGGCGGCGGCATAAACGGTCGCAAAGACCTCCTCGCGTTTCAGCTTGAAGAACCGACCGTTGGCGATCAGCACGGCCAGCCCCATCGGGATCAGGGCGGCGACGTTGACCTCGGTGAACAGCACGAGGAGCATGGTCGCCGTCAGCAGGCCGTAGGTCCACCAGAACGTCCCGCGCGTGTTCAGGTTCAGGCGCAGCGCGACCGCGAAGAAGAAGGCCATGAACAGCGCGTCCCCCGGCCCGATGAAGCCAATGGGGTGCAGCGCCCCGTGGTGCTGCGCCGCGCTGCCCACGGCGGGGACGGGGACGGACAGCGCCCGGACGAGGGCGGGGTTGCTCGCCACGGCGTTCTGCGTGAAGCCGATGGGCGTCATCGCGCCGAGGTAGTCAATGGGCATCGAGACGAGCGCGACCGGCAGCAGCACGTTCGCCTCGCGGATGATCCGCGACAGCAGGATGCCGAAAAAGGCACAGCCCAGTGTGATGGCGAGGCCCAGCAGGAGCGGCCCCACGACAAAAAGCGGCGCATTGTGGGCCGCCGACCACTTCGGGTGTGGGGTGAAGTACCGGGCGGTCATCAGCCACAGCGCGACAAAGAAGAGCGTCAGGGCCGCGCTGACCCAGGCGCGCGGCTTGAGATTCACGACAGCCTGCGCCAGCCACAATTGCAGCAGCATGAAAGCCATCGTTGAGGCGACAACCATCCCGCCGAAGGCCACCCGCGGCATGTGTCGGGGTAGGAGGATGTGTGGGAGCAGCAGGTCGAAGGCCAGGTACGAGGCCAGGGCGAGCAGGGCGACGACGCGCGCGTCCAGCGAAGCAAGCCGGGAGGCGAGGCGGCTCATGGGCGCGCGCGGCTTTCGCGGCGCAGCAGGCCCTCGATCTCCCCGATGGTCGTGGCCGAAACCAGCAGGGCGCGCAGGGCCGAGACGCCGGGGAAGCCCTTGAAGTAGTGCGTGAGCTGCCCCCGCATCTCCTTGACCGCCCGTTCTTCCCCAACGGCGGGGTCGGCGGCCATCGTCTTCAGGTGGAACAGGGCCGCCTCGATCCGGTCCGCCAGTGTCGGCGCGGGCCGGTGCTCGCCCGATTCGAGGAAGTGCGCGATGTCCCCGAACAGCCACGGGTTGCCCATCGCCGCCCGGCCCACCATCACGGCGTCGCACCCGGTTTCGTCGAACATCCGTCGCGCGTCCTCCACCGACTCGACATCGCCGTTGCCGATGACCGGGATCGTCACCACGTCCTTGACGCGCCGGATAATGCTCCAGTCCGCGCGCCCCGTGAAGCCCTGGGAAGCGTAGCGCGCGTGGACCGCGATGGCCGACGCCCCGGCGTCCTGCGCCCGCCGCGCGAAGTCAATGCCGGTCGTTTGCGACGGGTCCCAGCCCGAACGGATCTTGACCGTGACGGGGATCTTCACCGCATCCACCATCGCCTTGACCACGGACTGCGCCAGGCAGACGTCTTTGAGCAGCGTCGCCCCCGCGCCGGTCTTGGCGACCTTGGGCACCCAGCAGCCCATGTTCAGGTCCACGATGTCCGCCCCCGCCGCCTCCACCACCTGCGCCGCCTCGGCCATGAGGGCGGGGTCGCCCCCGAAGAGCTGGACCGAGACGGGCCGCTCGGCGTCGTTCCAGTCGAACATGCCGAACGTCTTGGCGTTCTTGTAGTGGATCGCGTGCGACGACAAGAGTTCCGTCACCACCAGCCCCGCCCCGCTGTTCTTGCACAGCAGCCGGAAGGCGTGCGACGTCACCCCCGCCATCGGCGCGAGGACGAGCGGCGTGTCAATCGTGATCGGGCCGATCTGAAGCGGCCTCAGTTTCGTAGTTTTTGTCGTGAGTGTCGTCATAATCCCTTGTTGTGTCAGACCGCCTGCTGCATCCTCGACAGGCTGGCTATCACTTGTTCTATGTCCGCAAAATCCATCTTGCTGCATACTGCGTCCGCTCCGGCATCGAGCAGGGCTTGGTTGCCGGAAAGGTGAGAAGATGTGGCGATGAGTGGAGGCCGCGATGGGCGGCTTATGATCTCGTGAACTAGCTCGATTCCTTTGCCATCGTCCAGATCATAGTCCAGCATGACAAGATCGAAGTCTGTCTCAGATAGGCATTGACGGGCGGCGACCACAGACGGAGCCACTGTGACGATGTGCGCGCCCAGGAAACTCTTGACTGCTATTTGGGAGAACCGCTGATAATTTTCGACCCAAAGAATGTTCATGGTTGCCGATTATTCACCATTTGCGCCTTGTCCAACAGCATCATGTGAAATGATTATACCACATGCGCTTTACCCCACTGCCTCGTCTTCCGCCCGCTCCTTTGCCGTCTGCTGCCAGATGACCAGGGCGAGGGCAACGAGGACGAGCAGGCCGCCGAGCATCTGGAGGGGGGTGAGAGTCTGATGGAGCAGCCAAAAGGCCAGGACGGCGGCGAGGACGGGTTCCAGCAGGATGGAAAAGGCGACCGTGGAGGAGGGGTAGTGGCGCAGGGACCAGTTCAGCAGGGTGTGGCCGAAGATTTGCGGCCCCAGCGTCATGCCGAGCAGCGCGCGCCAGACGCCGGGGGAGTAACCGAAGCGCGCGCCGCCGCTGCCGAGCAGCAGCGCCCACAGGGCGACGGCGGCGACGGAATAGGCGACCGTGACCTGACGCTGGGACGAGACGGTCTCGTGCAGGCCCTCGACGCACAGCAGGTACACGGCGAACAGCAGGCCGCCGAGCAGGGCCAGCAGGTCGCCGGACAGGGTCGCCCGCGTCGCGGGCTGGGCCGCCGAGAGCGTCACCAGCCAGATTCCTCCGCCGGCCACGAGGAGGGCCAGCCAGTAGAGCGCGGACACGCGGCGTCGACCCAGCGCGAGGCTGCCCAAAGTCGTCCAGAGCGGCGTCGTGCAGACCAGCAGGGTGGCGCGCGCGACCGGCGTCCGGTCCAGGGCGGCGAACCAGGCGAGGAAGTGGACGGCCAGGCACAACCCGGCGCAAATCAGCCGCACCCGCACGGCGCGCGTGTAGGGGCGAACCTTGTGTTCGCCCTCCTTTGCGTGTTCGCCCTCGCTTCTCACTCTGCCGTTTCTGACGCTGGACAGTCCGAGGAAGAACAGGGAGGCCAGCCCCAGACGCCAGGCGGCGATGGCGAGGGGAGTCGCTTCGACCAGGGCGCGGTGGGCAAACAGGCCCGCCGTGCTGACGAGGAAGACGGCCAGGAGCAGCAGCAGGAGACGGCTCAACGGGGCTGCCGGTTCCGGTCATACACCAGGCGCAGGCCGTCCAGAGTCAGGTTCGGCTCCAGATGCGTGATGCTCGCGCTTTCCGCCGCCAGCAGGTCGGAGGCGTAGCCGCCCGTCGCGATGACCGGGCAGCCGGGCGCGTCCATCTCGGCCTGAAACCGTGCGACCATGCCCTCGACGAGCGCCAGCGTGCCCAGCACGATCCCTGATTGCAGGGCGTGGACGGTGTTGTTGCCGATGGCCTGGGGCGGGGCGGCCAGCTCGACGCGGGGGATCTTGGCGGCGCGGGCGAACAGCGTGTCCAGCGACAGCCCGATGCCCAGGCAGATCGCCCCGCCCAGGTAGACCGGGAGCGCGCCGGGGCGGGGCGGGGCGGCGACGGCGTTGAAGGTCGTCGCCGAGCCGAAGTCAATGAAGACGCAGGGGGCGCCGTACTTATGGACGGCGGCGACAGCGTCCACCAGCCGGTCCGCGCCGACCCCGCCGGGCGGCTGGTAGGCGATCTCCAGGCCCAGGTCCCGGCGCGGCGAAACCTCTATCGGCTCCATCAGGAAGGTGTCGCGGGCCAGCCGGCGCAGGGTGGGGGTGGCGG
>CAXTWM010000130.1:0-12607 GCA_964247915.1 uncultured Armatimonadales bacterium | reverse complement strand
GCAAGGAGGAGGAAGCGCATGGGAAGATGATACCCAATTGTAGGCGAACAGGTCCCTTGCGTAAGGACCCTGCCCTGAACGGCAGGGCTTTAGAAGAGCGAATCCCCGCCTCTGCACTGGTCAGCACTGGCTACCCGGAGGGCAGACCCGGAGGGGCGCGGGCATGATGCCGTCGGCTTCTGCTCTTTCTTCGCCCGCGTAGGCGGGGGCTTGCACTTTCGAAGCCCTGCCGTTCAGGGCAGGGTACATCGCTCGGGTACAATCACGGCATGGATTCGCAGCAACCCAACCCAACGCATCAGCCGCCGCAGCGGAAACTCGTCTTCGCGCCGCTGGGCGCGGACATGTTCGGCGACGACGTCCTGCTCTTCGAGCATGGAATCTTGTTCGCCCTGGAAGCCGCCGTCGAGGCGGCGGGCGGCTTCGCCTATGCCGACGTCCACGACGCGCTGGGCGGGACGGACAAAAAGGATCGGCCCGTCCCGCCGCTGACCGAGGGCGAAATCTTCGCGCTGGCGGCCAAAGCACAGTGCGACGCGCTGGTAGACGGGATGCTCTCGTGCGAGCGGGACGCCGAGACGGGGGCGCTGGCCCGCGTCACCGTTTCGTTGCGCGTCTTCGTCCCCGCCACGGGCGAGTTCTTCGCGCCGGACAGCCTGACGTTCTCGGCGTTTGACGCGGGCGCGCAGCCCGAGGTGCTGGCGCTGGATTATGACCTGTGGATCGCCCTGCAATATAGACTCTGCGTGTCGCTGCTGGACGCGCTGGGCGCGAACGTGCCGTGGGGCTTCACCACGGACGCCTTGCAGCCCACGCCCTCGTGGCCCGCCTACGTCGCCTTTTTGAAGGGCAAGCGGCTGGCGCGGACGCCGGAAACGAAGCTGGGCTACTACGAGCAGGCCGTCGGGCACGACCCGGATTTTTTCCTCGCGCTGTACAACAGCGCCATGCTCTACAAGACTCAGACGGACTACGCGATGGCCCGCAAGCGCCTGTCCCGCGCGGCGGCCGTCACCACCGACCCCGCCGACCTGGGCGACGTCTACTTCGAGCTGGGGCTGGCCTCCATCTACCTCGGCGACCCCAAGACGGCCCGCAACTTCTGGGAAAGGGCGCTGGAGTATGCGCCGGACAACCCCTCGCTTTATGTCAACATGGCGGGAACCTATGAGCAGGAGGAGAACTGGAACGAGGCGATCCGCCTGAACGAAGAGGCATTGGAGAAGGCCCCCGACTACCACAAGGCCGTCGTCAGCCTGGGCCGCCTCCACGCCATGTTCGGACGCCTGGACCGGGCGATCCCGCTGTACGAGCGCGCCCTGGAACTCCAGCCGGACGACGCCCTGCGCCGGTCGGTTTTGGGCGGCTGCTACCTCGCGGACGGCCGGACCGAGGACGCGCGGGCGCAGTTCGCGCAGGCGGTCGCCCTGGACCCGGACGGCGATCCGGGCCGGTACGCCGCGCAGGAATTGGAAAAGCTCGGGCCGACGCCGGGGGAGGCGGACGAGGAGGGCAAGGATGGGAATGGGAGTGAGGGGCCGAAGAAGAAGCGGTGGGGGCTTTTTTAGCGCGCACCGTTGGAACCCGGCCTAAAGGCCGGGCCTACCCGGATGGGCCGCCCCTTCCGGGCTTTAGACAAGGCTGCCGATCACCAGCGGCTTTCTCCGAAGCCCCGAAGGGGCGGCCCTTCCGAATAGCCACAGGCTTCAGCCCGTGGTCCATGCCGGCCGCCCGCCTCCCGCCGCGCCCGCCTCACCGCCGCGCCTGCTCGCCGTCCTTCCGCCCCGTCTTGCGTATCCGCTGCGCCCGGTTCTTCTCCTTCGCCCGCGCCAGCGGCGAGCCGGAAGACACGTCCGCGCCCGCCGAAGGGGTCCCGCCGCTCATCCGCTTCAGGCGGGTGGCGCGGGCGCTCTCCACCTCGGAAGCGTAGACCGCCGACACTTCCGCCCCCAGCAGCAGGATCATCATGGAGTAGTAGACCCACAGGACGAACGCGATCAGGTTGCCCAGCTCGCCGTACAGGGACTTGTTGGGCTTGAGCAGGTAGAGCGATAAGAACTTTTTCACGACTTCAAAGGCAATCGCTGCCGCAATGCCGCCGACAATGGCCGCCTTCCAGGAGACGTTGGCCGAGGGCGAGGGCAGGAACTTGTAGGTGACGGCGTACATCAGCGCGCTGACGACGACCGCGCCCAGTTCCAGCGCGCCCGCCTCGATGGCCCCCGCGAACGGGACCTCGTGCGCGAACGTGCTGTTGGAAACGTAGGAGGAAAAGGCCGTCACGGCGAGTGATAGGACCAGGAGGACGCCGACGCCCACCAGCAGGGCGAGCGCAACGCCGCGCAGGTGGAACCAGTTGCGCTTCTCCTGCGCCTGCCAGGCCGCGTTCACGGCGGTCGAGCCGTTGATGAAGATCTGCATCGCCGCCCAGACGACGCCGAGCAGGCCGACAATGCCCGCGACGCCGTGGCCTTGCAGGATGTGGATCAGGGTCGGCCCGGCGTGCTGCGCCTTCTCGTCGGAGGCGATGCCCGCGCGCCACATGAGGTGCTGGACCTCGCTGCCCGCCGCCCCCGGCAGGATCTGCGAACTCAGAAGCCCCACGATCTTTTGCAGCGCCTCGTCGGGCCGGTGCGCGAACACCAGCCCCAACGCCCACAGGCCGACCAGCAGCAGCGGCACGAAGGCCAGCACGAGGAAGAAGGCCAGGCCCGCAGCCAGCAGGCCGCCGTTGTCTTTGCCGAAGCGCTCGAACACGTCGAAGATGAATTTGATCCAGAAGATGCGCTTGAGCCGCACCAGTATTGCGTTCATAAAACCTCTTGCTGAATGCCGCCGGAATGATGACCCCCCGGAATGAATTCCGGGGGCGGCACTGCGCGGCTCTTGAAGACCCCCGATTGACGAACGCTTGCGGGCCGGGGGCTACCCCGGACGCACCGTGACTTTGGCGGCGTCCGAGGCGGGATTGCCGCTCGCGTCCAGTTCCGTCGCGGTGATGGTGAACACCGTGTCGCGATTGCCCCCGAACAGCAGGCTGCGGACCTTGAGGGAAAGGCCGTCGGCCAGCCAGTCCCCGTTTTTGTCCGCGACCACGTCTTTGGTGGCGCTCTGGCCGGTGACCGGCAGGATTCCGCCCAGGACCTTGCTCTCGTAGGTCACGACGACGCGGACCGCGCGGCCCGGCGCCGCCCGGCCCTTGACGGCCAGCGGCTCGTTGGCATCCACATACTCGGAGTCGGCGGGGCGGGTGATCCTCGGGGCGGGCGGCGGCCCGGCGGCGACCGTCAGGCCGGACGCCAGGCTCGTCGTCACGACCGTCCCGTCCCGCGCCTCATACCGCGCCGTCACGGGCGCGTTCTCGATGCTGTCCCCGGCCTTCACGGTGTACTCGCCGACGTAGACGCCCGCGTCGGTCTCGCCCAGCGGGATGAACTTCGCCAGGCTGCCGACGCTCGCCGTCGCCTTGCCGCCCGGCTGCGCCTTGAGCGTGAACACGACGGTCGCGCCCGCCCCGACGGCCTGGCCCGACGGCTCGTTGGTGGTGAACGACTGGACCACCTTGCCCGTCGAGACCTTGAAGCCCCAGCTCTGGGTCGCCGCGTTGCCCGCCCGGTCGGCCACCGTGACCGAGACCGTGTGCCCGCCGCTCGCCAGGGCGTCCGTGGGCTTGTAGGTGAACAGCGAGGCCGTCGCGGCGGCGTCCGCCGTCACGTCCTTGCCGTCCAGGGTGATCCGGGTCGCGCCGGGGTCCACCTCCAGGCCGCCGGGGTGGGAGAAGGTGGCGTAGATCAGCGGGTGCTCGGTCTCGACGGTCGCATCGCGGGCCGGCCCGAAGTCGGTGATGCGCGGCGGCTGGGTGTCAATGGTTATGGTTCCCGGCGCTTGGATGAGCGCGCTCGTCACGCCCCCCGCCACCAGCCTGCCCAGGACCGAGGCGCGGGGCGCGTTCGCGCTCTTGGTCGCGGTGTAGGTCCCGACATAGACGCCCGGCGACGACTCGCGCATGGCGATGTCCTCGGCCACGCCGGGGATCGAGAACGTCGCCTTGCCGCCCGGCGTCCCCGCCAAAGTCGCCGTCAGCGTGTCGCCCGCCCGCAGGGGCTTGGCCGCGTCCGTTGTGAACGACGTCACCTCGACTGCCGTCGCGCCCGGCGGCAGCGGGCCGACGGGGGCGGGGGCCTCGCCGGGCGGCGTCGGGTTCGGGGCGTCCGCCGTCACTACGGCCACGCCGTAGCCCAGGCTGTTGGCCGGGTTGGTGCGGATGACCACCTGTTCCGCCCGCTTCAGGTCGGCCAGGGCGACGGGCAGGCCCCCGAACGTCACCGGCGCGTCCGGCGTCAGCTCGACGACGCGCCCGCTGTCCAGGGTGATGGCCGAGTTGCCGCTCGCCAGCCTGCCGATGCCGACGATGGTGCCTTTGACCTCGCCGAAGGTCGCCGTGATGATGGTCGCGACGCCGTTGTCGCCACGCTGCACCGTCACCTGGTCGCCCGGCTTGACCGCGCTCAGGGGCGACTCGACGGCGGGCTGGCCCGCCGTCGAGCGCAGGATGATGGTGCTGGGGGCCAGCGGCACGACGGTGTTTTTGCCGCCCACCCGCAGCGTGAGCTGGGAGGGCGTCGTGTTGGTGTAGATGCCCGTCACCTGCCCCGTGACCACGCCGTTGTCCCCGCGCGGCGGGGCGGGCAGGGTGGCGAGGTGCGGGTCCACGGTCTGGATCGTCACCGTGCGGACGGCCGGGTTCCAGCCGGCGGACGCTCCCAGGGCGCTGGCGATGAAGCCCAGCGGGACCAGGATCGTGCCGTTGATGAGCTGGGCGGGCTGCGGCAGCGTGCGAGGCTGGCCGCTGACCGTCGCCGTCAGCGCCCCCAGCGGCAGGATGATCGCCGTCGCCCCCTTCTGCCCGTAGACGGTCTGCGAAGCCTTGTCGAACCTGACGGTCGCGCCCAGCGCCTCGAAGATGTCGCGCATGGGCACCAAGGTCGAGCCTTTGATCTGCATCGGCGGCGTGTGGGCAAAGGCCAGCGGCACGCCGTTGAGGACGACCCGGATCGGGTCCGCCGCCCGCGCGCCGGTTCCAATCAGGGCCAGCGCGGCAGCGGCGGCGAGAGTGGCCGAAGATTTTTTGTTCTGTTTCTGCATCAAAATTGACGCTCCTTTGGCGTGCGGCACAGGTTGCGCTGTTGTTACTGTATCCGAACGGCTGGTATCCCAAACACAAATCGTTCCATCCCGGCACTTGTGCCGGGCGTCGCATCGGGTACAATCCCCCCGTACAGACCGAGGAGACACCATGACCACACCCACTACCCCCTTGACGCTGGATTTGACGGGCCGCGTCGCCGTCGTGACCGGGGCGACCGGCCAGCTCGGCCGCGTGATGGCGCGGACCCTGGCGCAGTGCGGCGCGGACGTCGCGATCAACTACCTGCGGAACAAGGACATGGCCGAACAGCTACACGGCGAGATCACGGCGATGGGCCGACGCGCCCTGGCCGTCCGGGCGGACGTCACGGACAAGAGCGCCGTCCTGGCGATGCGCGACCGGGTGGCGGCGGAACTGGGCGCGGCGGACGTCATCGTCAACAACGCCGTGATCCAGTACGACTGGACTTCCGTCCTGGAGCAGTCGCCCGAGGACTACGAGGGCCAGTTCCGGTCGTGCGTCCTGCACAACGTCCTGATGGCCCAGGCGTTCGTCCCCGGCATGATCGCGGGGGGCCGGGGCGGGCGCGTCATCGGCATCAATACCGAGTGCGCCATGCAGAACTTCCCTTCGCAGTCCGCCTACGTCGCCGGCAAGCGCGGCATGGACGGCGTCCTGCGTATCCTCGCCAAAGAGGTCGGGCCGCACGGCATCACCGTCAACCAGGTCGCGCCGGGCTGGACGATCAGCGACCGGGCGCGCGCGGAAGGCTCCGAGGACCAGCCGGGCTACTCGGCGTCCGTCCCCCTGAAGCGTCGCGGGACGGACCAGGAGATCGCCAACGTCGTCGCGTTCCTGGCCTCGGACCTGTCCTCTTACATCACCGGCCTGTACGTCCCCGTCTGCGGCGGCAACGTCATGCCGGGGATCTGACGCCTCTGCCGCCATCACGCCCCGGCGCGAGGCCGCGGATGTGTCCCCGGCGCGTAGCCCCGGATGAGCCGTCCACCGTACCCCCCGGAATGAATTCCGGGTCTCCGACAGAGCGATTGTCCACCTGCGTGGACAGAAGACAAACCGCCGGAGGCCGTTCCCTAGTCCGCGCAGGCGGACGGCTGCACTTCTAAAGACCCGGAATTCATTCCGGGGACGCCGCCCGACGAACACTCGGAATTCATTCCGAGACACGAAACGCCCGCCATGAAACCAGCACTGTTGCTCGCATTTGCCCTTCTCGCCCTCTTTGCCCGCCCCGCCTCGGCGCAGACGCCAACAGCCGCGCCCACCGCCGTCACCATCACCGTTCAGCCGGGCGCGCGGCAGACGTTCCGGGGCTTCGGCGTCAGCGAGTTCAACTACGGCTCGCCCGGCGCGGGCACCTTTGACAAGCTGACCCCGGAGCGGCGCGCGCTGCTCTGGCGGCTGCTCTACCATGACCTGCGCCTCAAAACCCTGCGCCTGTGGTACGACCCGGCGGGGGCCTCGCCCGCGCCGGGCAGGCTGGACGTGTCCGGCTTCGTCCGCTCCTACCTCGCGTCCGGGCTGATCGCCGACGCCCGCCGCAGCGGCATCACCACCCTGCTGCTCGGCCCGGACCACGTCCCGCCCTACATGCTGCAAGACCCCGCCAACCACTCTTCGCGCATCAAGGACGACCAGATCAGCCCCTACGCCGCCCTGCTGGCCGAGATCATCAAGCAGGTCAACGCGCGGGGCGCGGGCATTGATGCCACGGGAGTCGCCAACGAGCCGCCGTGGTTTGATGCCGCCCAGATGGTCACGGCGGTCAAGGACCTGCGGGCCGAACTGGACCGCCGGGGGCTGCAAAGGGTGATGATCGTCGGCCCCGAGAACCCCAACAACGACGGCACGACGGACGCCTATCTGAACGCCCTGAAGGCCGACCCGCAGGCGTGGGCCGCTCTGGAAGGGATCGCGACGCACTCCTACAACATGGCCCCGCGCCCGGAAGAGGCGGCGGTCGTGGCGGGCACGGGCAAGGAGTTCTGGATCACCGAGGCGGGCGGGGGCGGCCTGGCGATGCCGACCAGCGAGCAGCCGGTGGACCCATTGGAGGCGGCCAGCCTGGCGTCGCGCGTGCTGAACGACCTCAACCACCGGGTCACGCGCTGGGTCTGGTTCATCGGCGCGATGGACGTGCGGCACTACCCCGTGGACTTCGACAACGTCCAGCGCCTGATCGAGTTCCAGCCGGACCGCCCCGCCGACTGGTATCTGCCGCTCTTGAAGTATTACTACCTGCGCCGCCTGTCCCAGACCTTCGACACGGGCGCGGTCTTCCGCCTGTCGGGGAGCAGCCTGGAAGGCGACATGACTTACACCTACGGGCGCAAGCCGCGCCTGAACGCCGCAGCGGGGCGCAACCCGGACGGGACCTGGGCCGTCGCCCTGTCCGACTTCACCTCGGACGCCTTCCTCCAGGACACGCCGATCAACAAAGACAACAGCGGCTACCCGCCGCAGTCCTTCGCGGTGACGGTGCGCGTGCCCGAACTGGCGCGGGCGGGGGACGTCCCCTTCCGGCTGACCCGCAACAGCGCCACGCTGCGCGACATAGACGAAGGCACCCTCATCATGCGCAGCGGCACACTGACCGTCCCCATCGCCCCCACCGAACTGGTCACGCTGCGCGCCGAACGGCCCATCCTATGACGGGCCGGGGCCGGGAAGGCACGGAGTCGAGAAGGCACGGGGGCCGGAGGCGCGGGTGTCAGGCAGGCGGAGGCGCGTGGGATTGGAAATCCTGCGCTGTGGGGCCTGCGGCCCAGTCTCCCCCTGCGGGGAGACAAGAACGCCCGCCGCGCTCTTCTCTCGGCGGAGGCCAGATACGAAGTAATGCCCCCTGGGCATAGAATGGGCGTCCGCGCCCCACAGCGCAGGATTTCCAATCCCACGCCCTGACGGCCCCACGCTCCGACGGCCCTGTGCCCTCACAGCCCCGCGCCCCGGCAGGCGGCGCGTGTCGGAATATCGCTACGACTTCGGCCCCGCCTGACGGGAAGGCTACCGCCGCGCGGGTATAATAGCATCATGCAGGCAGATGACCTCCCGGATGTGGAACGCATCCGCCAAGAGCTTCACGAAATCTTCCAAGTTCTTTCAGAGATCACTGGCCTCCCGTCAAATTGGGGCGGAACAGTCTATTTGGTTGGGGACGCCGGCTTCAAGGGGCAGAAGCCGTTTAACTGTGACATCCTGCTCGATGCGGCTCTCGCCTCCGAGGAGATTCGTTGGCGGACACTTCTGCATGAAGCGCTGCACGCACTTTCCAGGGGCTACACCCGTGAGGATTTTGAGAACTTCCGTGGCTGGGAAGAAGGCCCTGTGGAAAAACTACAGCGCCTTCTGCGCCCTGTCGTCCTGGCGCGGATGGGCATCACGGTAGATGAAAGCATGTTCCGTGCTGCGGATGAACGGCATCTCTACAACAGGTACTTGACGGCTCTTGAAGAACTGCAACAGGCAGTTGATATACCTGAGCGTCAATTCTATGTTGATCTGTTAGCCCTGCCCATCAAGGACAGGTCTATGGCGATCTATGCCCTGTCCAACCAGATGCCGCGTGAGCAGCGTCAGGCTTTTTTGCTGGCTTTTTCTAAAGCGAACTCAGTTCTGAAGGGGGACATCCGGTGGAGCTTACAGCCGATCAAGAGCAACGGAGAGAACGGCTCATCAGCATGATACTGTCGGCCAGAACGCTGCCGGAGATCGCCCAAACCAGGCAGATGCTCCAGGACTGGCTGGCGGCGCATCCCGACGACTTGGGCATAACGGACGGCTTTGACCACCTTGCCACGTCGCGCTCTCTCGCTGAAGACCGGGAAGCCGTTGTGAGTCAAGCGGTATAGGCCCTCCCACGTCTGGCCTCGCCGGGGTACAATGACCTTATGCTGACTGTTCAATGGCCGACCATCATTGCGGCGTTTCTGGCCTCCCTCGTCGAGTTCGTGGAGGCGCTCACCATCGTGCTGGCCGTTGGGGCGGTGCGCGGGTGGCGTCCGGCGCTGGCCGGGGCGGCGGCGGCGGCGGCGGCGCTGGCCGTGCTCGTCCTGGCCTTCGGGCCGCGCCTGGCGTCGCTGGACGCCCACGCCTTCCAGCTCGCGGTCGGCGTCCTGCTGCTGCTGTTCGGACTGCGCTGGCTGCGGAAGGCCATCCTGCGGGCGGCGGGGGTCATCGCCCTGCACAACGAGGACAAGGAGTACGCCGAGACCGAGGCCGCCCTGCGCGGGGGGAGCGCGGGACCGGGCTTCGACACCGGGGCCGCGCTGACGTCCTTCAACGGGGTCTTCATCGAGGGCGTCGAGGTCGTCTTCCTGGTCATCTCGATGGGCGCGGCGTCCCACCACCTCCTCGCCGCCTCGGCGGGCGCGGCTGCGGCCGCCGTGCTGGTCATCCTGCTGGGCCTGGCCGCCCGCCGCCCGCTGTCCCAGATCCCCGAGAACGCCCTGAAGCTGGCCGTCGGCACCCTGGTTTCCGCCTTCGGGACGCTGCTGGTCGGGGAGGGTCTGCAACTGGCGTGGCCGTTCGGGGACGCCTGGACGCCCCTGGTCCTGTCGGCGGGCTGGCTGCTGGTGGCGGGCCTGGGCGTCCTCCTCGCGCGGTCTGCCCGGCGGGGGGCGACGGCATGAACCTCCTGCGAAACATCCTGTCCGAGCTGGTCGGCCTGTTCGTGGACGACTGGGCGTTCGCCGGGCTGGCCCTGCTTTGGGTCGCCCTGTTCGCCCTGCCCCCCGTCCGCGCCCTGGGCGGGCCGGCCGCCCTCGCCCTGTGGGGGGGCCTGGCCGTCCTGACGCTGGTTTTCGTGGCGCGGAAGGCGCGCGGCTGAAAATTCCGCCCCGCCCGCCCCCGCCGGGCACGTTTCTTCCCCGGCATAGGGTATGCTAAAGTAGACCCCAGGCGCGTTCAGGGTTTTTCAAGCCCGGACGCGCCGCAAAGAAAGCCTTCTGTATGCACATTCGCACGATCCAGCACGCCGTCCCCACCAAAAAAGTCACCAACGACGATATTTTGGAGACCTTCCGGCAGGAGAGCGTCGGACGGCTTCCCGCCTCGGACATAGACAAGCTGGAGAAGCAGGTCCGGGAAACGCTGTTCACGGCGGGCACCCAGGTCCGCTACAAGCTGAACACGGGCGAGAAGGCCATTGACCTGGTCTTGGACGCCGGACGGCGGGCCATCGCCCAGGCGGGGCTGACTCCGAAGGACGTTGACTTTTTGATCTACACGGGCGTCGGGCGCGGCTGGGTGGAGCCGGCGATGGCGAACGTGGTCCAGTCCGAGCTGCGAATGCCCAACGCGACCTGCTTCGACATCCTGGACGCCTGCGCGTCCTGGCTGCGGGCGATGCAGGTGGCGCGCAGCCTGATCCGGGGCGGCACTTATCGGTGCGGCCTGATCGTCAACTGCGAGAGCAGCCTGGTCCGCTCGTTCTGGTGCTCGGAGATCAAGGACGCGAACGACCTGAAGCACCGGGTCGCCCAGTTCACCATCGGCGAGGCGGCGACGGCGACGATTGTGACGGACGAGAACCCCGACGACGACTTTTACTTCAACTTCAAGAATTTCGGCGAGCACTACAAGCTGTGCATGATCCCGCTGGACAACCTGGCCGACTTCCTGCCCTCCGATCCCGACCCGCGCTACGCCGCCATGCAGTTCTTCTCGCTCTCGCGCGAGCTGGTGGTCACGACCGTCAAGAAGATCGCCGAGGTCTACGGGGCGGACTGCCACTTCAAGAACCGCGACTACGACATCGCCTTCGGCCACGAGGCCAGCCAGAAGGCGTCCGAGGTGCTGGTCAAGCACCTGGACATCCCCAAAGGCGTTTACTACAGCGTCCACCCCCGCTACGGCAACTGCGTCTCGGCCTCGGTCCCGCTGGGCATGAGCCTGGCCGCCCAGGAGGGCCGCCTGCGTCGGGGCGACAAGGTCCTGGTCGTCGTCGGCAGCGCAGGCGTCTCGGTCGGCCTGGCGACGTTCACGTTTTAAACTGCCCCAATGGGGATAAGCCCCCCGGCCCCCAATCCTGGGGGAGTCAGATTAGGAGAGGCGTCGGTTCCTCTCCGGGTTCTTTCCGGTCCCCCCAGAATTGGGGGTTAGGGGGTCTTCTCCCTTCGCCTGCACCCGAACCCTTCCCGCCGCTCCTCCCGTTTAGGTCTCTGCCGACCTCTTCGGCAGGAGCCTTTTCATGCCCGCCCCCAAGCGCCGCCGTCTGGCGGTAATCCTCCTTGCCCTCGCCGCCGTCCTCACTGTCTCCCTGTCCGGGCTGCTCTCGCCCCGGCCCGCAGCACGCTACACCGTCACCGACCTCGGCGTCCTGCCGGGCGACACCGAGAGCAGCGCCTCCGCCATCAACAGCCGGGGCGTGGCTGTGGGTTACTCGCGCGGCACCTTCAATCGCGCCTGCGTGTTCCAAGACGGCAAGGTGACAAGCCTCGGCGTTCCGCCGGGCGCGAAAAGCAGCGAGGCACTCGACGTTAATTCGTCAGGCGACGTGGCGGGCTACGCCGAGATGCCCGCCGGGCACCATGCATTTCTTTACAGCGCAGGCAAAGGGCATGACCTCGGCACCCTGCCGCGCTTCAGCGGCAGTGAGGTAATCGCTATCAACGACACGGGTGAGGCCGTCGGCAACATTACGAACTTTACCGGGCGAGCCGGGCTGACCCTGAGGCGCGGATTACTTTATGATCACGGGCGGATGATCGCTCTGGGGACTCTCCCCGGCTTTTTGGAGAGTGATGCCCGGAGTATCAACACATCCGGCCAGATCGCCGGGACATGCTACAGCAGCTCCGGGCCTGTCCGTTGGGCACCCTTCCTCTACGACAACCGGACGACAACGATGCTGACGCTGCCCATGCCGGTAGGATGCCGACGGGGCTGGGCGAACGGTGTCAACGACAGCGGACAGGTCATCGGCGATGTCTTGATGCCCGGCGGCAACTCTCACGCCGTTCTCTGGCACGGGAACCGGATGGCTGATCTGGGAACGCCGAGCGGCTATTCCGTCAGCATCGGGTCGGGGCTTAATAACCGGGGAGAGGCCGTCGGCTACTGCTTTGACGAGGGCAGCGTCAAGTCGTTCCTGCGGGACCATACGAGCGCCCACAACCCACTGCGAGGCTACCTGGACCGCGACATGGAACATGCCTTCGTCTACCAGGGCAGTAAGATGCAGGACCTCAACGAGATGATCCCACGGGATTCCGACTGGACGCTGGAGAACGCGCAGGCCATCAACGACCGGGGCCAGATCGTCGGCCAGGGGCTGCACGGGGGGCGGGAGCGGGCGTTTCTGCTGACGCCGGTTCGCTGAGGTGTCCGGCAAGCAGTCCCGGCACCGGGGAAGGCCCCGGCCTGAAGGCCGGGTCTACTCGGAGGGGCCGCCCCTTCGGGGCTGTAGATACGCCGTTCGTTATCAGCAGCCTGTTCCAA
>CAXTWM010000129.1:0-12729 GCA_964247915.1 uncultured Armatimonadales bacterium | reverse complement strand
CCCCCCCGGCCCGCCGCGACCCGCGCCGCACGACCACCTACGGGGTGGGGGAACTGCTGCGGCAGGCCGCCGACTCGGGCGCAACGCGCCTCATCGTCGGCCTGGGCGGGAGCGCGACCAACGACGGCGGCGCGGGCGCGATGCAGGCGCTGGGCGTCCGGTTCCTGGACGCGGCGGGGGTGTCGCTGCCCGAGCCGATCACCGGGGCCGATCTGTCACGCCTGGCGCGGGTTGACGCCTCCGCCCTGCGCGCGTCGTCCGCCAATGTCGAGACCGTCATCGCGTCCGACGTGACCAACCCCCTGCTGGGGCCGAACGGCGCGTCCGCCGTCTACGGCCCGCAGAAGGGCGCGGACGCGGGGATAGTCGCCGAGCTGGACGCGGCCCTGGCGCAGTACGCCACCGTCCTGGGCCGCGACCTGGGCCGGGACGTGGCGGGCCTGCCGGGCGCGGGCGCGGCGGGCGGCATGGGCGCGGGCCTAATGGCTTTTCTAGGCGCCCGGATGGGGAGCGGCATTGACCTGGTCCTTGACGCGGCCCGCTTTGAAGAGAAGGCGGCGGGCGCGGACTGGCTGCTGACGGGCGAGGGCCGGATTGACGCCCAGACGCTCGCGGGCAAAGCGATCTCCGGCGTCCTGCGCCGCTGCTGGAGGTTGGGCGTCCCCGCCCTCGCCTTCGGCGGCTCGGTGGACGACGCGGCGGGCGAACAGCTCGCCGAGGCCGGCCTGCGCGCCGCCTTCCCCATCGTTCCCGGCCCGATGTCGCTGGAAGACGCGATGCGGGATGGAGGCCCGCTGCTCACCCAAGCCGTCGCCCGCGTTGTGCGGCTCATCGGAACGGAGGTTTGACCCGGATGGAATCATCAGAACCCTTGCCGCAGTATCCTGATTCAAACGACGAGGCAGGCGGGTACAACGAGGCTTATCGCCCGCAGCTCCACTTCACCGCCCGCAAGAACTGGCTGAACGACCCGAACGGCCTGGTGTTCTATGAGGGCGAGTATCACTTGTTCTTCCAGCACAACCCGGCGGGTCGGGAGTTCGGGGAGATGGCCTGGGGGCACGCGGTCAGCCGTGATCTTGTCCACTGGCAGCAGCTACCCCATGCGTTGCTTCCAGACGTTCGTGGCCCGGTCTGGTCGGGGTCCGCCGTCGTGGACTGGGACAACACTTCGGGGCTTGGCAGCCCCGGCGAGCCGCCGCTGGTCGCGCTGTACACGGCGGCGGGCGGCAAGTCGCCCGAATCGGAAGGACGCGACTTCACCCAATGCCTCGCCTATAGCCTGGATCGCGCGCGGACCTGGACGAAGTATGCCCATAACCCGGTCCTGCCCCACATCACGGGCGAGAACCGGGACCCGAAAGTTGTCTGGTACGCGCCCACCCGCCGCTGGATCATGGCGCTGTACCTGGACGGAGATCGGTTTGGCCTGTTCGCCTCGCCCGATCTGAAGGCATGGACGCCCCTCCAGACCTTGACCCTGCCGGAATGCGATGAGTGCCCGGACTTCTTCGAGATGCCGGTTCAGGGCCACCCGAGCGAGCACCGATGGGTCTTCACGGCGGCGAACGGCCGCTACCTCGTGGGGGCGTTTGACGGCCAAACGTTTACGCCCGAAGGCGGGGTTCTCCCGACGGACTACGGCGCGAACTTCTACGCCGTGCAGACCTTCAGCGACGTCCCGCGTGCCGACGGGCGGCGCATCCAGATCGCCTGGATGCGCGGCGGCGACTACCCCCAGATGCCGTTCAACCAGCAGATGAGTTTCCCCTGCGAGCTGACCCTGCACCGGACGCCGGACGGGCTGCGCCTGCACCGCCTGCCGGTCCGCGAACTCGCCGGCCTGTATGGAACGGGGCAGCAGTGGCACGACCTCCCTCTCGCGCCGGGCGACAACCCGCTCCAGGCGCTGTCCGGGGACCTGTGGGACGTGGAGGCGGAGTTGGAAATCGGGACAGCAACGGCCCTGCGGCTGCGCGTGCGCGGCGAGGACGTCCGCTACGATGTCAGCGCGCAGACGCTGGCCATGCTGGGCCGGACCGCCCCGCTGAAACTTGACGGCCACCGCCTGACGCTGCGCCTCCTCGTGGACCGGCCCTCGCTGGAAGTGTTCGGCAACGACGGGCAAGTTTCGGTGACAAGCTGCTTCCTGCCGCCTCCCGACGACCATTCTCTGGCCCTCATGGCCGATGGCGGCACGGCCAAGATCATCTCCCTGACCCTACACCCCATGCGTTCCGCCTGGCCCCGCCCCTAAGAGGGAGAGAGGGTATAATGAACGCATGGCCCGCAAACCCGCCGAACCCAAAATCCCCGCGCCGCCCAAGCCCGCGCCCGTCAAGAAGCCGCGCAAGCCCGAGTTCTCGCCGACACGGCTGCGGACGTTCCTGTCCTGCCCGATGATGTACCGGCTGGAATACGTCGAGAAGGTCGGCAAGTTCTACCACCGGGCGCGGGCGGGGTACACCTTTGGCTCCACGCTCCACCAGGCCCTCCAGACCTTCCACGAGGACGGCGGCAGCGCCGCCGTGTCCGCGCCCGAGCTGATCGCGAAGATGGAGACCGTCTGGCAGTCGCAGGGGTATCAAAGCGCGGAACACGAGCAGGCGCACAAGGAGGAGGCGGCCAAGATTTTGCAGACCTACCACGCCGCGTCCGAGGCGCGGGTGGAGCAGACCCGGCCGTTCCTGATCGAGAAGATGCTGAAGTGGGACATGGGGCCGTTCGTGCTGACCGGGCGCATTGACCGGATTGACGAGCACCTGGAAGACGGCGCTTTGGAGATCGTGGACTACAAATCGGGGCGGCTGGGCGTGACCGAAGAGGACGTCAAGGGCGCGCTCGCCATGTCCGTGTATCAGCTTCTGGCGAAGCGCAACCACCCGGACCGGCGCGTCTTCGCCACCATCCACGCCCTGCGCGGCGGCGTCACCGCCTCGGCGTCCTACACGGACGAGGAGATGCTGGAACTGGAGGAAGACCTGCGCGGGGTGGGCATCACGATCTTAGAAAAAGACTTCGAGGCGGTCCGCCCGGTCCCCCTGCCGCACGTCTGCCCCGGCTGCGACTTCCTGCCGCTCTGCACCCGCGCCTGGAAGCGCGAGGGCCGCGATTATGTCGCGGAACTGGCAATGGGCTAGGAAATCTCTTCCCCGATTCCCAGCGCTTTGAGGTCGCTGCGCGACTGGTCATCGGGCGAGACGAGGGCGCGCATCTGCTGGGCCACGTCCCCTTCGGTCAGGCCCTGCCGCTGCATGGCGTCGTGGACGAAGGCCAGGCGGTCGTGGGCCATCAAGAGGTCCAGGCTGGAGATGTCCAGGATGTCGGCCAGCGCGCCCAGGGCGGGCACGGTCTGGGCGATGTCGCTCTCGGCCCGCGCCTTCAGCAAGGTCTGCGCGTATTCCAGTTCGCGGATCGCCTGGTCCAGCGGGGCGCTCATCACCCGGTACTCGTTGACTTTTTCCGCCAGCCCGGCGCTCAGATCGGTCGGGGCCATCGTCTTCCCTCCACGCGAAGTCTACTTTGCCGTCGTCCCCATTATAGCACGTCCCGCCCCGGCTTCGGCATAGATGGCCTTCACTTTGGCGTTCTGCGGGTCGTCCCACCAGGCCCGGAAGAGCAGGATGTCGCCGCTTTTGACGGCGGCGACAAGGTCGGCGCGGTGGCCGTCCAGGTCGCCGTCCGAGGTGCAGAGGACGGTGAACGCGCCGGGGTAGACGCGGCGGATGCGGCCGGGCGTGCCCAGGACGCCGCCGCGCAGCTCGTCATACGGGGCCGCCGCGCCGTAATAGCGGACGTCCTGATGCTCCGGCATCAGCAGGGCCGTGATCTTGCGCCGGGCCAGCGCGGCGGCGACATCCGAAAACACCGAGGCGGGGTAGGGGACGTTCGGGTCGCCGTTGGAGTCCACATAGAAGAGCGTGCAGCCCCAGCGTTTGTTGGCGTACAGCGCCTTAGCGATGAGCGTCCGCGTCACGTCCCCCATGTCCGGCTGGTCGTGCTGGGACGCGCCGCCGCCCGCCGCTTTGGTCAAAATCTGGGGCCGGATGCAGACGCCGACTTTGAGGCCCGCCCGGCGGAACCGGGCGAAATAGGCGTCGGCCAGCGGCTCCATCTCCGGGGCCAGCAGACTGACCTGGTGCGGGTCGCCGATGTAAGAAGTGGCGTGGGGGTATTCCTGCCCCTCAATGTCCCAGGTGATCATCCCCTGGGCGTTCATGGCTTTGAGGACGCGGATGCTGTTGTCGGCGTACTCGGTCAGCCGCTTCGCAAAGGCCGTGCGCCCGGCCTCGGTCGTGACATCCACATCGTCGGCGTTGTTGAACCATCCGCGCGGGTTGTGGCCGCTGGGCCGGTGCGGGACGGTGGAGGACAGCATCAGGTAGCCCAGGGGCCGCCGGTCCGGCCAGCGCAGGGTCGGCGGGTACGCGGCGGCGAATCGGCGGTCGAGGTCGGAGGTCAGCGATGCCGCCGTCGTTCCGGCGGGGCCGAAGCGGAGCGAGAGCGTGTAGGTGTCCGCCCGCCCCGGCGCGATGGGCCGGACGAGGTAGGGGGCCAGCAGGTCATTGGGGCCATTCTCCGGGCCGGACGAGACCCGCAGCGGGAACTCCGTGTCCGTGGGCCGGTCCAGGGCGAAGGGGAAGCCGAGCAAGAGCGGGCGAGTAAAATCTTCGTTGCAGAGCGCCAGCGTTCCCGTGCCGTAGCTCGCGCTGACGACGCCCGGCTCGTCCCGGCTGGCCGTCATCAGCGGGTACTCCTGGGCGTACTCGGTCGGCTTCTGCGGGAACTTGAGCCACAACGGCTGCAAAACGATGGACTGGATCGTCGTGTCTGAAGCCGTGTTCGTCACGGTGAGCGCCAGCCCCAGCCGGTCCCCGGACGGCGTGAAGCGGCCCCGGACGCGGCCCCAGGCGAAGGTCCGCATGACAGTGTGATCTGCCGCATCGGTCTTGACGTGGCTCGGCCCGCCCCCGTCAATGCTCACGTCCTTGCCGTCCGGCCCCCGCAGCGTGACCCTTGACACCCAGAACGCGCCGCCGTTGAACGCGCCGTTTGCTCCGGAGGCGGGGTTGATCCAAAGAAACTCCTGGTCGCCGTAGCGCAGCGAGGACACGCCGCTGCTGCCGAAGTCGACGGTGACGCCGGGCGCGGCCCGCACGGGCAGGAGGGGCAGCATTCCAAGAGCCAGCAGCATCGTTATCCGTAACAATCTGGTCATAGCCGTCAGTGTACCCGGCACGGCCCATTTTCCCATGTGGGGTTGACAAACGCCGCGTCCGGGTTGTAAGATAAACCATGCCCGCCGCCGCGCCCGCCTCCCACGTCCTGCCGCCCGTCGCCCTGCCCGCGTTCGAGGGACCGCTTGACCTGCTCCTGCACCTGATCCGTGAACACCGCGTAGACATTGCCGACATCCCCATCGTGCAGATCACGGACCAGTACCTCGCCTACCTGCGGGCGATGGAGGAAATGAACCTGAACGTCGCCGGGGAGTTCCTGGTGATGGCGGCGACACTGTTGGAGATCAAGAGCCGGATGCTGCTGCCGAAGCCGCCGCGCGTCGAGGAGGCCGAAGAGGGGGTGGACCCGCGCCTGGAGCTTGTCCAGCGCTTGCAGGACTACCAGCGGTACAAAATCTTCATCGAGACGCTGGCCGAGTGGGAGGACGACCGGCGCGCGCTGTTCTTCCGGGGCCAGGGCGACTACGGCGGCCTGTACGAACTGCCCATCGGCTTCGGCGAACTGCACCCCGGCGCGCTCCTGAAGGCGCTGCACCGGCTGCTGGCCGAGGCCGGCGATGACGGCGACCAGGCCGTCACCAGCGTCCGCCGCCAGAAGATGACCCTGCGGCTGGCGATGGCCGCCCTGTGGCGCCGCGTCCAGCGCGGCGGCACGACCGGCGTCCTGCTCGACGAGTGCTTCGAGCGGCCCTTCGTGCGGCTGGAGATCGTGATGACCTTTCTGGCCCTGCTGGAACTGCTCCGCCAGGGCCGCATAGACGCCCGACAGGACTCGCACCTGGACTCGATCACCCTCACCGCGCGGGAGGCGGCCCATGCCTGAGCCGCCCGCGCCGTTCGCCGAGGTGGACCTGCCGCCCCTTCTGGAAGCCTACCTGTTCGTGGCGACCGAGCCGGTGCAGCCCGCCGAGATCGGCCGCCTGCTCCACATCGAAGCCGCCGCCGTCGAGGAGGCGCTGGAGGACATGGCGAACGCCTACGCCCGCCGGATCAACTCCGGCCTGCACGTCGTCCGCATCGCCGGCGGCTATCAGATGGCGACCCGGCCTCAGTTGGCGGAGGGCGTTGCGCGCCTCTTAGCCGCGCCGGGGCAGAAGTCGCGCCTGTCCAAGCCCGCCCTGGAGACGCTCGCGGTCATCGCCTACCAGCAGCCCGTCACGCAGGCTGAGATCGAGGCCGTGCGCGGCGTCAACGCCGACGGCGTGTTGAAGACGCTGACCGAGCGGCGCTTGATCCAGGAAACGGGCCGCAAGGAGGTCCCCGGCCGTCCGTTCCTGTACGGCACGACGCCCGACTTCCTGCACTACTTCGGCCTCCACACGTTAGAAGACCTGCCGCCGCTCGAAGACATCATGGTCGCCGAAGCCGAGGCCGACAAAGCCGCAACGCACGACGCCCTGGAAGCCGTAGGACTAGGGGAAGAGTAGACGCCGCTTCAGAGGCGGAGTGTCCGAAAGGGCGCGGATTGCCGAAAACGGCGAACACGAGGTTCGCTCTCCTGTCATCTTTGCCTCGTTATCGCAACCCATGACCAAACGCCTGACAATCCTTCTTTTGCCGTTGCTCCTGCTGCCGACGATGCTTGCCGCCGCGCCGCGCGTGAAGGCCACGCTGAAGCAGATGCCTGCGGCGCCCGCCGACCCGGAATCGGATCAGCAGGGGGCGGCGTCTGTGAAGGCGGTTCCGGCCAAGCCGGCGGGGCCTATTGTACCCGTCGTTCACAGCCGGTATTCGATCCTGGTAGATGCCGTAACGGGCAAGGTGCTGTGGACGCGCAACGCGGACGCGCCCCGGCCCATCGCCTCGACGACCAAGATGCTGACGGCCATTCTGCTGCTGGAGCGGGGGCATCTGGACGACATCGTGACGGCCCCGCCGGGTGTCCAGTACCTGCCGGACAGCAGTTTGCACCTGAAGCCCGGCGAGAAGCTGACGCTTCGTGACCTGCTCTACGCCCTGCTGCTGCGGTCGGCCAACGACACGGCGGTGACGGGGGCCGTTTACCTGAACGGCAGCGTCCCCGCGTTCGCTCGGCAGATGAACCTGAAGGCGCGGGATATTGGCGCAACCCACAGCCATTTCGTCACGCCGAATGGGCTGCCCGCGCCCGGCCACTACTCGACGGCGGCGGACCTGGCGAAGATCGCCTGCTACGCGCTGAACACCCTGCCGCAGTTCAACGAGATCGTGCGGACGCCGCTTTACCGTGTCCATCGCTCGATAAACACGCGGGACGTGTGGGTCAAGAACACGGCGACGACGTTCCTGAAGAAGTTTCCCGGCGCGGACGGGGTGAAAACCGGGTATATCCACGCGGCGGGGCACTGCTTTGTCGGGTCGGCGACGCGCGGCGGCTGGCGTCTGGTCGCCGTGGCCCTGGACAGCGGGACGTGCCGCGAGGATGTCGAGTCACTGCTGAACTACGGCTTCGCGGATTTCGCGCCCACGACCGTCGTGCCCAAGGATGACCTGGTCGGGAGCGTGGACATCCCCAGCGCGGCCTCACCGGTCAAGGTCAAGGCGTCGAACGCCCTGTTCCTGGTGTCGTCCCGGCGCAGGCCGCTGCCGGCCTATGAGGTCAAGGTGACGCCGCTGCCGCTGCTGCCGCAGGCGCCGATCGCGGCGGGGACCAGGCTGGGGACGGTGACGGTGCTCGTCGGCGGCAAGCCGCAGGCGGCGGGGGACGCGCTGGCGGCGGAGGACGTGGCCGTCCGGCCCGCCGCGGCCCTCGTCCAGACGACCCGGACGGTCGGACGGGCGGCGGTCAAGATCGGCGGCGCGCTGGCGGCGGGGGCCGTGGTGGTCTTAGGAGGCTGGATAGGTTATGCCCGAGCGACTGCAAAAAGCGCTCGCCGCCGCCGGGATCGGTTCCCGGCGGGCGTGCGAGGAGTGGATCACACAGGGCCGCGTCCGCGTTAACGGCCAGGTCGTGACGGAGCAGGGGACGAAGGTGGACCTCGAATCGGACAAGGTCCAGTTCGACGGGCGGATCGTGCGACCGCCCCGCAAGCGCTACTACCTCGCCCTCCACAAGCCGCGCGGCGTGGTCTCGTCGCGCGCCGATCCCCACGCCGGGCGGCTGGTGACGGACCTGGTGGACATCGGCGGCAAGCCGATGCTGCGGCCCGTGGGCCGGCTCGACGCCGACAGCGAGGGGCTGATCTTCCTCTCCGACGACGGCGACTTCCTGTTCAAGCTGACCCACCCGCGCTACCACGTCCCCAAGACCTACCGGGCGCAGGTGCAGGGCGTGCCCAGCGCCGACGCGCTGGCGCGTCTGCGGAAGGGGGTCATGCTCGACGACGGCCTGACCCGCCCGGCGGAGAACGTCCGCCTGCTGCGCGGCAAGGAGAACGTGGACGGGAGCGGGGTGGGCGAGGTGGAGCTGACCATCTACGAGGGCCGCAACCGGCAGGTGCGCCGGATGCTGGCCGCCGTCGGCCACACCGTCACCCGCCTGACCCGCGTCCGCATCGGAGCGGTGCGCCTGACGGGCCTGCCGCCGGGCGCGTGGCGTCACCTGACGCCCGCCGAAGTGGCGGCCCTGACGGCGGGGACCACCCCGCAAGACAGAAGCCCGGAGATCAAACCAGAGATCAAAGAACAAACCACAAAAGAAACGACACAGGAGAACACATCATGGCCCGAACCGCTACTTTCGACACCACCAAAGGCGTCATCGTCGCCCAGCTCGCTGAGGACGACGCGCCCATTACAGTCGCAAACTTCGTCGAGCTTGCCCAGAAAGGATTCTACGACGGGCTGACCTTCCACCGCTACGTCGCCGGCTTCGTCATCCAGGGGGGCGACCCCAGCGGCAACGGCTCCGGCGGGTCCGGCAAGAACATCAAAGGCGAGTTCCAAGACAACGGCGTCCCCAACCCAGGTCGGCACGACGCGGCGGGCATCCTGGCGATGGCCCGCTCCGGCAACCCCGACAGCGCCTCGTCGCAGTTCTACTTCACCCTCGCCGCCGCCCCGCACCTGGACAGCGGCTACGCCGTGTTCGGCAGAGTGACGGAGGGCCTGGATAATGTTCTGGCTCTGCGCGAAGGCGACCGCATGAACAAGGTCACAATCTCGTAGCGCCTCCCGTTTCCCTATTACTTCCCCACGGCGCCCCACCGGATTAGCCGCCGCGTGCCCGACACGCGCGGCGGCGATTAGGAGGGGTGCCGTGGTGTCTCGACACCCCTCAAAGCAGTGTTCTACTCACCCCTTTTTCGAGGAACCACCTGCCGACCCGGCTTTCTCCGGCAGACTCTTTTCCGTCTGTAAAGCGTACTCTTCGATGTCCGCCGCCGTGATCCGGGGCAGCTCGATCTGTTTGTACACGTCCTTGACGGCGATGTCCAGTATCTCTTCCGCGCAGGCAGTCTTGCTGCGGCCCAGCTTCTGGGCGATGCGGTACAGCATCAGGTGTGTCGCGACCGGGACGCGCAGGGAGAGGCTGCGGTCGGGGATGTCGGTCTCGACCACTTCTTCCTCGTCCAGCGCCGCCAGATGGATCAGCTCGTGCTCGATCCAGCTTTGAAGTTTGCTCGCGCTGTGCAGGTTATGTCCGTTATGGCTCATCAGGCTCGTCCTTCGGCAAAGTGATGGATTCATTATATCCGCAATTGTGGCGGAACCGCGCTCGGCGGCCTCTTGAGCCAGTTGTAATCTGCCTGTAATAAACGGCAACGGGAATCGCGTCTGCTTTGTGTGCAGGGTGTGTTATAATTGACACGTCTTCGTAGAAACGATAGGGGACTCTGTCAAAGGTTCATCAATGGACATATCCAGCCGCTTCTCCCGTTTCCTGCCTCTCCTCGTCATTCTGACCCTCGCCGTTTGCTTCGGCGCTGCGCGTCCCGCCGCCGCCCACCCGATGGGCAACTTCTCCATCAACCACTACGCTCGCATTGAAGCACAGGCGCAGCGGATCACGCTGCGGTATGTGCTGGACTTCGCCGAGATCCCGACGGTGACGGAGCGGGACGTCATGGGCGTATCGGGGAACGCGCCTGTCTCCGAAGCGGCAAGCGCGGCATACCTGCACGCCAAAGCGCTCACCCTCCGCGACGGGCTGGCGCTGACCATTGACGGGAGGCCCGCGCCCCTGGCCGTGACGCCCGTGACTTTGGAGTTCCGGCCCGGCGCGGGCGGCCTGAGCACGATGCGGCTGGTGCTCGACCTCGCCGCGCCCCTGCCGACGGCCCGCACCGGTGCGACGTACCAGGTCGCTTATCGGGACAACAATTATGCGGAGCGCACCGGATGGAAGGAGATCATCGCTCTAGGGGGGGCGGGTGCGGCGCTTCAAGACTCCTCTGTTTCCGGCGGCGACGTGAGCAGGGAATTGACCGTCTACCCGGCCAATCCGACCCTCGCACCGCCCCAGCAGACCGAAGCGACGTTCACCGTGGCCCCCGGCGGCGTCTCCACGCCGTCGTCCGTGGCTTCCCACCCGCAGCCGCCAGCCGCCAACACTCACACGCCCCAGGATGCCTTCACGCAGGCCATCGCCAAGAAACAACTGACGCCGGGCGTCATGCTGCTGGGCCTGCTGATCGCCTTCGTGTTCGGCTCGTTCCACGCGCTGTCACCGGGGCACGGCAAGACGATGGTGGCTGCCTATCTGGTTGGGTCACGCGGGACGATCCGCCATGCGGTCTCGCTCGGGGTGATCGTGACGGTGACTCACACCCTGGGCGTCTTCGCGCTGGGCCTGGTGACGTTGTTCGCCTCGAAGTACGTCGTGCCGGAAAAGCTGTACCCGATCCTGAGCGTCATCAGCGGCCTGGCCGTCTTCGGCGTCGGCGTCTGGCTGCTCACGTCCCGCCTGCGCGGCATCGCCGACGACCACGGCCACAGTCATACGCACGACCATGAGCATCCGCATACCCACGATCACGACCATCAGCACGATCATTCGCACGGCCCGGACGAGATACACCTGCATCTGGCCGATCACGACCACACGCATGACCACGACGGGGGGCATTCCCACGGCTTCGGGCATCACCACCATCATCACGTCCCCGACGGGCCGATCACCGCGCGTTCCCTGCTGGCGCTGGGCATCTCCGGGGGGATCGTCCCCTGTCCCTCCGCCCTGGTCGTGCTGCTCTCCGCTGTGGCGCTGCACCGGATCGCCTACGGCATGGCGCTGATCACCGCCTTCAGCGTCGGCCTAGCGTCCGTGCTGATCATCATCGGCATGATGGTCGTGTCTACCCGCCACTGGTTCGAGCGCTTCCCGATCGGGGAGGGGCTTCTCCGCCGCCTGCCGGTCGCCAGCGCGGCAGCGATCACGCTGATCGGCATCATGCTCGTCATCCGCGCCGTGACCCAGGGCGTTTAGAACCGATTTGTTCCGTCATGCTCAGGAAATCCCTCCTCGCCGATGCCAGCACGAAGACAAAGATCGTCACCGTCCTGAGCCTGCTGGTGGCGGCCAACGTCCTCCTCTGGCTCCTGGTCTGGAGCCTTTCCGGCAGGTTTCTGTTCCTGGCGGCGACGGGCTGGCTGGCCTACGGCTTCGGACTGCGTCATGCCGTGGACGCCGACCACATCTCCGCCATTGACAACACCACGCGGAAGCTGATGCAGGAGGGCAAACGGCCCGTCGGCGTCGGCTTCTTCTTCTCGCTCGGCCACTCCACCATCGTCCTCTCGCTGTGCGCCGCGCTGGCCCTCTCGACCGCCTACGTCCAGAAGCACATGCCGCAGTGGCAGGGCGTCGGCGGCGTCATCGGCACACTCATCTCGGGCCTGTTCCTGTACGTCATCGGCATCATCAACCTGGTCGTGCTGTGGAACCTCTTCAAGACCTTCCGGGACATCGCGCGGGGCAGGGTCGTGGAAGACCAGCACATGGGGGACATGCTGGACGGGCGCGGCCTGCTCGGGCGGCTGTTCAAGCCTCTGCTGCGGATGGTCCGCCACTCCTGGCAGATGTATTTCGTCGGCTTCCTGTTCGGCCTGGGCTTCGACACGGCCAGCGAGGTGGGCATCCTCGCCCTGTCCGCCCGCTCCGGCCAGACCGATGTGCCCTTCTGGGTCATCATGCTGTTGCCGCTGCTGTTCATGGTCGGGATGTGCCTGATTGACGCCCTGGACGGCATCCTGATGCTGGGCGCCTACGGCTGGGCGTTCATCAAGCCGATCCGAAAGGCGTACTACAACCTCATCATCACCACCCTCTCCGTCCTGGTCGCCTTCATCGTCGGCACCTATGAATTGCTGCAAATCTTCGCGTCGCAGTTCGTCCTCAAAGGCCGGCTTTGGAGCTTCCTGGACCGCCTGCCGCTGGGCAACCTCGGCTATATCATCATCGGCACGTTCCTCGTGGTCTGGGGGGTGTCGGTGCTGGTCTACAAGATCAGAAAATATGAGTCTGCCTAGAGGCATTGTTTTTCGTCTCGGTGCATTTGTACACAAACGCCCGCAGGTACAACTACCTGCGGGCGTCACACATTTCAAAACCCCTCTGTGTATTTGTAAC
>CAXTWM010000128.1:0-12775 GCA_964247915.1 uncultured Armatimonadales bacterium | reverse complement strand
CCCCCCGCCCTCCCCCCTTGGCGTGGGAAGCAGTGCCAGCGTACTCCGGTCGAGCCGCGCCCGGCGCGACTTGTAGCGAGATCGGCAACGTCACGTCGGTTGGGGGCAGGCAGACGTGGTCGTTGCAAGTCTGGTAGTGGAGCGTGACCGACTTCCCCGCCGCTCCCACGAGGCGGAACTGCCGCTGGAACGTCGCCGTCCCCTCATGATAGGCTACGGGCGTTTGGAAGTTCGGGTCGAACTTCTGGATGGGCGCGTCCTCGGTCGTCGGGCCGACAGCCTCCCCGCCATCCCATGCGGTGATCGCGGTCGTCGCCGGGCCGGTCGCGGCAGGGACAGTCGAATAGACATGCCAGCCCGCATCCACCGTCGCGTGGACCGTCACCGTCACCACTTCCCCAACACGCGCTGAGGACGGGCTGACGGAGGCCGTGAAGTGGACCGGCAGCGGCGTCCCCGCACGGGCGTAGGCCGTGAGCAGCAGAAACATCAGCGCGAACAAGCTGGGCAGGCGGGTTCTCATTTGACCGTCACGGCCGCCCGCACCTGGGCCGAGGCGGGGGGGTAGCACGATTTGGCGTCGCAGCCCTGGAAGGACAGCGCGCCGGCCAGTGCCATCTTGCCCGGTTTGGCGGTCTTCGCCACGGTGAAGGGAACGTCAATGACGGCCTTGCCCACATAGACCAGCAGCGGCTTGGGGGCGTAGGACACCTTCATCGCCTTCGGCGTGGGGTAGACCGTCTGCCCGAACGTGATGCCGGGCGTCTTCTGGGCCGCGAAGACGGTCGCGATGTAGACCGGATCGTTCGGCGCGTGGGCGTTGATGTGGTACTTGGACCCGACGGCGACCGTCACCACCAGGACGCCCCGGCCGCCGGGCGCGACGACGGCGGGCTTGGCCGTCGCGGTGACAGTCGCCACCTTCGGGGCGCCGAACTGGGCGTGGGCGGGCAGGAGCGCGGTGGCAGAAAGCGCCGCCAGTGCGACGAGTGTTTTAGGAGTATGCATGGCTCTATTAACCGAACAACCTTGCCCATAAGTTCCTTTGCCTCCCGTGCGGGCACAGGTCATCTCCCGGCGTTCTCCAGCGCCTGCATCACGACCTGCGCCACGAGCCGCTGGCCGGCGAGGCTCAGGTGGACTCCGTCCGGGACGTGGAGCGCAGGCCGGTCGGCCGGCGGCACGGCCTGGAAGGCGCCGTAAACGTCGCACAGGCCGGCGTTCCTGGCGCGGGCCGCGTCCCGGCACGCCTGTGCCAGCTCGCCCAGAGCCTCCCCGTTATTCGGCGTCAGCGGTGGGCAGGTCGTCATCACCAGCACGTCGGCCTGTCCCCCGGTGGCCCGGCGCACCCGGTCAATCGCATCTTGCAGGGTTTCGGTGAACCGCGCCTGACGCATCCCCGCCGAGTAGTCGTTGAAGCCGAAAAAGATCGTCACCAGGTCGGGATGGGGCGTCCCGCTCGTCCAGCGCGGCAGCAGGAGGACGTTCTGCCGCAGTTCGGTTCCGCCCATCGCCGGGTTGACGAGGGTGACGAGCGAGCCGCGCTTCTGCGTGATCTGCGCCGTCAGCAGCGTCGGCCAGTTGGTTTGCCGGTTGGTCCAGTGCGCGGGGTCGGTCAGCGAGTCGCCCATCGTCACCATCGTGACTGGCTTGCCGGCCCTGAGCTTCGCCCGGACGCGCGCCAGGGGGGCGCCGGGAGGGCGGGGCGCTCGCGCGTCCGGCGCGATGGCGGGTTCCAGCCGGAGGTCGTCCACGGTGTACGAGTGGGCGGCGTAGTCCTTCCAGTACCACCACTTGCCGAACATGGGCGGCCCCAGTTTAGACGGCGGATGGTCGCCCTTCGGATCGATGCCCTGTGCGATGCCGCTGGATTCTGGGATCAGGTCGCGCCAGGGGACGACAACCTTTCTCCACCCCACACTGTTGATCGGGAACGCATAGCCGTAGCGCTGCGAATAATCCCCGTTCCAGATGAACTCGATGCCGCCCAGATGGGCCGAGCCGTCCCCCTTCACCCAGAAGGAGAACCCGGCGGCCTGGTCCCACTCCGGGCCGCCCGGATGGCGGCCCTGGATGAAGACGTTCTGGCAGTCGGCGTCAAACGTGAACTTGAGCGCGCCGCCATCATAGCCCGGAACCTGCTCGACGCGCCCCTTCGGGGATGACGCCGAGAACGTCACCTGATCCATCGAGTCCAAAAGAGTTCTGTCTTCGGCGGGAGCCGCCGACGCGGCATGACACAGCAGTCCGCCGAGAAGGACGCTGAGAAGCCATTTGAGCATGAGAAACCACCTTCCCTGCTGTGTTCGCCCTCAACGCCTGCCTTTCCTGCATCGGGAGGGCTGAAACAATTTCTCGCCCCCAGCGTAACACGGGTGAACGCTCATGGAACAAGGAAACCGAGGCAAATGACCATTGGAGACATCTTGGCGGTGATCGCCGCCGTGCTGCTCGTGGGGGCGTCGTGGGCGGCCACGATCCTGACCATCGCGCTGGCCTTCCCCACGCGGGTGGCGGCGGCGCAGGCGAAGCTGACGGCGGCGCCGGGCGTGTGCGTGATGCGCGGGCTGGCGACCCTGCTGGTCAGCCTGGTGTTCGCCATCGCCCTGTCTAAAGCGGCGGCCGGGCCAGCACGGCTGCTGGCGCTGCTCCTCCTGGGCGGATTGGGCGTCGTCGCCGCGCTGGGCAGCGCGGCGGTCGTGCGGCTGCTGAGTGCGCGGATTGACGCGCTCGGGTCGCCGATGACGCCGTTCGCCAGCCTCACGCGCGCCTCGGTCCTGTATGTCGCGACGGGGTTCCTGCCCGTCATCGGCTGGGGCGTCGTCCTGCCTGCCGCCCTGCTGCTGTCCGTCGGCAGCGGCGTCGCCGTGCTGTTCGGAGGGAGGCCTCAGGCGCGGACCGTTCCGCCCCTGCCGATGCCCGTGCGGGACACCCTGGAGACGGCGGCATGAAGACCACGCGCCGCCGGATTTTGGGGCTGGGGGCCGCCTCGCTCGCGGGGGGCCTGCTGTCGGGGTGTGAGAGCCTGGAACAGCGGTTCACCCAAGAAGCGCTGCCCGCCGACGCCCTGCCGCCCTCCCTGCCTGTGGCCTCGCCCGCCGTGCGCCTCCTGAACCGCGTGGCTTACGGGCCATGCCCCGGCGATGTGGCGCGTGTGGCACGAATCGGTGTCGCGGCGTATGTCGAGGAGCAGCTCACGCCGGACGCGCTGGCCGAAGAGCCGGTTCTGACCTGGCGGCTAGGGACGCTGGCGGACACGCTGGACCCGGACGCAGGCCTGCTGTTCGACGAGGACGACAAGCGGCTGGTTTCGGCCCTGCGCCAATCGGCCACCCTGCGCGCGGTCTACAGCCGCCGACAGCTCCAGGAGCGCATGGTCGAGTTCTGGACGAACCATTTCAACATCTATGCGTTCAAAGGCCAGGGGCCGCAGCTCAAGGTCATGGATAACGGGGAGACGATTCGCAAACACGCCCTGGGCAAGTTCCGCGACCTGCTCGGCGCGTCCGCCCGCTCCGCCGCCATGCTCGGCTACCTGGACAACACGGCCAACCGCAAGGGCGTCCCGAACGAGAACTACGCCCGCGAACTGATGGAGCTGCACACATTGGGCGTGCGGGGCGGCTACATGCAGCGGGACGTGAAGGAAGTCGCGCGCTGTTTGACCGGCTGGACCGTGGAGAAACACTGGCACCGGGGCCGGTTCCGGTTCGACGCCGGCGCCCATGACGACGGCGTCAAGCACGTCCTGGGTGTCACCCTGCCCGCCGGGGGCGGCGTCCGGGACGGCGAGCGCGTCCTGGACATCGTCGCCACCCATCCTGCCACGGCGCGGCACCTGGCGCGTAAGTTGTGCCTGCACTTTCTGGGCCGTGCCCCGGAAGCCTTGACGGGCCGCATGGCGGGTATCTACGGGCAGACCGGTGGCGACATCAAGGCCGTCCTCCGGCCCCTGCTCCTGTCCCCCGACCTGCTCCAGTCGCCGCCCATCCTGAAGCGCCCGTTCGACTACGCCGTCAGCGCCCTGCGCGCCTTTAACGTGGACACGGACGGCGGCGCGGGCGTGCAGAAGCACTTGGAGGCGATGGGGCAGCCGCTGTTCGCCTGGCCGATGCCGGACGGCTTCCCCGAGGGGACGCGGGCCTGGACCGGGGCGCTGATCCCGCGCTGGAACTACGCGCTGGCCCTGGCCGGCCAAAAGGTCGAGAACACGACCCTGGACACGGCGGCGCTGACGGCGGCGGGCCGAGCGTCCAGCCTCAGCCCGCAGGACGCGCTGCTGGAGATGGCCTTCGGCGCGCGCGCGGACGACCCCGCGCTGGCCGATCTGCGCGAGGGTGCGTCCGCTTATGCGGACCCGAACGAGTGGGCGGCGGTCGTTTTAATGGCCCCCGCGTTCCAGTGGCGGTAAGGACTTACTCGTGCACACGACTCGACGAGGATTATTCGCCCTGGGCGCGCTCTCCGCGCTGGGCTGGGCGGCCGGGCGGCGCAGCGCGCTGGGCGGCGTCACGGTCCGCCCCCGACGGGCCGGGGCGGCGGGGGACACGCTGGTCTCCATCTTCCTTCGGGGCGGCGTGGACGGCCTGAGCGTCGTCGTCCCGCACGGCGACGACTACTACTACCGTAACAGGCCCGTGCTCGCCCTCGGGCGGCCCGGCGACGGCAAGACGAAAGCCGCAGACCGTGTGCTGGACATTGACGGCTATTTCGGCCTGCACCCGGCCCTCGCGCCCCTCACGCCTATCCATGCGGCGGGACAGATGGCGATGATCCACGCCTGCGGCTCGGACGACCAGACGCTCTCGCACTTCGAGGCGATGGCGACGATGGAGCGCGGCGTCGCTCGGGACACGGGACCCGCTTCGGGCTGGCTGGCGCGGCACCTGGAAACCGCCCCCTGGAACAACCCCTCGCCTCTGCGCGCGGTCGCCCTGGGCAGCCTGCTGCCGCAGTCGCTGCGCGGCGCGAGCCAGGCGACCGCGCTGGAGACCGTCGCCGATCTGCGCCTCCAGTCGCCGTTCCCTGCCGGGGCGGACCGCTTCGAGCGGACGCTGGCGGGGTTGTATACGAAGGACGCGCTGGCCGAAGCCGGGCAGGAGGCGCTTTCCGTTCTCAAAACGCTGAACGGCCTGCCGCCCGCCGCGCTTTCCCCAGTCAAGAGCGCCTACCCCAAAGACGACCTGGGAGAAGGGCTGCGTCAGGTCGCCCTGCTGATGAAGAGCGAGGTCGGGTTGGAGGCCGCCTGCCTGGACCACGGCGGGTACGACACCCATGTCGTGCAGGGCACCTCGCAGGGCGTGCTGGCGGGCCGGCTGGAAAGCCTGGCGGGGGCGCTGGCCGCCTTTGTCAGTGATCTGGGACCCGCCCGCTGGGGGCGGACGACGGTCGTGGTGATGTCCGAGTTCGGGCGGCGAGTGCCCGAGAACAGCGGGCTGGGGACGGATCACGGCCGCGCGGGCGTCATGCTCGTGCTGGGCGGTCATGTCGTGGGCGGGCGTGTGCATGGCAAATGGCCCGGCCTAGCCCCTGGACAACTTGACGGGCCGGGCGACCTCAAAGTGACCACGGATTACCGGGCCGTGCTGGCGGAAGTGATTACGCACCGGCTGGGTAATCCGAATGCCGAGGCGATCTTTCCGGGGCTGGTCCCGGCCCCTGTGGGTGTCGTCCATGCCTGAACAGGCGCTGGGCTGGGGTATCATCACGCGCATGGCAGGCAGCCGCTCCAAGTCTTCGGAGGGGAGCGCGGCGCGGGAAGACGCGACTGATGAAGCGCTGGCCGAGCGCGTCCGTGCCACGGGCGATGTCGCCGCGTTCGGCGTACTGGTGACGCGCTACCGCACCCGCGTCGTCGCCCTCGCCCGGCGGATGCTGGCCGCCACCAGTCCCGATGAGGCTGAGGACGTCGCCCAGGAGGCGTTCGTCGCCGCCTACGACAAGCGCCTGTCGTTCCGGCGCGGCGAGCCGTTCCGCCCCTGGCTGTACCGCATCGCGGTCAACCGCTGCCTGGACCGGCTGCGCGCCCAGGCCCGGCGTCCGGTCGTGGTGGAGATCACGGGCGTCCCCGAGCCGGCGCTTGCGGGCGGGGACCCCGTGGAGGCGCTGCTGACTGGGGAAGGCGAACAGCTTTTGTCCGCCGCCGTCGCCGCCCTGCCGCCCAAACTGCGAGCTGTCTTCCTGCTGCGGCACCTAGACGACCTTTCCTATGAGGAGATCGCCGCCGCCGTGGGCGTCCCGCTGGGCACGGTCAAGACGCACCTGTTCCGCGCCCGTGCCCTCCTGCGCGCCGCGCTCTCGGAGTACCTGAACGCATGAACTGCCGATCTGCCGAAGACGAGATTCAGAAGTCGCTGGACGGCGCGCTGACGCCGGGGGAGCGGGCGCGGCTGGACGCGCACGTCGCCTCCTGCGCGGGCTGCCGCCGGGCCTGGAACGAGGGGCGGCTTCTGGCCCGCGCGGCGGGGCGCTGGGCACGGCTCCGGCCCTCAGACGATCCCGGCGACGCTTTCAACGCCCAGGTGCTGGCACGGATTGCTATTCGCCCCGCCCCCAGCGGCCCCGCCCTCTGGCTGCCGCTGGCGGCGACGATCCTGCCGCTGGCCCTCCTCGTCTGGCTGCCGGGTCTGCTCCCGCCCGGCCTAGGAACCCTGAGCGACACCGCCCGCCAAACGCCGGAATGGCTGGCGGCCAACCTGCGCGGTGTTCCCGCCGACGCCTTCGCGGTCTGGGGGGCGGTGACGGTGGGCGTCTCCGTTCCCTCCTGGGCCTGGGCCGCCCTGCTTGCGGCGGTCATCGTGAACGGGATGTTCTGCGTCCAGGCGCAGACGCGGAGGGGCGTCCCATAGATCACTCCGACCATTCCGATCCCGGACGGCTGTTCCTGGGCGGCCCCATCGTCGTCCTGCTCCTGATCGCGGGCCTGTGTGCTCTCGGCCTCCTAGCCCTGCTGGTCGGACGCGCCGCCCCACTGGCGCGGCTGGGCGAGCGCGCCGCGGCTCGGCTCGACGCCGGGCGTTTCGTGCCGACGCTCTGGGGGGTCGCCGCCTCCCTATTGGTCCTCATCCTCTGCGGCGTCCTGTTCAGTCGGCACATACTGGCGATTCCGGGCGTCCTCGTGCTCGTATCCGGCCTGGTTTTGGCGAGCCTGGGTCTGGGCGTCGCGGCCCTATCGCTGGGGCTGCGGCTGACGGACGCCCTCACGACGAGCGACCTGGAAACGCTGCCCGCCCTGCGGCTGGGGCTTTGGACCCTGCTGCTGGCCTCCGGCGTCCCCCTCCTCGGCTGGCTGCTCGTCCTGCTGGCGCTGGCTTCGGGCATCGGGGCTACTTTGGAAACGCTGCTGGCGCGCACGGGGTCAGGCCATGCCGAATAGCGCCCGCGCCGTCGCCGTAGTCGCCCTAGCGACCTCCGCCACGGTCAGCCCTTTGGCGGCGGCGACCGTTTCGGCGACGGCGGGCAGGTAGGCCGGCTCGTTGCGGCGCCCGCGCCGAAACTGCGGGGCGAGGTAGGGGCAGTCCGTTTCCAGCAGCAGCCTTTCCAGGGGCGCGTAGGCGACGGCGTCACGGACGGCGTCGGACTTCTTGAACGTCGCCACGCCGCCGATGCCTAAATAACAGCCCGCGTCGAGACAGACCTTCGCCGTCTCCGTGTCCCCAGTGAAGCAGTGCATGACGACCGGCGCGAGCGTCCCCGAAGCCCGCAGCACGGCCAGGATGTCCTCCTGCGCCTCGCGGTTGTGGATGATCAGGGGCAGGATAGGGGAGAGAGCCTGAGCGAAGGCGATCTGGGCGGCGAAGACCTCCTGCTGGCGCGCGCGCGGGACCGTGTCCCAATGGTAGTCCAGCCCGATCTCGCCATACGCCGCCACTTTGCCTCCGCCGTCCCGATACAGGGCAGCTAATTCCTCCGCTGTTTCCTCGTTCCACTCGTCCGCCGACTCAGGATGGATGCCGACGGCGGCGTAAACGCCCGCGTCTCCCGTCAGTTCGGCCGCTCGGCGGCTGCTCGCCCGGTCATAGCCGATGCACAGCAGGCGCGTCACCCCGGACGCCACCGCCCGTTCCCGCACCTCGTCGCGGTCGCCGTCGAAGTCTTCATGGTTCAAGTGGCAATGCGTGTCTACGAATTCAGGTATCATGCGCCTATTATATCCGGTTTGAGCAAGTTGGCGAAGGGAACAATGGACGGCATTCCACCCCACCGAGGCAGCACTTTCTTATGTCAACCGAAATCGGGCCGGAGCGGCGCATAACGTACCGTGCCCTTGTCTTCCTGGCCGCCCTCGCCGCCGCGCTCGGCTTCGGCCTGCTGGCTCTCAACATGCCGGAAGCCGGCCCTGAGCTGAAGGCGCAGGACGCGCTGGCCCGGCTGGCCCCGCGCCCGGCCCGGCCCGACGTCGTCATCGTCGCCCTGGACGCCGGCAGCGTCGCGCAGTACGGCCCGATTAAATCCTGGCCGCGCTCCGTCCTGGCGGCGGGCCTGCGCCGAATCGAGGCGGGGAAACCGACTTCCGTGGTTTTCGACCTGGCGCTGACGCAGCGGACACGCTCCGGCGATGAGGGGCTGTGGCGGACGATGGCGAACCGCCGGAACGTCCTGCTCGGCATGGCCTATGACGCCGACCGGCCCCAGCGCTACACGCCGGATGATATACGCTCCCTGGTCTTTTTGGAGAAGTTCGCCCTGGCGGGCAACCTGACCCTGGACTCACAGCTTCAGCAGTTCCCCTATTATTCGTTCGAGCCGCCCGTTTCAGACTTCACCGGCTCGGCGCGCGGCGTCGGCGTCTTCGACCGAGAGACGGACCCGGACGGCGTCCTGCGCCGCGCCAGGCTCGTCTATCGCAGCACCGTCCAGTACCCTGCCGCCACTCAGCCGCTGCGCGGGAAGTTCCCGCAGTCGCAGCTCGACGACGGCAGGCCCTTCGCGCTGACCAATCTCTCGCTGATGGCGGCCCTGAGCGTGTTCGGCGTGGATAAAGACCGGGTCGCCGTTTCGTCCGGCAACAACGTCCGCATCCTGGGCAGCCTGACGCCGCCAGTCATCATCCCCGTCGGCATCCAAAGTCGAATGCTGATCCGCTATGGCCTGCCCGGCAGCCTGCCCACCTATTCGTTCCGGGACGTGGCGACCGGCAAAGTCAAGGCGGACACATTCACGGGCAAGGTGGTCTTGATCGGCGCGACCGCGCCGGACGACCCGGCGACCAGCCTGGCCGCGACTCCTGTGGGCCGTCTGCCGCGCGTCGAAGTGACGGCGGACGCGCTTTCGACGATCCTGGACCGCTCCTATGTACAGGTCGTGAGCGACAGCCGCTACCGATTGCTCGGCGTGATGATCGTGGTGGGCCTGGCGGCGGGGCTGGCGCTGATGCTAGTCAGCGGCGGACGGGCCGCCATCGTCACCGTCGCCCTCCTGCTGGCTTATCTCCTGGTCTGCTGGGGCTTCTTCGGCTCCGGCCACCTGCTGCTGCCGATCTGGCCCGCGATCCTGGCGATCCTGACGACGTTCCTGGTCAGCCTCCTGCTATATTTTGGCCCGCTGCGCCCGAAGATATTGGCGCCCTCGCCCGCTTATGTGCCGCCCCCGCCGGACATGGTCCGGTAGTCTGCCGCAAGCCTTTACACGGACGCCTCCCTTTGTGCTATACTGAGACAGAGGGAGAGAGCAACGAACGTGGCGCTAGTCCGTCCCACTTCCACTTCACCGAACCTGAACCGGCTGTCGGGGACCGCCCGCTGTGACCGGCGCACGAAGAACCTGGTCAAGCGCCTGCGCCCCGGCATGGTCGCCGTCATTGACCACGCCGACCTCGACGCCCTGGCCGCGCGCGCCCTGGCCGACGCCGGGGCGAGCGCGGTGGTCAACGCCCAGCCCTTCATCAGCGGCAAATATCCCAATCGCGGCCCCGCCGTCCTGCTCGCCGCCGGCGTGCCGCTGTTCCAGTTGTCCGAGCCGGCCCAGTTCGCCCGGCTGCGCGAGGGCGCGTCGCTTGTCATTGATGAAGCCGGCGGGCTGTTTCAGGATGGCCGACTGATGGACGCGCTGCTCGCTTGGGACGAGGCGCGGATTACGCGCCAGACCCAGGCGGCGCGCGCCAACCTGGGCAGTGAACTCGAAAAGTTCGCCCGGAACACGCTCCAGTACCTTGATGCCGACAAAGACCTGCTGCTCGACCCGACGGATGTCCCCGCCCTGCGACGCGTCAAAATGGCAGGCCGCCACGCCCTCGTGGTCGTGCGGGGCGAAGGGTATAAAGAAGACCTGGCGACGCTGCGCGGGTATCTGCAAGACCTGCGCCCGGTCCTGGTCGCCGTGGACGGCGGCGCGGACGCCCTGCTGGAGATCGGACGCCGCCCCGACATCATCCTCGGCGACATGGACAGCGTCTCCGACGACGCCCTGCGCTGCGGGGCGCAGATCATCGTCCACGCCTACAAGAACGGCGAAGCGCCCGGACTGGACCGGGTCCGCGCCCTGGGCCTGGACGCGGACCTGTTCGCCGTGCCGGGGACCAGCGAGGACGCCGCCCTGCTGCTGGCTTACGAGCACGGCGCGGATTTGATCGTGGCCGTCGGCACACACTCCAACCTGGAAGACTTCTTGGACAAGGGCCGGGCGGGCATGGCGAGCACCTACCTGGTGCGCCTCAAGGTCGGGACGCGCCTGGTGGACGCGCGCGGCGTCGGCAAGATCTACCAGCCGAAGCCGCCCTTCGGCTACTTCATCGCCCTGCTGCTCTGCCTGATGTTCCCGTTTATCATCGTGCTTTCTTATTCGCCGATCTGGAAGAACATGACGGAACTCCTCCGGCTCTGGTGGCGGCTGCACTTCTGAACACGCCGGATACTGAACCCCTGCCATGCTGGATGTCCGTTACCACATCTTTTACCTCGGCCTGATGTTCCTGATGCTGGGCTTAGGGATCATCGTCGGCGCCTCGATCATCGGCCCGGCCCAGGTCCGCCAGCAGGCCGGCGCCATCGCCAACCTGCGCGTGACGACCAACAAAGTGGCTCAAGACCGCGACCTCGCGCGGACCCGCTTCACGAAGGACGAGGCCGCGCTCTCATCCCTGCGCCCCACGCTGGTGCGCGGCAAGCTGGCCGGTAAGCGCGTCGTCCTGATTCAGACCGGCGACTACGCCGACGCCGCCCAGGCGGCCAACACGGCGGTGAGCGACGCCGGGGCGACCGTCGCCGCGACCGTTGTTCTCACGGACAAGTGGGGCGCGCTCCTCCCGAAGCAGCGCGAGGCGCTTTCCTCGGTCGCCGATCCCACGGACGCCGCAAGCCAGGACAAGGCGCTGCTGGCCGCTCTGGCGGCGGCGCTGACGACCGGCAACGGGAGCGGCGCGGAGGCAAGCCCCGCCCTGGAGGCTCTCAAGGAGCAGGGCTTGATCACCGTCTCCGGCGAGCTGTCGCAGCCCTGCACGCTCTTCGTTCTGGTCGGCGGGAAAAGCGACGACACGCAAAATGCGTCGCTGGACGGGCCGCTGCTCGACGGGTTCAAGGCGGCGTCCGCCGTTGTCACGCTCGTGGGCTGCGAACCGTCCGGGGCCGCCGTCTCGTCCATGCCCGCCTATCAGGGCGCGGGGATCGCGACCGTGGACTGCATAGACCTGCCGCTGGGCCAGCTCGCCCTGCCGTTCGCCCTGCGCGGCGAGAAGGGTGACTACGGCTTGAAGCCGACCGCCAAGCAGCCGCTCCCGGACTCGCTGACCGGGGCTTTCACCCCATGAGCGAGAACCGGAAAGTCTGCGCGCTCCTGCCCGCCTACAACGAGGCCGAGCGGATCGGCGTCACCGTTGAAGCACTTCGCGCCCGCCCGGAGATCGGCGAGATCGTCGTTCTGGACGACGGCTCCACGGACGGCACGGCGGACCGGGCGCGGGCGGCGGGCGCGTCGCTGGTGCTGACCCAGAAGAACGCCGGCAAGGGCGTGGCGCTGGGCGCGGCGTACCAAGCCGCGCGGGGCCAGGCGGACGTGTTCCTGCTGCTCGACGCCGACCTGGGGGCGTCGGCGGGCGAGGCCGTCAAATTGCTGCCGCCGCTGGCGCGCGGGGAGGCGGACATGACGGTCGGGATGCTGCCGCCCGACCCGGAGTTCGCCGCCACCGGCCAGTCCGGCGGCCGGGGCTTCGTCGTCCGGCTCGCCCGCTGGGGCATCCGTCGCCGGACCGGGCAGACCTTCACGCAGCCGCTGTCGGGCCAGCGCGCCGTGCGCCGCGAGATCCTGGAAGCCCTGGGCGGGACGTTCGCGCCCGGCTTCGGCGTCGAGGTGGACCTGACAGTCCGCGCGATCCGCGCGGGTTTCCGCGTCCGTGAGGTCGAGACGGGGTTCCGCCACAAGGTCACGGGCGGCGACTGGCCGGGCCTGCGCCACCGCGCCCGCCAGTTCCGCGACGTGGCCCGCATCGTTCTCGCTCCCATGACAGGCTGAACACCACGAAAGGTGCGCGACGCTGATGTCTCTGCTAGGCAAATCCTTCCTCAACCTGCTCGCTGGCGGCCTGGCCGGGGTCCTCGCCTGGACCCTGACCGACCTGACCGGCTGGTTCACGGACATCTTTCAGCCGCACCGCATGGTGGTGTCGGGATTGTTCGGGGACCCGAAGTTTCTGCTCTACGGCGCCCTGTTCGGCCTCCTCCTGGGCCTGATGCTGGCGGTCGTCGAGTCGCTATCCATCGGGTCGCAGCGTCGCCTGATGCAGACCCTCGTATGGGGGCGGGTATCGGGGCGGTCGGCGGCTGGGTTGGATTGTCGCTGGGCC
>CAXTWM010000127.1:0-12789 GCA_964247915.1 uncultured Armatimonadales bacterium | reverse complement strand
CTCACGGCTCGCCCTGCTCGCCCCCCGCCACCTCGCCCAGCCGGACTGGCCCGCCTACACCGCCGATTTCCTGCTGCCGCCCTACGCGCCGGCCGAGGTGCTGGCCCGGCTCGCCCTGCTCGGCTTCCGCAAGCGCCACATCCAGTCCGGCGACACGCTGACGCTGGCCGACATGGTCCTCGACCTGGCGGCGGGCTGTGCGCGCGAGGCGGGGGGCCGCATCCTCCCCCTGACGCCGCGCGAGTACGACCTGCTGCGCTTTCTGGCCCTGCACCGGGGCAAGTTCTTCGCCCGCGACCGCCTGCTGGACATGGTCTGGGGCGTGGACTTCGAGGGCGGCGAGCGGACCGTGGACATCCACATCCGCCGCCTGCGCGCCAAGATGCCGCCCCAGGCCGCCGACCTGCTCGAAACCCGGCGGGGGGTCGGCTACGGCCTGCGCCTGTAGTTCAGGCCGCCGTGTCTATGTTCGGCCCCAGGTTGGCGGGGATCGGCACACCCGTTTTCAGCAGGATTTCTTCCATCTTCTGCGCCGGGATCGCTCCCATTAGCGACTCGACATAAGAGACATCCGTGCTGGAAAGCGCCTGCGCCGAGAGTGCGGTGGAAGCCGGCGTCGGCGCGGCACGGTGACGCTCCGCCGCCGCCTGTGGCACGGCGGCTGCCTGTGGCCGCTGCTTCGGCGTAGGCGCCGACGGGGATGGCTGTTTGGGCGCGGCGTCCGCGACGGGCGAATGCTTCGGGTAGATGTTCGCCGGAGTGAGCACGCCGACGGGAATAGTAGGGGTTACGCTGGACATCGTAGGTATGTTTTCAATAAATCACGCGCTGGTATTGACGTTCTGCCCCAGGTTCGGCGTCAGGCCAGCCAGGAGTTGATTGGCTTCGAGGGCCTGGCCGCTGACCGCGCCGAGCAGGGCCGAGGTCGCCGTGTCCCCCGTCTGCCAGCCCTCCAGGATGGCACCCTCCGCGCTCTGACGCGCCACCGCCACGCCGACCACGGGGTTGGTCGCCGCCACCTGGCTGATCGTGTCTGAGATGGACATGGAATTCTCTCCCGGTATCATCTTCGGCAGATTGTCGCGCATCACGCGCTGTCAAAAGTGCCGAACTTTCTTGCCTACTTCACTCACTAGGCGGCTCCGGCGTCCCATTCTGGCCGTCGGAAAGAAGCTGGGCGAGGCACCACTCTACCGCCTGATGAGCGTCCGTCACGCGGAGCCGGGTTCGGGGCGGGCCGATGAGAGGGTTTTGCAGAAAATGCTCCGTGTCATAGGTCGCAAATATGTCCGCGCCGCACTCCACGGCCGCCGCCAGCACACGGGCATCCGGCAGGTAGCCCGTCATTTCCAGGCACTGCTCGATCATCTCTTCGGGGGCATTGGAAACGATCTTGACGTTGGCTTGATCGAGGAGGAGCGCCAGCAGGGGCAGCAGGGCAGGGTTACGGCGACGGACAAGATACTCCGCATCCCGCAGCACTTCCCGGCTCGCCCGCAGGGCCACGACGCCCGCCTCGCCCAGCCGCAGCAGTCGGCGCGATGCGGAATCCTCGCGCGGCGAGAGGATCGCGGCGATCAGGGCGCTGCTGTCCAAGAAAACGCGCGGCTTTCGCGGGGCGCGGGCGGATCGCTTACGGCTGGTCATCGGCTTGACGCCTCTGCCGCAGTTCCGCCAGCATCTCTTCGAGGGAGGCTCCCTCCACGACCAGCCCCTCGCGCAGTTGGTCGCAGAGAGCGTCCACCCGCGATTCGCTGGGACTGAACAGGAAGACGCCCCCCAGATCCAGGATGGTGAACCGCTGGCCCGTTTCAATGCGGTATTCGTCGCGTAACGCTTTGGGCAGCGTCACCTGGCCCCGCTGCGCCACTTCGACCGCTAATGTTTTCATCACACTGCTCCTTCCGATCGTCTGAAATCAGTATGACCGAAATCATGCCCCACGTCAAGCCATCGCCATCCTACGTTCTTGACTTCCCGCCCCTGTTTGTGCTAGAATCTCCGCGAAACCCCGCCCGCATTCCGGTGGCGCGGGTCTTTTTGTTAGAGGCCATCAGAGGGAGACGGGATCATGCTGCTTGGCGGCCAGCGCGTCAACGCGCGGGGGCATTTGGAGATCGGCGGGTGCGACTGCGTGGACCTGGCGCGGGAGTTCGGGACGCCGCTGTATGTGATGGACGAGGGGCAGATCCGGGACAACTGCCGCCGGTACAAGGCCGCCTTTGAGGCCCGCTACCCCAAGAACGACATCTCGTTCGCCTCCAAAGCCTACCTGAACATGGCGATCTGCAAGGTCATGGAGCAGGAGGGGTTCAGCCTGGACGTCGCCTCGGCGGGCGAGCTTTACACCGCCGTCAAGGCGGGCTTCCCGATGGAGCGCGTCCTGCTGCACGGCAACAACAAAAGCCAAAACGAACTCGAAATGGCCCTGGAATACGGCGTCGGGCGGGTCGTGGTGGACAACCTGCCCGAGCTGCGCGGGCTGGCCGCCCTGGCGAAGCAGGCGGGGAAGACGCAGTCCGTCCTCCTCCGCGTGACGCCCGGCATTGACCCGCACACGCACCGGCGCATCCGCACCGGCCAGGAGGACACTAAATTCGGCCTGAGCCTCGCCAGCGGCGCGGCGCTGGAGGCCGTCACCGAGGCTCTGGGCGCGGCCCCGCACCTCCAGATCACGGGCCTGCACTGCCACATCGGCTCGCAGCTGCTGGACGCCCACACGCACGAGCAGGCGATTGACATCATGGTCGGCTTCCTGCGGAAAGTCGCTGACGCGACCGGATGGATGCCGGAAGACCTGGACATCGGCGGCGGCCTGGGCATCCGCTACGTCGAAAGCCAGCAGCCGCCGACCTATGACGGGTTCGCCGAAACAATCACCACGTCTTTGAAGGCCGCGCTGGACAAACACGGCGTCCCCGCCCCCGCCCTGCTGCAAGAGCCGGGCCGGTCGCTGGTCGGCGAGGCGGGCGTGACCCTCTACACCGTGGGCGTCATCAAGAAGGTCGCCATCCCCGAAGCGCCCGGCGAGCGCACTTATGTCACCATTGACGGCGGGCTGTCCGACAACCCGCGCCCACAGCTTTACGACGCGGTCTACGAGGTACTTGCCGCCGGCCGCGCGGGCGAGCCGAAGACGCAGGCGGTGCGCGTCGCGGGCAAGCACTGCGAGACCGACATTCTCATCCAGGAAGCGCGGACGCAGCCGGTCGAAACCGGTGACATCCTGGCCGTGCAGTCCACGGGGGCGTACAACGCCGTGATGGCCTCCAACTACAACCGCTTCGCCCGTCCCGCCGGCGTGTTCGTCCGGGACGGCCGGGCCGACCTGGTTTCGCGGCGCGAGACGCTGGATGACGTGATCCGTTTGGATGTGCTCCCCGAGCGGCTGGGCTAGGACTCCAAAATGCCGGACGCATGGGATTTTTCGCAGAAGCCGCAGCGGGCCGGGCCGGCCTTCCAGGTCCCGGTCCTGACCTACCTGCTCATCGCGCTTTCGGTCGTGATCACCGTGGCCTATCTGCTGCCGGGTGGGGAGCCGGGAGGCGCCTGGGACCGGATCGGCCACTTCGGCTCCGCCGAAAGCTCCGGCGCTGCGCCCTGGAGCCTGGTCACGACGATCTTCATTCACGGGAGCTGGCTGCACCTGGCTTTCAACATGCTCTGGCTGATCCAGCTCGGGCGCATCCTGGAAAACACGCTCAGCCCCGTCGTTTACCTGGCGTTCATTGTCGGCGCGGCGGCGGTCGGCTCGGGGTGCGAGGTCTTGATCTCCGGGGTGCCCGGCATCGGCATGTCCGGCGTGGTCTACTCGATGTTCGCCCTGATGTGGGCGGGGCGCGGGCTGTACCCCGCCTGGGCGGCGGTGGCAACGCGCGACAACCTGCGCTTTTTTATCCTCTGGGGCCTGTTCTGCCTGATCGTGACCTACATCCCGATCCTGCACTTCGGGGTCGCCAACGGCGCGCACGGCGGCGGCTTCCTGTTCGGCCTGTGCATCGGCTTTCTGTTTTTCGTCCCGCGCCGCCGCTGGGTCTGGGCCGCGCCGCTGGCCCTCCTGGTCGGCGTCACGGTTTTTTCGGCGATCCGGCTCCATAACGCTTACCTCTGATGACCAAAAAAAGACTACTCTCGGGGATGCAGCCGACCGGCGGCGGGCGGCTGCACCTGGGCAACCTGGAGGGGGCGCTGCGGCCCTGGGTGCAGCGGCAGGACGAGTACGAGATGTTCTGTATGATCGCCGACTGGCACGCGCTGACGACGGTCGCCGACGGTCATTACGACCTCGCGGAAGCCTCGCGGCAGACGGCGACCGACTACCTAGCGGGGGGATTGGACCCGGACAAGTGCGCCATCTTCCGCCAGTCGGACGTCCCCGAGCACGCCGAGCTGCACCTGCTGCTCTCGATGGTGACGCCGGTGGGCTGGCTGGAGCGCATCCCGACCTACAAAGAGAAGCGCGATCTCGTCAAGGAGAACGACACGCAGGTGAGCTACGGCCTGCTCGGCTACCCCGTCCTCCAGACGGCGGACATCATCCTGTACCGCGCCCAGGCCGTGCCGGTCGGCAAGGACCAGGCCGCGCATATCGAGATCTCACGCGAGATCGCCCGCCGCTTCAACCGCATCGTGGCGCAGGACGTGTTCCCCGAACCCGAGGCGGTCATCAACCAGTTCAGCGGCGAGATACCCGGTGTGGACGGGCGCAAGATGAGCAAGTCCTACGGCAACGCCCTGTATGTCGCCGACACGCCGAAGGCAACGGCGAAAAAGATCAACTCTGCCTTCACGACGCCGACCAAGATTCACATTGAGGACCCCGGCGTCCCCGAAGGCTGCGTCGCCTGTCAGCTCCGCCGTGTTTATGACCCGGAAGGCTACCAATTTCAGTGGGACGAGTGCCGGGCGGGGGCGCGCGGCTGCGGGCAGTCCAAGAAGGAACTGGCCGAGATCATCAACGCGAACCTCGTGCCGGTCCGCGCCCGCCGGGCCGAACTCGAAGCCGACCCCGGATTTGTGGACGGGGTCCTGCGGGCGGGGGCAGAGCGAGCGCGGGCGGCGGCCGACGAGACCCTGCAAATCGTCCGCAAAGCGCTGAAAATCCGGGCGTAAGCGACCCCCATTCCGGGTACAATCTTCCCTGGAACGAAAGGAACATTTCTTTCCCGCCGGACGCTCTGAGTGCGCCCGGCAGGAGCGCGGCCTGCGGCGCGGATGCGGGCGGCCTTATGGACTCTCACTCACAACCCCTCTTCATGCTCGCCCTGACCCTGCTGCTGGTCGCGCTCAACGCCTTCTTTGTCGCCGCCGAGTTCGCCATGATCCGCGTCCGGCAGACGCGCATCGCGGAACTGGTCGAGCAGGGCCACGCGCCCGCGCGCGCCGTGCGGGACCTGATGGGGCGGCTCGACACCTACCTGTCCGCCACGCAACTCGGCGTCACGCTGGCCTCGCTCGCGCTGGGCGCGATCGGCGAGCCATCGGTCGCCCATCTCCTGGGCGGCCTGTTCGACGCGGTGGGCATCGGGCGCGGCTCCGCCTCGGCTCACGTCGTCGCCATCGCCCTGGGCTTCGTGCTCATCACCTTCTTCCACATCATCTTCGGCGAGCTGTTGCCCAAGTGGTGGGTCATCGCCCACACCGAAGGGACCGCGCTGGCTGTCTCGCGGCCCATGCGGCTATTCCTGCGGCTCGGTTATCCTCTCATCTTCATCCTGGAAAGCGCGGCCAAGGCCATCGCCAGGCCCCTGCACATCCAGCCGGGGGACGGGCACGAGCAGGCGCATTCCGAGGACGAGATCCTCGCCATCATGGCGCACTCGCACTCGCAGGGCGAATTGCGGCCGTCCGAAATCGAGATCGCCGAGAACGTCTTCGACTTCGCCCACACCCAGGCCAAGGAGATCATGGTGCCGCGCGTGGACATGGTCGCCCTGTCCACGACCTGGACCCTGGGCCGCAACATCGAGGTGGCGACCGAAAGCGGCTTCACCCGCTACCCGCTCTGCGAGGGCGACCGCGACCACGTCATCGGCATGATCCACATCAAGGACCTGCTGGCGATCGCGGGCGACCCGAAGGCGGACATCGGCTCCATCAAGCGCAACATCATCGGCATCCCCGAAACCAAGCCGATTGACGAACTCCTCAAAGAGCTTCAAAAGAGCCACACCCACCAGGCCGTCGTCGTGGACGAGTACGGCGGCACGGCCGGCCTGGTGACGCTGGAAGACATCATCGAGGAATTGATCGGCGAGATCCAGGACGAGCACGACCAGCCGCCGCCCCTGCTGCCGCTCGACGAGGCGGGCCGGTCCTACTCAGTGGCGGGCACGGTCGCGCTGGACGAGGTCTCGGAAACCCTGGGCGTCCCCATCGCCAACCCCGCCGACTATGATACCATCGGCGGCTACGCCCTCCACGAGCTGCGCCTCCCCCCCCGCCACGGCGCGTCCGCCCGCATTGACGGCTTCGACGTTTCCGTCGCCGAGGTCACGGGCCGCCGCATCCGGCGATTGCTGTTCACCCGCCACGGCGAAGAAATTCTGCCCGAGGCGGCGAACACCTGAGCCGACGGATGCCGTATAGTAGCGTGGACATCCCCCAGGAGACACGGTCATGCTGAAGAGCCACCCGGCCAACGAATCCGATCCCCTTGCCACGGCCTCGCAGGCCCGCGTGACGCCGGAAGAGCTGTCCCAGGCGCTCGCCGCCATTGAGGCCCGCAAACGGGCGGAAGCCAGCCGCCTTGCGGGAACGATCCCGATTGACCAGGCGGTTTCCGAGCTGAACCTGGACTCCACGCCCGAGGAAATCTTGGCCGAGGTGAAGGCACAGCGCGCCCGCGCGGCCCAGGCGGAAGCCGCGCCAGAGGCTGCGACGCCGTCACCCGCCCGCGCGGCCGTGCAGAGCGGCCTGGCGGCTCTGCGGCAGGCGGCGACATCGCAGCGACAGAACCGATCACGGGGGATGAACGCCCTGGGTCTCGGCCTCGCCCTCACGACAATGGCCGTCGGCTTCGCCATCGGCCCCTTCCACCGCCACACGCCTCTGGTCAGCCACGAAACGCGCACCCTGGCCGCCGTCCCCGACGATGTGCCCGTCTTCGGCGACCTGGCGACCGTGCAGCAGGCCGCGAGCGGCACGCCGCCGGGCCAGATCCGCGTCCACATGGGCGACGACCTCGGCAACAGTTGGCGGCTGGTCAAGCACAGCGGCCAGGTCTACGTCCAGGCGTACACCCTGCCGGTGACGGAGCAGGCCATCCGGGCGGGTGGCAAACCTTTCCGGCTCTACAACGACGACGACGCCGGGCAGCTCGAAAGGCAGCACTACACGGACATCACCCTGCCCCTCAAAAGCCTGCACTGGGACGACTCCCGCAGCACGGACGAGGGCTGGGGCGAGATCACCGTTTCGCAGGTCCACCCCGACAGCCACGTCTGGGAGAACTGGTGACGTCAAATCTGGGAGGGCATGATGCTTCAGTCTGAGCCTGTCAACACCAAGACGCCTGCCGCCCAGGTTCGCGTCACCCCACAGGAGTTGGCCGCCGCGCTGGCGCGTCTGGAAGCGCGGCAGGGCGGCCTGGAGGGCACGATCCCGCTGGGCGACGCCGTGCAGGAACTCGGCCTGAGCGCCACGCCCGAGGAACTGCTGCGGGAGATCGAGGCGGGCCGGGCGCGGCAGCGGGCGAGTCCGCCCCGGACACGCCTCCGAAAAGCAGGGCAGGCCGCCGCAACCGCGTTCGTGGGCGGACTCCTGCTCCTGGGCGGCCTTTTCGCCCTCCGCTCGGAAGTGTCCGCGCCTCCCCCGTCCGTCGCTCCCGTCGCCGCCGCCCCCGCTGCGCCGCAGGCCGCGCCCATCGGCATCCCCGGCAACCTGTTGGTCCGCCAGCCCGACCACAAGATGGTGCTGCTTTCGGAAGTCGCGGACGGCCAGCCCGTCCTCTGCGATCTGGCGGGCACGGACACGGGGGCGGCATTCGCCGACTTCGCCCCCGCCGCGTCTCACTGGACGCTGATCAAGCACGGCGGCCGGGTGTATGTGCGCGGATGGATCGGCGACATGTCCGAGGGGGCGCTCCGGTCCGGCGTCGTCCAAGTGCATCCGCTCGCGTATTACGTCGCGTCGGGCCTGCACCCCGTCCGCGTCACCCTGCCCGTGGCCGGCTTCCGGTCGCCGCCCGGCCTGACCAGCGAAGACATGATCAGCGCCAGCCGTGTGGTCCCCGACGCCCACCTCCGGGAAAAGGAGTAGCCATGCTGCGACAAGAGACGAACGAAACCGTTCCAATATCTGCCGCGCAGGTGCGCGTCACGCCGGAAGAACTGGCGGCGGCCCTCTCGCAGATTGAGGGCCGGAAGGAAGCCGGACAGCGTCATGCCGACGGCACGATCCCGATTGGCGAGGCTGTGCAACAGCTTGGCATAGACACCACACCGGAAGAAGTTCTGGCGGAGGTACAGGCACTCCGACGGGAGCCTATAAGGACAAACAAGGGGCGGCCCTCCGTCGCCGGGCATCTTGTGCTGGCGCTCGGCCTGGGTGGTATCCTTCTAGGGGTTGCCTTGGATGGGAACGGTCTGGCACATCTGCGAAGCCAGCCATCGGCAAAGCCGGTGAGCGTCAGCAGTATTGTTCCCCAACCAAGCAACGTCCCCAAGCCGATCTCCCTTGATCCTAACCTGATGGTCCAAGATGCTTCCGGCAAGATTGTGATGCTCTCGGAAGTCGGCGACAATCAGCCGGTTCAGTGTACGTTCGACAACAAGGGCGATGCCTTCAGTCAATACTCCTTTGGCAATACGCGGGCTTTGTGGACTATCATCAAGCATGATGGGAGGGTTTATGTTCGTGGACGGATTCTTAAACTATCACCCAAAGTATTTTCATCTGATGGAGCTGATGTTACCAATGTTGATGACGACCCAGACTTCGTGGTGCCAGTGACTCTCCCACTAAATGGGTTTGATGCCTTTCCAGGGGTAGGCAACAACATCGAGTTTCACGCCGTCAACATCCACCTGGACAAGCACGCCTACGAGAAGTGGCGGCCATGACGCAACAAGTGATTGTCATCGGCGGCGGGGCGGCGGGGATGCTGGCGGCGCGGCGGGCGGCGGAGTGCGGAGCCAAAGTCACGCTGCTGGAGAAGAACGACCGGCTGGGGATGAAGATACTCATCTCGGGCGGCGGCAAGTGCAACCTGACCCACGACGGGCCGATGGAGGACGTGCGGGCAAAGTTCCGGCCCCATGAGGCGCGGTTCCTGAAGCCGTCGTTCTATCGGTTCACCAATCAGGACTTCCTGCGAGTCCTGCACGACCGGGGCATGGCGACCTACGCGCGGCCCGACGGGCGCATCTTCCCCGTGGAGCCGGCGGGGGCCAAGGATGTCGTCGCACTGCTGACGCGCTATGTGGAAGAGGCGGGCGTTACGGTTCGGTACGGGGCTTCGGTGACGGGGCTGGCCGCCGAGGGGGGCCGGATGCGGGCGGTGCAGGTCGGCGGCGAAACCCTGCCCGCCGAGCGCGTGGTCGTCTCGACCGGCGGCTCCTCGTACCCGGCGACGGGCACGACGGGGGACGGCTGGCCCTGGCTGACCGCGCTGGGGCACACCGTCGTGCCGCTGCGGGCGGCCCTGGCCCCGCTGTACCTGGCCGCCCCCGCCCCCGAATGGTCCGGCGTGGCCCTGCGCGACACCGTGCTGCGGGCGCGGGCGGGCGGGGGCGGCAAGGAGTTCATGCGCTGGCAGGGCGACCTGCTGTTCACCCACAAGGGCGTCTCGGGGCCGACCGCGCTGGGCGTCTCGCGCGAGGTGGCGGAGCGCGAGGCCGGGAGCGCCGTCGAGGCGGACCTGGCGCCGGGGCTGACCTGGGAGGAATTGCAGGCCGAGCTGCGGCGGCAGGCGCGGGAGAACCCGCGCAAAACGGTCGGGGCGCTGGCCGCCCCGTTCGTCCCCGCCCGGCTGCTGGAGCCGCTGCTCCAGGCGGCCAATGTGCCGGGGGAGACGCGCGGGGCGTACCTGACGGCGAAGGCGCTGAACAAGCTGGTGTCCACCCTCAAAGCCTGGCCGCTGGGGACGGTCCGCCACGTCCCGCTGGAGCGCGGCGAGGTGGTCGCGGGGGGCGTCGCGCTGGACGAGGTGGACGCGGCGACGATGCGCTCCCACAAGGTGGAGGGCCTGTATCTGTGCGGCGAGGTGCTGGACATCGCCGGCCCGGTCGGCGGCTACAACTTGCAGGCGGCGTGGAGTACCGGCTGGGTGGCGGGCGAGGCGGCGGCACAAGCCTAGCGCCCTCAAAAAGAGGGCGAGGGGACCTCGCCCCTACGCCGCGTTCAGGTTATGTAGGGGCAGGATCCCCCTGCCCTTCTCCCTGCCCTCGCCCCTTGACATCCGCCGTCTTCCTCGGCTATACTCCTGTCACAAAACTACATCGTGCCCATACCCTCGGTGCGTCGCGGTCAACGCGCGCTTAAATGGGGAAGTCCGGTGCGCCCGCCTGTCAAACGGCGCGGCAATTCCGGCGCTGTCCCGCAACTGTGATGCGGCCCTGTCCTACGGGACGCGGCCTCTCAGCCAGAATGCCAGCCGAAGGTGCCCGGAAGACAGCCGTCTTCCGGCTTTCCCTGCCTGCGCGCGACAGGCGGAAGGATACACCTCATGTCTCGCCACGTTTCTGGCGCGTCGCCTGCCCGACGCCGCCCCGCCTCGGCCCGCCTCCCACGCCGGGCCTTCACCCTGATCGAACTGCTCGTCGTGATCGCGATCATCTCGATCCTCGCGGCGATCCTCTTCCCCATCTTCCAGACCGTCCGCGAGAACGCCCGGCGGACCGTGTGCGCCAGCAACCTCAAGCAGCTCGGACTCGCCTGGCTCCTGTATGCCCAGGACTATGACGAGCGGGCCTGCCCGTCTTACAATAAGCACAACAACATCGGCGACGCCGACGACGCCTGGGACTTCCGGCTTGACCGGGTGACCGGGCGCTGGGAGGTCGGGATGCTGGGCGCTTACACGAAGGCCGGGCAGATCCACGGGTGCCCGGATTTCGTGACTCCCGGCGGGGCGGGCCGGCCCTACAACGGCTATGCCTACAACGCCACCTACATCGGCGGCGACCTCGCGACCGTGGACGGCGACTTCCCCTCCTGCGCCCTGGCCCAGATCGTCACGCCTGGGCAGACCGCCGTGTTCGCCGACGGCGGCTACGGCACGACCAAGCCGCTGCCGGAGAACTTCCTGCGCGCCCCGAGCGACACGGCCTTTTATTCGGCGGGCTTGGTGGACTTCCGCCACCGGGGGAAGGCGAACGTGGCTTATGCCGACGGGCATGTCAAGGCCGTCGCCGACCTTTTCCCTTACAAAGCCCGCTACCCTGAGTTCGGGGGCCTGTCCGCCGACGACTCCGCCTACGGGCCGGACATGCAGCCGGCCCGCACCTTTGCCCGTTGAACCCACCCATCCCAAGGAGACTCCGATGACTTTTTCCCCTCTGAAACCCGCCCTCGCGCTGGCGTCCTTGACCCTGCTGGCGGGGTTAGCCCCCGCCGCGCACAGCCAGCAGTTCGCCTCCAGCGTGGCGGCCTACAGCAATCTGAGCGCCAACCCCCTGTACGGCGACCCCAGCGCCGCCCTCGGCCGGCCGACCACCCTGGTCAACGGCATCTACGACAGCCCGCCCGGCACCTATCATCGCTCGCTGGCTTATACGGCTTACAACACGGACCCGAACGGCAACAATCTGCTGGTCTCGCTCGGCAGCACCGGCCAGGGCAGTCTGACCGTCAAATTCGATTTGGCCCCGATCACGCACAGCGACAGCCACTGGTTCGGCGAAGACTTCATCGTCTTCGGGAACCAGGGCTTCAGCGCCGACGGGTTCGTGACGCCCACCACGGACATGTCCCAGCTCCACATCACCGACGGCAGCACCTACGGCACCCTGCCGACGGTCAGCGTCAGCAGCGACGGCATCAACTTTGTCACCCTCAGCCCCGCCGACAGCCTTTTCTTCCCGGAGAATCCCTACCGATGGGCCGGCGTCTCCACCCAGAACCCGAGCGGCTGGGATGACAGCCGCCTCCAGGACTTCTCCAAGCCTGTAGACCCCTCGCTGACCGCCGCCGACTTTGCGGGCCAGACGGTGGCCCACGCCGCCAACGATCTGTACAACGGCTCTGCGGGCGGCACCGCCTTTTCGCTGGCGAACACCCCGTTCGCCACGACCGGCATCCAGTACATCCGCTTCACCGGGACCGGCACGATTGACGGCGTTTCGCGGGTCGGCAACGCGGCGGCCCCCGTGCCGGAGTTAAGCTCCGGCTGGCTCCTCGGCGTCGGCCTGCTCTTCCTGGGCGTCCGCCTCCGCCGCAGAACGGCCCGATGACGGCCCGGAGTGGTCGCTTGACGGCGTCCGACGAGAGCGACGTTTCGGACCAAGCAGGCGCGTGAGTCAGCAGCCGGGGCTGTGGAAAGCCCCGGCAATCCACACCCTCACGGGTGAAGACAGAGGTTGCTCTTTCCGTCCGAAGGACGCTTTTTTGCCGGGGCTTTCCGCAGCCCCGGCACGCCCGGCACAACCTCAGTCAGTGTCGCCCCGACGCCCCCGTACTCTTTGGTCCCGGTGCGGCCTTCGGCTTGTTCCCCTCTTCGGCGCTTCCGGCCTTTTCCCTTCCTGACGCGGCCTTGCTGCCACCGGACGCGGCGGCACGGGGCGGCGGGGAGCCGCTGCGGACCGCTCGCTCCGAGGCGCGGGATGATTGACGCCCGGCGCGGGAGGCGCG
>CAXTWM010000126.1:10292-12820 GCA_964247915.1 uncultured Armatimonadales bacterium | reverse complement strand
CAAACTCCAGATGCTGCAAGCTCTCTGCGTCACGGACGAAGGGCGTGCGGATGTTCCCTACCTGTTACGGCATTGGATGGGGTGGATCCGCATCAGCTTCGAGGGGGGGAGGGGTGAATGGTCGGTTGCTCAGTATGAAGGCTTATCCTCGCTGCCCGCGCTGGAAAGCAAATTGGCCCAGTTTCCCCGTGGGACGCAGTTCCGCCTCTCCTCTTCGACCTTCTCAAGCCGGGCGCAGCAGGCGCAGGCGTTTGGGCAACTGAAACCGTTCTTGGAGAAGCGAGGAATGCATCTGGAAGAGGAGCCGTTCTTGCCGCGCTGACCGGGTATAATCGAGGCATAGCGGCTGCTCCTTAACGTGGCAGCATGCTGATTTTTGGCGGGCCTGCCGGGAGAGTTGTTCCTGCCTTTTCCGCTGCTGAGGAGACGGGCGATGAAGTGATGACGAGCCTGATGACACAGAAACCCGGCTGGCCGATTGCCTTCTTATCGCTCTGGACCGCCCTGATGGTGACGGGGTGTTCGCGCACTGCCGCCCCCCAGCCCCTGCCACCGCAGATCGCTGGGGATACGACTGTCACGCTGACCTCCGGCTCCCTGGCGCACACGGGGGACAACACGCTGGTCGTGACGCTGGCGGACGCCGCGACGGGGGTGCCGGTCGGGAATGCCAACATCACGGCCACGCCCGAGATGCTGTCCCCGCGCCTGCCGGGGGCGAGCACGACGGGACGCTCGCAGGGCAACGGGCTTTACACCATCCCCGTCCGGCTGGGGGTGGCGTCCCGGTACAACGTCGCGCTGAAGGTCGAGCGGCCCGGCAAGGCGGCGGCGGAAGCCTCGTTCCCGGTCGAGGCGGCGCAGTAGATGAACGAACCGTCGCCGGTGACGCTCCTGGCGGAAGGGCCGGGGACGCCGCCACGCCGCGCGAGCGCCGCCCCGTACCGCCTGCTGGACGCTTGGCGCGGCGTCGCCGCGCTCTGGGTCGTCCTGCTGCATGTCCGTCTGGAGACGACGCCGGCCCCCCTCTACCGGTTCAGCGCGGGGGGGCATCTTGGCGTCCCCATGTTCTTCGTCATCTCCGGCTACTGCATCGCCAGCGCGGCGACGCGGTCGCTGAATGCCCCCCGGCCCGTGCGGCACTTCCTGACGGCCAGGGTCCGCCGCATCTATCCCCCTTACCTGCTGGCGTCGCTCGCCGCCGCCGCGCTGTCACTCCTGCTGACGGCGCTGATCCGGCATCACGTCGTCCGGGGCAGCCAGATCGCCAGCCTGGACCTGCTGCATCAGGGGTGGCGCTTCTACCTGGGGGCGCTGACGCTGACTCAACTGCCGCTGCACACAGCCTACGTCATCCGGGTCTTCTGGAGCCTGTGCTACGAGGCTGCCTTTTACGCCATCGTTGCCCTGCTTCTGCTGGCCGCCGTGCGGACAATGCAGGCAGGGCACCTGCTGGACGCTCTGGGGGTCTTGACGGTCGGGGCGCTGGCCTGGCTCAACCTGGCGGGGCCGGCGTGCCCCTTCCCCTGGAACCTCTGGCCGCAGTTCGGCCTGGGCGTCCTGGTGTACCAGATCCTGGCGCAGCCGGGGAACCGCCGTTCCTGGCTGCTCTTTCTTGTCTGCGGTGCTCTGGTCATCCTGTACGCCCTGCGGCACGGCGGCGAAGGGACGGTGGATGGCCTGTCGGGCGGCTTCCAGGCCCTCTTCACCCTGGGGTTCACCGTGGCCCTGCTGCTGCTGTTCCGATGGGATGGCCGCCTGGCGGGCTGGTGGCCGGTGCGGCTCTTTTCGTGGCTGGGGATGTTTTCGTACAGCCTCTACCTAATCCACCTCTTGGCCCTGGGCCTCGTGACCCAGGGGCTGGACCGGCTCCACGTCATCGCGGCACATCCTCTGCTGCTGTATCTGGTCAAAGTCGCCGTCTGCGTCGCCGTGGGCCGGCTGTTCTTCCACTTCTGTGAGCGTCCCTTCCTGGACACGCGGCAGCGGCAGGTATTATTGGTCACATCGAAAGGAGAAAATCATGGTTGAGATCGAAGCGCGGTACGACGGGGGCAAGAAGTGCTCGCTGCGGCATCAGGAGGGCGTCACGCTCCAGACGGACGCCCCCAAGGACATCGGCGGGGATGCGTCCGCCTTCAGCCCGACCGACCTGGTCGCGGCGGCCCTGGCCGCGTGCGTGCTGACCACGGTGGCGATGTTCGCCGAGCGTCACGCGCTGGATCTGACGGGGATGACCGCGCATGTCGGCAAGGAGATGACCGCCGGGCCGCGCCGGATCGGACATTTGCCGCTGACGGTACACTTGCCCGCGACGGTCACGGCGGAGATGCGCCCGACCCTGGAGCGCGTCGCGCATAGCTGTCCGGTTCATGCCAGCCTGCACCCGGACGTGGAAGCGCCTATTGGGTTCCTTTACGACCTGTAGACGCAGAGAATGGGCGCAGAAGCGGGCGAACACGCGGAAAAGGGCGAACACAAGGTTCGCCCCAACACACCCCCCCGCCCCCGGGGCGCCCCGGGGGTGG
>CAXTWM010000126.1:0-10282 GCA_964247915.1 uncultured Armatimonadales bacterium | reverse complement strand
GCCCCTACACAGCCCGTCCCGCAGGGGCGAACCTTGTGTTCGCCCTTCCTAATGATTACCCTTCCTGATGGCTACCCCAGCGCCCGCGTCACTTGGACGTGTTTGCCCTCCGTCACCGTCACGTCGCCGTAGCCGACGAGGATGTGGCGGTTGCCGATGCCGAGTGTGTGGTTCCCCAGCGAGAGCACGGCGAAGTGCGGCTGGCGGGTGTGGGGGTCCACATACAGGTCTTCGACCTTCCCCACCGTGTTGCCCGTGGCGTTCACCACGGCAAAGCCGCGCGGGTCGCCCAACCCCGTGCCCGCCGTGCTGCCGGCCTGCACCTTGCCCTTGTTCTCTTTGTCGCGCTTCTCCAGCTCACTCAGAAGCTCCAAAATCGCCGGCCCGTTGAGCCGCGCCTGCTCGTTGAATGTCTCACCCGTCGCCATCGGCGTATCCTCCTCTTCGGCTTGTATCTCTTTGCCTCTGCCTGCCTTGTTATTCCCCGGTGAAAAAGCGGCGCAAACGCAGGAATCCCCGGCTCCTCAGCCGAACAAGCCGGAAGCATCACTGAGAAGAGGACCATTGGCTATGGCTACGCCGCTTTCCCTTCAGCTTTACACCCTGCGCGATGAAGTGCGGGGGGATTTCGCCGCCGTGCTGCGGCAGGTCGCCGAGATCGGCTACAAAGGAGTCGAGTTCGCCGGTCTGCACGGGCACTCGCCCCAGGAGGTCGCGGGTATCGTGAGCGACCTGGGGCTGCAAGTCAGCAGCAGCCACGTCGGGCTGCCGACGGCCGAGACGATCCGCCAGATCGCCGACGCGGAAAAGACTCTAGGCAACACGCGCCTGGTGGCGGGGCTGGGGCCGAACGACTTCCAGACCCTGGACGACTGCAAGCGCAGCGCCGAGCGGTTCCAGACGGCTGGGGAACTCGCCAAGTCGGAGGGTCTGACCTTCGGCATGCACAACCACTGGTGGGAGTTCGAGACGCGCGACGGCAAACTTGTTTATGACCTCGTGCTGGACCTCGCCCCGGACATCTTCAGCGAGCTGGACATCTACTGGGCCGCCTACGCCGGCGTCTCCCCCGCCGGGGTGGTCGCCAAGCACTCCGCGCGCCTGCCCCTGCTGCACATCAAGGACGGCAGCCTGGAGAAAGACAGCGCCATGACCGCCGCCGGCGACGGCAAGGTGGACATCGTCGGCACGGTCGGCGCGGCGGACCCGAACGTCCTGCAATGGCTGATCGTGGAACTGGACCGGTGCGACACGGACATGTGGGAGGCCGTGCGCCGGAGCTATACCTACCTGACGGAGAAGGGCCTGGCGGCAGGCAATAAGTGAGCATGTGCCCCGGCCCTGAAGGGCCGGGTCTGACACTTACGGCGGGTAATACTGGGCCGACGTCGTCAGGATGTGCAGCGCCCTGGCCCGGTCGTCAGCCGACGCGAATCCGCTGTTGTCCGTCGTCCACATGTTGACCTCGCCTGCACCCCCCTCGCCCACGTCCACGGTTTGCAGCGGTCGCAGGGATTTGACGTGGCCGTCGCAGAAGAGGCAGTTCGTGCGGGCGGTGTGGCCGGCGAACAGGCAGCCATAAGCGCCGAAAGCGGAGCACCGGTCGAAGTAACCGAGCTTGGTGACGGACAGTTCGGAAAAGGTCGAGGTGGCTTCCACGATCTCCAGTGTGCCCGAAGGCGTCTGGATGCCCGCGAGCGTGACCGGGACGGAGTTGCCCGTCAGGGGATCATCCAGGAAGGCCCCGTGCGGACCGTTCAAGCCCGCGCCGTCATAGCGGGCGGCGGCGTAAGACGCCGTGAGGCCGGGCGGCTCGGTCGAGGCGGGCAGATTGACGTTGAAGTCGGTCACGCTGCCCCTAGGGTTCGAGGGGCACTGGAATACCGCTGTGCTCTTGACGAACGGGTAGATCATCGCGCGCCACGACTCGTATTCCGTCGGGTCCGTAATGCCCAGCCGCCGCGTCGGCAATGTCTCGTCGCTGTCCTGCGTGTACTGCGTGATCGCCATGCCGATCTGCTTGAGGTTAGATTGGCAGGAGGCGCGGCGGGCGTTCTCGCGGACTTTGGAAAAGACCGGGAACAGGATGGCGGCGATGATCGCAATGATAGCGATGACCACAAGCAGTTCAATTAGTGTAAACGCTTGAATGAAGCCTTTGCGTTTCATGGGACGGCCTCCCGATTTCGCCTCCCGTGTGGGGCGCTAGAAAAGAGACGATGTGAATCAAGATGCCCCAATGGAATTAGTCCGCGCCTATCCGCCCGCCCGGCCCGACCCCGGACCCGCCCTATGGATGCCGTTCTTCAAAGGGGAACTGCTGGCCCGGACCGAAGGCGGCACGATCCGCCTGCACCGAGGCGACCCTGACAGCGTGACGGCGCTGGGCCTGAGCGACCCACTTTACCTCGGCACCCTGGGCGGTGTGCCTTGCTTGGCGGCGGAAGCAGACCCGAACACAGACGTTCCCGAAGGCTGGGCGGCGACGAGCCTGCGCGCCCTGTTCGGGCAGGTGAGCGAGGCCCAATACGGCCTGGCTGGCTACGCCTCCCAGATGCTCTACTGGCGGCGCACGAACGGCTTCTGCCCCGTCTGCGGGCACCGGACGGAAGCCCGCGACGGCGACTGGGGACGCCTCTGCCCCCACTGCGGCCATGTCGCCTACCCACACATCTCGCCCGCGACCCTGATACTCATCCACGACGGCCCGCGCCTGCTCCTCGCCCAGAAGCCGGGGTGGGGGACGCGCTACAGCATCCTGGCGGGCTTCGTCGAGCCGAACGAGTCGCTGGAAGACTGCGTCCGGCGCGAGACGCGCGAGGAGGCGGGCCTGGAGATCACCGACCTGGCCTACGCGGGCAGCCAGCCCTGGCCGTACCCACACCAGCTCATGGTCGGCTTCACGGCCCGCTACGCCGGGGGCGAGATCGTGATTGACACGGCGGAACTGGAACGGGCGGCGTGGTTTGAGGTCGGCGCGTTGCCGGACCTGCCGCCCCCGGTCAGCCTGTCCCGCCAGATGATTGACGCCTGGGTGGCGACGCAGGAAGCCCCCTAGCCCCCAATAATGGGGGGACCGGAAAAGTCGTGCATACATCCGGCTCCCCCATTATTGGGGGCGGGGGGGTCTACCTCTCCGTCATCGGCACGGCGACTCGGCTGGCGGCCTGCTCGACTGTCACCTTCACCTGCGCGGTGCTGTGGCCTTCCTCGTCGAAGATGACCAGCTCGTTACGCCCCGGCTTCTGCCAGGGTTCGGGCAGGTACAGGCCGTCCACGGGGATCTTCTCCGGGTAGCGGCCCAGGTTGTGGCCGTTGAGCCAGAGGAAGCCGCGCGACAGGCCCGGCGTCGTCACCCGCAGGATGGGGTGCGGGCCGGTCTTGCCGGGCGGGGTCGTGTCGAACGTCGCGCGGTAGAACGCGGGGGCGCCGTCGGGCGTGCCGCCCGTGACCGCCGTCCAGCGGGCGCCGGAGGCCGGATAATCCACCCCGCCGCGCATCCGCCAGCCCTGGACCGGCGTTTCATCGCCCGCCGCGACCATTTCCAGCGACACGGCCCCGCCCAAACCGCCCGTTCCCGCCGTGTTCTCCACCAGGACCGCCAGCTCATTCGAGCCGCCCTCGCGCCAGGCTGAGTCCAGGGCGACATCGAACGGCTGGCCGTACCCCTCGTGCGTCCCGACCTGCTTGCCGTTGAGGTAGACCGCCGCGTTGTCGTCCACGTCTTCAAAGTGCAGGCGGCGGTGCACGCCGCCTGCGTTCAGAAGGGCGGGGAGCGTCGTCCGATACCACGCGAAGCCGCGCCGGCGGCTGAAGACGTCCGCGCCGATCTGTGCGTCCCGCCAGCCCGCGCCGGTCGCGTCCGTGGGCGGGTTGGCCCGGTCGGGCGCGTTGTCGTTCTTCACGCGCCAGGCCGTGATCGCCTGACCCTGACTGCCGCCGGCGGCGAGGACGACCGGCCCGGCGAGGCCCTTGATGTCTACGGTGCTGATCGGGCCGAGAAAGCCGAACAGCTTGGGCCGCCCGTAGTGCGCGGTCAGCACGGCGACCCGGCTCGGCCCCGCCGGGAGGGAGAGCGAGACGGGCCTCCGGGCCGCACCGCTCACGGCATGTCGGCCGTTGACAAAGACCGAGAGCCAGTCGCCCGCCTTGGCGGCTTGCAGCAAATAGGTCCCGGCCTTCGGCGCGGTGACGGTCGTGCGATACCAGGCATACGCGCCGTAGTCGCCGTCCGCGCCCATCGGCAGCGGGTCCGCAGTGGCTTTCCAGGCCGTGTCAGAGTAAGACGGCGCGGCTTCGCCGTCGCCGGGCCGCATCCGCCAGGCGCTCAGGGCAGGAGCGGCAGGAAAGGCGGCGGGCATGGGCATGGGGAACAGCCCCTGCGGGGCGACGCTGCCCGGTCCGTACACCCATCCGGGGCGCGGCAGCCCGGCCTTGCTTTCCGCCGTCACACGAAATTTGCCGTTGGCCGTCGCTTCCTCGCCGATGTAGTCTTGGCCGACAAGGATGTTGTCGCCCACAAACCACGTCTTGTCGGCGAGTGTGGTGCCCAGCGTGAGAATGCGGATCGTCTGCGTGCCGACATGGAAGGCAGACCAGTTCATGCTGTCCGGCTCGATCACTCTCTGGAGCGTCAGACGGTCGCCGTCGCGCTTGAAGCCATGTGTGTTTATCACCGGTCCCAAAAGGCGGAAGCGCATCTCAGCGGTGTCGCCGGGCGGACCGTAGGCAACCAGTGTCGTCATGGTGCCCTGCTTCATGATGCCCAGCAGGGGCGTGGAGCGCTCCAGCGTGACGCCCGGCATCAGCGCGTAATCCCGGACGACCGGCAGAATCTGGCCTGGCGCGACCGTCAGTGGCCCTGAGACGGGGAACAGCGTTCCGTCCGCTTCCTTCACCTGCGTTTTGACGGCTTCCCTGCCGTTGTTGTCCAGGAACAGGATCGTCCCCGCCGGTGCTTTCCGTGCCGTCACGCGGATATTGGCGTCCGTGGCCGCGCCTGCGTAGGTGTCCGTGGCGTTGTCGCTGTCCTCCAGCACACTCGCGAAGCTGCGCGCGAACAGGGCCGCCCGCTTGAAGCGGTAGAAGGTCGGGCGCAGGTCGCCCGCCTGGCCGATGGCCGCGCCGTAGTCGTAAGAGGAAGCGTCCTCGTCATCGTTCCACGACGCGAAGTTCGTCCCGCCGTGCAGCATGTAGAAGTTCAGGCCGTTGCCGCCATACGCCAGCACCTTCCACATGCGACGGTCGTAAGTATCAACGTCGGCTTGGGTCTGACCGTAGCGGTCATACCAGACCGACCAGAACTCGGTCGTGAACCACGGGTTCGTGCGCCCCGCGCTGCTCCACGGACGGTTCCCGGCGGGGTCGGAGCCGTGGTGGAGGCCGCTGAAGAAGTAGGGCACTTGCAGGCCGAGCGAGACCGCCTTGTCGCGCAGGTGCGTGAAGTAGACGTTGGGCATCTCCTTGCCCCAGCCCTGCGGGTGCTCGTTTTCGAGCTGCACCAGGATGACTGCGCCGCCGTGGTTGATTTGGTTGGCGGCGACGATCGGGATCAGCCTTTCCCAGTAGCGGTCCACGGCGGCCTCGAACTGCGGGTTGTCCTCGCGGACGCGCACGCCCGGCTCGAAGCGCAGCCAGACGGGGTAGCCGCCGCTGTCCCACTCGGCGCAGACGTAAGGGCCGACCCGGACGATGGCGTACAAATCCATCGCCCTGACCAGCTTCAGGAGGGCGTCGAGGTCATGGTCGCCCGCAAAGTCAAACTGCCCCTTCTTCGGCTCATGGAAGTTCCACATGTTGTAGATTTCCACGCAGTTGAACCCGGCCCGCTTGAGCCGCAGCAACCGGTCGCGCCACAGGGCGCGCGGGACGCGGCAGTATTCCATGCCCCCCGACGCGATAAAGGTTCGCTGGCCGTTCAGCAGGAACCCGCGCCCATCAAAGTTGATGTACGGCGCGGCGGCAGGCGCGGGCGGAAAGATGCCGTCATCCGCGCGGGCGATCTTCGCTGTTAAACCGACCAGCAAAAGCAGGCCGAGCAGGGAGGATGTAAGTCGTACAAGGTGTTTCATGTTGAGACGTGAGTTCCTTTAGCAATGCCGTAGAGTTCAACTGGTATGTGGCTTGACAGCTAAACCCGCTCGCATAGTCAGGCCAGCGATTTGTTGGTTTCGTCTTTCCGACTGCGCCACGTCAAAGCGAACGCGGACAGCAGCATAATGACAAAGAATCCTGTGAGTTCTTCCAAGGCGATCAATTTGCCATTCGGATCAAGGAGGAGATAGGCGATGCCCGACACCAGCCCTAGCAGGAAAATAAAGCGGCTAACCCTCGTGCGTGCGCGGGAGGTCACTCGGCCCCAGAATTTAGGGGCGGAATGACGAGCCAGCCAAGAGGCAAGCAGAAGAGCAGGGCCAAAGAACGCGCCGGTAGTGGTAGCCGCTAAGAGCAACAAAATCAGATCGGTGGTGGAATGCACGATCACCCTCCATTTGCCTATTTTTGCCGTTGCCGCCGGGGAGCAGGCGTACCCTGTAAAAGAAGCTACTCCCATTTCCCCGTCTTGACGGCCTCCGTCAGCGGGTACGTCCGGCCTTCCAGCGTCAGCGCTCCGCCGACTATTCCCCGGAACGTCACCAGGGTGCCGCCGATTTTTACCCGCAACTCATCTTCCGTCTGAACCAGGGTGGCCGCTGCCGTGGTTTTGTCCGTGGACAGGACGTGGAGGAACAGGTCTTCGGTCTGGGGCTGGCCCGGACAGACTTCCAGGCGCCACTTGACCGGGTGTTCGCTCTGCGGGTTGGGAGACGGATCGAAGGTTTGGCCGCTGTAGGTGTAGCCGTGGACCGTGCGGATGGTGGCTTGGGCGGGCAGCAGCGTTTGGACGGTCAGCGCGGACTGGCCGCTGGGGGCGGTGATGACGGCGGCTTGGCCGTCCCTCTGCGGCTCCTGGCGGCAGTGCAGCAGCCAGGTCTTTTCGTACTCGGGTTTGACGCTGACCACGCGGTCGAAGACGACGAACGTGTGCGGGCGCAGGAAGACGATCTGCCGTATCCATTGGGAGAGCTTGGCGGGCGAGTAGGCGGGGGCGCAGTCGGCGGCGACGAACAGGAAGGGGGGCGCGTTCTCGTAAGCCACGATGCGGCCCCGGTCGAACGCCTCCCGGTTCGCTTGCCACTCGCCCAGCGTCGCCACCGGCCAGTCCCACTTTTTCGCCTGGCCCCCGTCATTGGCGCAGACATTCTGGCCGCCGTCGCGCATCCGCGTCCACGTTTCGCCCGGCTCGTATACCAGGAGGGAATTGGCGGCCACGGTGCGGATCAGCCAGTTCATGGCGTGGGCGGACCCCCACTCGTTGTACTCGCCGCTGGGCAGGACGAGCGGTTCGCACTGGAAGATCTCGAAGTCGCCGACGTCGAAGTGCTGATGGTTGGTCCAGAAGGGGCCGCAGTCGAAGCGGAACCAGGCGGCGTCCTCGGTCCAGTCGCTCCGGGCGTAGACCTTGCCGATGCCCGTGGCGAGGTGCGCGAGGGGCAAGGCGGTCAGAGGCTTTGACGGTTGCGGGGCTTCCTCCCAGATGAAGTCTTCCACCGCGCTCCGGGGATGGGAGGCGTGCTGCTTTCTGCTGGCGACGTAGCCGGCAAGCTCGGAACCCCGGAAATACTGCGCCAGCAGGGTCCGCAGCTTTCGGGGCAGGTGATCGTGGTAACCGTAGACCCACGAGCCGTCGCCCTCGACGGGGAACTGCTCCGCGCCATTGGGTGCGAGACTGGGATAAGGCTGGTACAGTTCATACGCCAGCCGCTGGTAGAAGAAGCGGGAGGCTTTGGCGAATCCGTCATAGCCTTCCAGCCGCCGGGCCATTTCCAGCCCTTCCGCCAGCATGAAAAGCGCCCAGCGCGCGTACCATCCGCATTCCGTGTAGCCGCCGCCCGCGCCGAACGTGTTCAGGACCGGCACGACTCTTCCTTCGTAGAGGCGGGTGACGGCATAGTCGCGGAAGGCCGGCGCCTGCGGGTTCTCGCCCCAGGTCGCATAAGCGAGCCGCAGGTAGACCATCATCTTTTCCGGCGTCGAGTTGTGGAAGGCGAGCTCGTCGTCGGTGTAGACGGCTAGGTGCCCGTTGATCCACTCAATCATCGTCCGGCGGTCGGTCGGCGTGATGGAGTCGTGGAAGAAGTCGAAGACCAGAGCGACGTCGTTGAGCCGTTCCCAGGTGCGCTGGTGCTCATTGGTGACACCGGCGGCGACGTGGTCCAGGGCCTGCGCGATGCGGGCCTGGACCTGGTCCGCTGGCAGACCTTCCACGGCGGACACGATGCCGTCGGCGAGGATGCCCTGCCCGGCCACGCCCTGCGCGAGCAGCCCCTGTTCTGACGCCCCCTTGACGTCCTTTTGGTAAGCGTCGGGCTTGGCCTGGGCGAGCGCCTTCAAGTGCTCCCGTGACCCGTAAAGCCGGGGGTGCGGCCCGGTCAGCACGTCCCGCCAGGCCCCCGTCGCGATGAGGGGGGCGGGCGTCGGAATATCGTTAGGCATCGCTGCCCTCCTGACGGGGGATTACGCGCCTTCCACGGGCGTAAAGGTCGTGGTCAAGGTTTGCGTCTGGCCTGTCTCCCCGGCCCGATAAGCGGCCTCGATGATCTCGACGACGTGGCGGGCGTGCTCCGCCGTCGCCGGGGTGGGGATGCCCTCGCGGGCGAGGTCCACGAGCTGCATGATGTCCTCGAAGACGTGCGCTTCCTCCATGCCGACGTGCGGCCCCACCACATGCGGCCCGAAGAAGTGCATCCCCGAATCGGCGACTTCGATCTTCTGGCCGTTATGGTTCAGGCCCGTGATGCTGCCCTTGGTGCCGTAGAAGGAGGGCTGGCCGAAGTCGGTCAGCGTCCCGGCGAACGTGCCGTAGACGAACGCGAAGGCTGCGCCGCCGAAGTCCAGCACCATCAGCGTGTTGTCGTCGGCGTCCGACGGGTACATCTTGCCCTGGAACTCGCGCTCTTTAATCCCTACACCCGACATGGCCGTGACGCGCTTGGCAGGGCCGAGGATGCCGGTCAGCGTGTGCAGGCCGTAAACGGTCATGTCGTAGAGCGGCCCGCCGCCCGGCTTGCGCCAGTACCAGGCCGGGTTGATGTTGCTCAGAACGTCGCTCCCGCTCCGCACGCCCTCGTGCTCGTGGTAGTCGCCGAAGGCCGCCCCCGTCGCCGCCCACGCAAGCTGCCCCAGAGCGCCGTCCCCGATCATCTTGCGGATACACTTGTTGGCCGGGCGGATCATCTGCCCCGGCGAGGCGACCAACTTGACATTCGCCTCAGCCGCCGCGTCAATGAGCTGCGTGGCTTCGTCCGCCGTCGTCGTCATGGTCTTGTTGAAGTGGATGTGCTTGCCGGCTTTGATAGCCGCCATGCCCTGCTCAAAATGCAGCCCGATGGGGGTGCCCAGTGTGACGGCGTGGACGTCCGGGTCGGCCAGCAGATCTTCGTAGCTCTCATACGCCCGTTTGACGCCGAACTTTTCCCCGGCGGCCTGCGCCCGCCCCGGCACGGGGTCGCAGACGGCGGCCAGTGTGACGCGGTCCTGCACATCCGGCAGGCACAGGTGCTGCAAGGCGGCCCGGATGCCGATGCTGCCCGCGCCGACGACGCCCATTCCTAAAGGACCTGTCATGGTCTTGGTTTCCTTGTATGGTAAAGGTCTGTTTGCAAGAGTCCCCAAGACATTCGACGCGCGGCGCGGAATGTCCTGCCCCTGGCGGCGTCGCTCTGCGCTGGAGAGAACGGCTGCTGAAAAAACATGAGTGCATTCCGGGGATTCGTTGTATAATGGAGTCACGATCTCTCGGGAGGGAATCACTATGCCGCGTGTTCGTTGTGCCGCATTGGCCTTCTTCGGTCTCCTCGGTTTCTCCTTCAGCCTGTCAACCGTCCCCGCGTGCGCGGACGACGACCCGTACCACCCCTATCACGGCGATTACGTTGTGGAAGGGACCGTTCAATCGGTAAGCCGGTCCGACGACCGCCTGGCCCTGGCCGGGACCGACAACCACCGCTACATCGTGGACGCCTACGGCGCGGACATCATCATGCGCGAAAGCCGCCGGCTGGGCGAAACGGCGGACCTGGCGCGCGGGATGCGCGTCGAAGTCACCGGGACCCTGCTGGGGCGCAACCTGCTGGAAGCCTCCCGCCTGCGCGTCCTGCCCGCGTTCCGGGGCGCCCCCGCCGCCGACGAGCCGGTCGCCCTGCCGCCCGAACCCGCCCTGTCCTTGCCCCTGCCGCCGGAC
>CAXTWM010000125.1:5455-12852 GCA_964247915.1 uncultured Armatimonadales bacterium | reverse complement strand
CACGGGACCAAGGGCGCGTTCTCCCCGGTCTTCAGGAACGTGACCACCCCGCTGGCCCGCATCTCCGCCCCGCCCGCGTCCCACCCGGCCCAGGCGTGGACGGCGACGAACGGCGGGATGTTCCGCATCTCCGCGACCGTCTGTTCTGGCGGCGTCGGCGGGTCGTCCGGCAGCGTCTCGGCCCGCGCCCGGTTGAAGTGGCGGTTCAGCGCGGCGTACTCCTGGTCGGAGGCGCTGGCGACATTGAACGGGCGGATGTCCAGGGGCGTCTCGGTCATGGCAGGGCGTTCCTTTCGGCGGTTGGGTTCGCTTCAAGTTCGCCTGCTGGATGCTGTTTTCCTGCACCTACAACAGTGCGATCTTTCTACCATCTCAACTTAACAAGGATGTTATGCGTGACCAGTCAAAGATAATGCCCCTGCCAGGATGATAAACCCGACCACCGTGAGGCCCGTAAGGTATGATGAGATTGAGCTTTCGCCAAAGGTCCTTTTCAGCCTTAAGAAACTGCCTTTGTTCATTTCGTATTGCTGCTGCCGCTCGTCCTGGGTTTCTTTTTAGCAAACCTTCGTCTTCGAGATGTCCTTCTACGAGGTCTAACCAAGCCTCCTCACTTGCGAATTGCCCGTGGTCACGGTAGTATCTGTCCTGGAATATGTTTATGGCATTTATCAGGACAAGATGTTTTCCGTTCATCAGAAGAGAATGAGTCAGGTAATCCCGAAAGAGCTGAGAAGCAGCCTCGTATTGGTGTATGAGGCGCAATGCTTCCAATCCTTCCTCCGTCAGTTTTCCACTCGACATACACCAGCCAATATGAGTTATGAAGTTACGGTAGTTTTTTGAGTAGGCGGTTTTGTTAGTGTTGGACAAACTACGGGGAGTGCCGTCCCACTGTGCTGGTTCACCAGCTTGGATGTCAATCCAGAGCCGGTCAAACGCGCGGTCACGGATTGTACCTTGTGCGCCTGAACGCCTTGGTTTCCCTTCCTGGTAAAGATAATCCAAGAAAAGGCTTAACTCGATAGGCGAGATGTCTCTCCATTTTGCATAGAAACTGCTATCCAAGTTAGCTAAATGCTGCGGTGCGTCACCACGCACAGGTGATTGGCGCAAGACGGTGAAGTCTGCGCTCTCCGCTGATAAGGTCCGGGGGTCATAACTCAGCAGAGTAATCGGCACCGCCGCCAATATCTGCTGATTGAGTACCTGATGCACATGGTCCGCGATAGGATAATCATCGTCGGCTGTTTCGGGTAAAACCAGCAGGGCATAATGAAAGTCCCGAGTGTACGCGCTTGCTTGCCCCAAACCTGTCAGGTATTCACGTTTTGATTGGTTAGGTGGCTTGAACTCAGCCGCCACTTGGATGCTGTTGGTGTCGTCAACGATGACAAAATCCGGCATGGGCCAGGTGCGCGATGAGGTGGGGTACACGTTCGTCGAAAATAACCGTGTCCAGTGAGCATCCGCGCCACGAATCCGACGGACTGCCTCTGTGGCGATGGCGAATGCGAGTACGTCATGTGTATTCATTCGCCTGCTTTCAACTCGTAATGATCCGCTTTGTAACCAGGTTGGGATGTATTACCACGCATTGCTTTTACAGCAGCTTGTGCAAATAGTTCCGCGAGTACCGGGGGTACGGCGTTGCCAACAAGGGTGCATTGTTGTTGCCTCGTTCCCGTAAAGCGCATGAAGTCAGGGAAAGTCTGTATCCGTGCTGCTTCACGCACCGTTAGTGCCCGTGGTAGCACGGGATGGATCGGAAATGCGTTGTGACCTGGGACAAGTGTAGTAGCAGGTTTGTCCATAGACAGCCGGCGATAGACATGGCTGAAGTTACGGACGTTATCACTCCGGTAGCCTTGCCGTAGATGTTCCGGCATATCCGCCTCCGGCAACTTACCACCCTCCGGGATGAGCATATAGCGCTCAACCACCAGCGGCTTGTGAATCATAGGGACGTGACTGAAATCAGCATTGCATGTGGCAGGGTCCATGAGGTCACAGATAACATCCCCAACCGTTACATGAGGGCGTTGCCATGACTTCGGACTTGCGAAATACTTCTTGACGGGCCAGTCGAACTGAATACCCTCCTTCACAGCGACAATGATTAAGCGTTCGCGGGACTGGGGGATGCCGTAATCCGCGCAGTTCACAACATCGTGCTGAACGTGATAGCCAGCCGCATTGAAGCGACTAACAGCCTGATCGATGTATTTGCTGTCTCCTCGAGGCGTTGATAACAAACCCTTGACGTTCTCTAAAAGAATGATCTTGGGCTCCAGCGCGAGGGCGATATCAAGGTAGTGTAGTGTAAGCTCATTTCGTTCATCATCCTCTGGGCGGTGCCCTTTGGTGTTAACGAACCTCCGCTTTCCGAAGATGGAGAAGCCTTGACATGGCGGTCCCCCAAATACGACATCCGGTTTGTGGCCCCCTATGTGACCAAGTACGTCGTTCGCCGTGATCTGCCCGATGTCACTGGTGTGATGAGAAACAAAAGGGAAATTCAAGGAGAGATTTTTGGCAACGCTGTTTTTCTTGTCATAGGAAGCTACGACCGTAAATCCCGCGCGTAGGAAGCCGAGCATCAATCCTCCTGCACCCGTGAAGAAGCTGACTGCGGTTTGAGGCGTTCCACGCTTTTTGGGTGAAGCCGTCCAGATGGGAGAGAAGTCTATAGGAAGGCTCAGTTGACGGGGTTCGTTGGCAGTTTGCGTCAGTTCTCCTTCTTGCTGCCCGTTCAAATGCCGAAGTATCGCTTGTGCAAGATTTCGCGCAAGGTCAACTGGCACGGCATTGCCTACTAATTTGCACTGCTCGGCGCGTGAGCCTGCAAAGATGTAGTCGTCAGGAAAGCCTTGAAGTCGGGCGGCTTCACGAGCCGTCAAGCTCCTATTTTCTGTCGGGTGTATAGGAAAGGCGTTGTTGCCTGGGACAAGTGTAAGGGCTGGTCGTTCGCGGTGTAGACGCTTGTAGGTATTGCCAAAATTCCTGCGGCGGATATCTTCGGACAACTGTTGGGGAGGAGGAAGGCGCCCCCCCTCTGGTATGAGTATGTATCTTTTAATTACTGTGTCGCTGTGACGTAGCGCGTTATGGTTAGCCAGATCGGGATAGGCCTCAGTGTCAGCAATGTCCATGATGACTTCCCCGACAGTGCGGTACGGAGGCACGGTATCGGAGTGAGTTGGACCATGCGTTGGGCACGGCCACTCGAATGCGTTCGCCATCCTGGTTGCGAAGAAGAAAACACGCTTGCGAACCTGTGGGGTGCCGAAATCGGCTGCATTAAGAGTCTTTACAAAAACGTCGTACCCCAATGAGGTAAGACGTACCCGTATTTCATGTTCATACTGGCCTGAATACTGTGTGCGAAGATAGCTTGTGTTCTCCATCAGGATGCACTTAGGCTTTATCCACTGCACAATGCGCGTAAAAGTCTCAAACAGTGCGTTCCTTGGATCACCCTGTACTTGATCCCCGAGAGTCGAGAATCCCTGACACGGAGGACCGCCGATAACAATGTCTACAGGTTGCGGGCCTACAAGTTCAGCAACTAACGAGGGGGTAAGGTGCCTCGCATCGCCAAGATAAAACTTAGTGCCGGGCGCATTTAACGCAAATGTAGAAGCTGATGCCGGAACAATGTCTGTTGCGAAAGCTGGCACGAACCCCGCTTGGATAAAACCTAGATGCAAGCCACCGCCCCCAGCGAAGAGAGAAACAACGCGCGGCTTCTGGTCAGGTATATGCTCAGTCTGATCTGAACTCATTTGTATGACCGCTCCTTTAACATATCTGTTTGACGTACATCAGTGTCGTTGGGATTTTGCTACGGCTCTAGCAAGCTGCCTTTGCTGACGGCAGCGCACGTCTATAGTGTACCCGACAGATGTTCATGTAAGTTACTTCCGCCGCCGAAAATCACGCGGGATCATTTCCCTCACTGCTGGGGAAACGGGTCCTTTTTGCCGCCCCGGTCTGGACAGGCGGGCGCGGGTTTGCTATACTGGGGGCAGGAGAGACCCGACCCCATGAGAACCGTTCACCTGATCTTCAACGCCCACCTCGACCCGATCTGGCTGTGGCCCTGGCAGGCGGGGCTGGACGAGGCGCTGGCGACCTGCCGGAGCGCCTGCGACCGGCTGGACGCGCACGCGGACCTGACGTTCTCGCGCGGCGAGGCGTGGGTGTATTCGCAGGTGGAGCGCCTGGACCCGGCCCTGTTCGCCCGCGTCCGGGGGCACGTCGAGTCGGGCCGGTGGGAGGTCGTCGGCGGCTGGTGGATACAGCCGGACTGCAACGCGCCGAGCGGCTGGGGCATGGAGAAGCAGATCGCTTTGGGCAAGGCGTACTTTGAAGGGGCGTTCGGGCGGTTCCCCCGTGTCGCCTACAACGTGGACAGCTTCGGCCACGCCGCCACCCTGCCGGGCCTGATGCGGGCGGCGGGGCAGGACTGCTATGTGATGATGCGCCCGCAGGAGCACGAACGGGAGCTGCCCGCGCGCCTGTTCCGCTGGCGCGGGGACGAGGGCGGGCCGGAGGTGACGACGTTCCGCATCGCGGGCGGCTACAACAGCGACCCGAACGGCAACCTGCGCGGGCACGTCGAGAACGCCCTGAGCCGGCTGCCGCCGGGTGTGGACGAGACCATGTGCTTTGTCGGCCTGGGCGACCACGGCGGCGGCCCGACCGAGCGGCTGATCGGCTGGTGCCGCGCCCTGGAGGCCGAACTGCGGGCCGAGGGGAGCGATGTCCGGCTCGTGTTCTCCACGCCGTCCCGCTTTTTCCAGGCCGTCGCCGCTCATGTCCCGGACCTGCCCCTCGTGACGGGCGAATTGCAGTTCCACGCCGTCGGCTGCTACTCCGTCCACCGGGCCGTCAAGCGCGGCGTCCGGCGCGGCGAGCACCGGCTGCGCCAGGCCGAAACGTTCGCCCCCGAAGACGCCCTCACCCTGGAAGACGCCTGGGAGCGCGTCTGCTTCCATCAGTTCCACGACACGATCGGCGGGACGTGCCTGCCGTCCGCGTACCCCCAGGTGGAGGCCGACCTGGGGGGCGCGTGGGCCGCCGCCGATCGGGCGCTCCAGTACGGCCTGCGCCGCCGCTTGAACGCCCTGCCGGACGACAGGCATCAGCGCATGGTCTTCGGCAACGCCTCGGACGCGGCCTGGGACGGCTGGGCCGAGTTCGAGCCGTGGCTGGACTGGAAGGCCTGGAACCCCGAGACGACCCTGCGCGACGAAGCCGGGGCCGCCGTTCCTTACCAGACCCTGCCGTCCGAGGCGCTGGTCGGCATCGGGGCGGGGGGCCGGCCCACCCGCCTGCTGCTGCATTTGTCCGTTCCCCCGAATGCCCTGCGGGTCGTGACCCTCCACCCCGGTGAAGCCGGGCACCCCCCCCCCGCCCGCGCCTGGGTGTAGCCCGAAGGCGTCCTCGCCAGCGACGGGGGCGTCTCCTGCGACGCCGACGGGCCGGTCGGGCTGCCCGGCCTGAGCCTGGAACTGATCGAGGACCGGACCGATACCTGGTCGCACGGCATTGACCGCTACGGCGACCATCCCATCGCCCGGCCCGAATGGGACGCCCCGCAGGTGATGGAGCGGGGGCCGCTGATGGTCGCGCTCCTCCGCACGGGGCGCCTCGGCGACAGCCTCCTGCGGGCCGAGTGGCGCGTCTACGCGGGGGAGCCGTTCGTTGACCTGACGCTGGACGTGGACTGGCGGGCGTCGTCGCAGGTGCTGAAGCTCTCCCTGCCCCTGCCCGGTGCGCCCGCCGACCGGACCGACGGCATTCTGGGCGGGCATCTCGTCCGGGCTAACGGTGGGATCGAGTCGCCCCTGCGCGACTGGACTCTCTTTCCCGGCTCATCCCCCGGCGGCCTGGGCGTGGTCTGCCCCGACGTGTACGCGCTGGACGCCACGCCCGCCCGCGCCCGGTTCACCCTGCTGCGGGCGGTCCCGCTGGCCTTCCACGACCCTTACGCCGGGCCGTTCCCCCGCGCCGTCCTGTCCGACCAAGGGCCGCACACCTTCCGCTTCCGCTTCTTCCCCGCCGGCGCGGACGCCGGGGTTTTGGAGTCGCACGGCCTGATGCTCCAGCGCCCCCTCCTCGCCGCCGACCTGACGCGCGGGATGCCCGCCGACCACCGGATGCCCGCCGCCCACCCGAGGCCGGGGTGAGCGCCGGAGCGGGGAAGAGGGCAACCACTGGCGGTGCCCCTAGACAGTTCGGGCCGATTGTGATACACTGGGGCCAGACATAATACCTTTGGCATTAGTCCCCGGAATGAATTCCGGGTCTGCGGAAGTGCAAATGTCCGCCTTCGCGGACAGAAGACGGGGATCGGGAGTAGGTCCTTAGCCCTTACCCTCGGACGGCTGCACTTCCGCAGACCCGGATTTCAATCCAGGGACTTAGCTCAACGGTAGAACCGGCGCGAACAAAGGCGCAAGGAGTACCCCTCATGCTAACGGACGAACAGATTCAGTCGTTCCGCGAGAACGGCTTTCTTGTCTACGGGCGTGTGCTGACAGACGAGCAGCTTCAAGCCCTGCGCGAGTCGCTGGCCCGCGTCCTGTCCGGCCAGAGTGCGGCCTCCCCCGAGGCGATGCGGAACATCGGCGGCGGGGCGGACTCGGTCGTCACGCAGATCGTCAACATGTGGGAGGCCGAGGCCGCCTTCCGCGAGCATCTGTACCACGACGCCATCGTGCCGATGGTCGCGCAGCTCATGGGGGCGGACACCGTCCGCGTCTGGCACGACCAGATGCAGCTCAAGCCCGCCCGCATCGGCGGGCCGACGATCTGGCACCAGGACCACCCCTACTGGCCCGTCATCCAGCCCGCCGACCTGGTGAGCGCCTGGGTCGCCCTGGAAGACGCCACGGCGGAGAACGGCGCGATGAGCATGGTGCGCCGCAGCCACCTCTGGGGGCAGTACGACGGCGGCACGGTGGGCATCAACGCCGATTATTCGCCCGCCCACGACCCCGCCTTTCTGCCCGAGGGTGAGACCGTCGAGGTGGTCCCCTGCGAGGTGCCCGCCGGCGGCGTCGTCTTCCACCACTGCCGGACCTGGCACGGCGCCCCGGCCAACCACTCCGAGCATCCGCGCCCGGCCATCGCCGTCCACTACATGCCCGGCTGGACCCGCTACGAGCCGTCGGGCCGCTCGCACATGGTCGAGCACCACATCCACGTCGCGCCGGGCGAGCCGCTGACCGGCGACCACTTCCCGACGGTGATGGAGGCCGGGGAGATGGTGAAGGGGTGAGGGACGCGACCCGGCCTTGAAAGGCCGGTCTACTCCCGTGAAAGTCGCTCCGCGACTGAGGATACAGCCGTGGGGGCGCGATTCATGGCACCCTTCCTCAGTCGCGGAG
>CAXTWM010000125.1:0-5445 GCA_964247915.1 uncultured Armatimonadales bacterium | reverse complement strand
TTTCCGGGGTGGGGGGGCGTTTTCTAGGCCAGCTTCCCTTGGGGTGGGTTTATTTTTTTTGCTGAGTTACCGGCACTTCCAGTGCCGGGGACATTGACCGGGTATATCGGAAAGGCTCACTTATGATTCTACAAGACAAGCCGTTCACTTATCTCCAAAAGACGTTCGCACTCGACCAGGTGGACGAGATGGCCGAGGCTATCCATGAGGACGGCTTCGCGCTCGTCCCCGGCGTCCTCTCGCCCGGCGAAGTGGCCGCGCTCCGGGAGGCCACCGACCGGCTCCGGCCCTTCGGGCTGGACCACAGCACGCCCGCCGGGGACCACTACAAGTGCGTCTTCAACCGCGAGCGCGTCTTCCTGGACCAGATTGACCGGCCCGGCATCGTGGACCTGGCCGAGAAGACGATGGGCGGGCAGTGCCACATCATCGGCGAGACCGCCTGGCGGTCGCACCCCGGCCACGACGGCTGGGCGCCCCATGCCGACCAGATCTGGATCACCGTCCCCGAATCGAACTTTGAAGACCCCGCGTTCCAACTGCCGGTTTATGTCTGCACCGCCCACCTCTACCTGAGCGACATCCCCGACGAGACCTACAGCCCCACCTACGTCATCCCCGGCAGCCACAAGTCGGGCCGGGGCATCGGCTGGGGCGCGGACCCCAACCCGACCTGGCACGGCAAGAGCCTGGAGCCGGTCTTGGTGCGCGCGGGCGACGTGCTGTTCTTCCGCAGCGAGATCTGGCATTCGGGCAGCAGGAACACCTCAGACACGACGCGCTACCTGCTGCAAGTGCATTACTCGCACCGCTTCATCAGCCAGAAGTTCTCGCCGTGGCCGTTCCAGTACAACCCGGAAATCCTGGCGACGGCCAACGAGCGCCAGCTCCGGCTTCTGGGCAAGCACCCGGAGTCGAACTACGGATGAGGGGCGCTGGAGCTTAAGTCCCGGCCCTGAAGGGCCAGGCTATTGAGAGCACGAAGCCCCTCCGGGGCTGAAGGCCGATCTTTACTGGCTTTTCCTCAGCCCCGGAGGGGCTTTGTCCGGCGAAGCCGGGATAGCCCGGCCCTTCAGGGCCGGGGGCGGTTCAAGCCGCAACGTCAACGGAGACTAGTAATGACCTTTTGCGCCAAACCGGCGATGATGGCGGCCCTCCTGCTGGCTGCCGTTTGTTTCTTCGCCTGCGCCGGGCCGTCGCGGGCGGCGGACCCGTTCCTGCCCGGCGCCTACCTGTGGACCCAGGCGTATGACACGGACCTGAAAGGCACGGCGGGCGCGGGCACCGGGGACTGGGCCGCCTACAAGGCGTGGCTCGGCGTCCCCCGCCTGGCCGTTGAGTCCGACGCGGGCTGGGGGCCGGGCGACTGGTACGACTGCTGCCAGCACGTCAACTGGAACGCCCCGTGGGGGACCCAGCAGGGGCGGGCCGGTCAGGCACTCCCGACGGTCCTGCTCGGCATCGGCCAGATGCCCTGGTCCCCCAACGGCGGCGACTCGTGGGACCAGAAGCTGGCCTGGGAGAACAAGACCTGGCAGCGCGAGGCCGACAACGACCCCGAGATCATGGCCTATTTCGCCAACTACGCGCGCGAACTCGACGCCGGCTCGGGCGGCTTCGGCGGCTTCCAGAACGTCATCATCCGCCTGGGCTACGAATTCGACGGCGGCTGGAACCCGTTCGGCAACCTCAACGCGATGAGCAAGATGCCGGGGAACTACATCGCCGCATGGCGCAACATCGTCACGACCATGCGGGCCAACGACCCCAAGCACGTCATCAAGGGCTTCCTGTGGAACCCCACCGACGGCAACGTCCAGATAGACCAGTTCGCCTACTACCCCGGCGACGCCTGGGTGGACTTCATCGGCTTCGACGAGTACGATTTCGGCTACAACGGCGACTACAAGGTGGGCACCGAGCAGCCCACCCAGGCCCAGCAGGACGCCGCCTGGCAGCACATGGAGCTGCCCCGGATCAACCGCTTCGCCGACCTGTCGCGGGCGCACGGCGGCAAGCCGATCATCGTGGGCGAGTGGGGCCTGTGGCAGCTCAATGACAAGAGCCACCCGAGCGGGGGCGATAACCCGTCGTACATCCGGCGGATGCACGACTGGATGGCCGACCCCAAGAACCACGTCACTCTGGAGGTCTACTTCGAGACCCCCTCGGACGGCGTTTCCCAGCTCTGGCCCGGCGGCAGGAACTCGGCCTGGCGGCACGGGACGACGTTCCCCAAGTCCGCCGCCCTGTACCGGACCCTGTTCGGGGCGGCCCCCCGTCCCAAACCGGTCCCCGAAGGGGTCAAGAAGCCCCGAAAGAAACCCGGCCTACGCCATGACAAAAGCTATCACTGACTACCGCGCCCGCGTCATGGGCTGTTGGCTGGGCAAGGCCGTCGGCGGCACGCTGGGGATGCCCTTTGAGGGGCAGGACGGGCCGCTGGACATCGGCTTCTACACGCCCGTGCCGACCGAGATGCTGCCCAACGACGACCTGGACCTGCAAGTCCTGTGGGCCTGCGTCCTGGACCGTGAGGACCCGCCGCGCGTCTCCCGGCACGTCCTCGCCCGCGCCTGGCGCGACCACTGCGGCTTCCCGTGGGACGAGTACGGGGTCGCCAAGCGCAACCTGGCCGAAGGGCTGGAGCCGCCGCTGTCCGGCGCGTGGGACAACTGGTTCACGCGCGGTATGGGCGCGGCCATCCGCTCCGAGGTCTGGGCCTGCCTGGCGCCGGGTGACCCGGCCCTGGCCGCCCGCTATGCTTATGAGGACGCCTGCGTGGACCACGCGGGCGAGGGGGTCTGGGCCGAAGTCTTTTTCGCCGCGCTCCAAAGCGCCGCCTTCGCCGAGTCCGGCCCGGACGCGCTGCTGGACGGGGCCGAGGCCGTCCTGCCCGAAGAAAGCGAAGTGCGCCGCGCCGCCGCCGACGCCCGGCGCTGGTGGCGCGAGTCGGGCGACTGGCGGGCCGTGCGCGGAAAGGTCCTGGAACGGTACGGCCACGAGAACTTCACCGACGTCGTGATGAACGTCGCCTTCACCGTCCTGGGCTGGCTGGCCGGGGTAGGGGACTTCGGGCGCGCGATCTGCGTCGCCGCGAACTGCGGCAAGGACACCGACTGCACGGCGGCGACCGTCGGCGCGCTGATGGGCATTTTGGACCCCCAGGGCATCCCTGACCGCTGGCTGGCCCCCATCGGCCGCGACCTGGTCCTCAGCCCCGAGATCGTCGGCATCGCGCCCCCCCGGACGCTGGACGGGCTGACCGACCTGGTGGTGCGCCTGCGGGGGCGGCTGGGCGGACGCGCCCCGGAGGCGGGGGATGATGCGCCCCAGGCCCCGCCGCCCGGCCTCACAGTGGAAGCCGGATGGCTGGACGCCCTGCCGGACCCCCACGCGCCCGCGCCCGCCCTGCCGCCGGACTCGGCGCCCCGGCTCCTGCCGGGCACGTCCGCCGCATTGCCCGCGAGCGACTTCCGGGGCGAGGCCCTGCTGCTGCGCTACACGTTCTTCCTGGACCGGCCCCAGGACGCCCGCGTCCTGTTCAACGCGCGCGAGGCCTGCCGGGTCTGGGTGGACGGCGCGTATGCCTTCGGGCGCGAGGGCGGCCTGATGGCCCCGTCCCTGCACCGGGTCCCGCCCGGCCAGGCCGCGAACCTATCCCTGACGGCGGGGGAACACGTCCTGCTCGCCGCCCTGCGCCGTCCGGCGGGGGGCCGGGACGCCGAATGGGTGGCCGGCGTCGGCGACCCGCGCACGAACCAGTGGCTGCCGGGCGCGTTCCGGCGGAAGGCGACCCCATGATTGATCTCAGCGGCAAGCACATCTTCATCGCCGGCGGCAGCCGGGGCATCGGGGCCGCGACGGCGCGCATGGCCGCGTCGGCGGGGGCGTCCGTTTCCGTCAATTACCAGCGCAGTCGCGGGGCGGCGGAGGCCGTGGTCGCGGACATCGGGGCGGCGGGCGGGCGCGGCTTTGCCGTGCAGGCGGACGTGGCCGAGGACGGCGCGCTGGACCGGGCCGTGGACGAGGCCGCCCAGCGGCTGGGGCCGCTGCACGGGATGGTCGTCTCGGCGGGCGTCTTCGAGGGGGCGTCGCTCCTTGAGATGACGGCGGAGTTCTGGGACCGGACCATGGCGATCAACCTGCGGGGGACGTTTCTGGCCGTCCGCGCCGCCGCCCGGCACCTGCGCCAATCGGGGGCCGGGGGCAGCGTCGTGGTCTACACGTCCACAGCGGGCCAGCGCGGCAGCGCGGACTTTTCGGCCTACGCGACCTCCAAGGGCGCGCAGATCCTCTTCATGCGCTCGATGGCGAAGGAGCTGGCCCCCGACCGCATCCGGGTCAACTGCATCGCCCCGGCCTGGACCGAGACGGACATGGCCGCGCCCAGCCTGGACGCCCTGGGCCGGGACGAGGTGGCGGCGAACTTCCCCCTGGGCCGCATCGGGCGGCCCGCCGACGTGGCCGGCGCGACCTGCTTCCTCCTGAGCGACCTGGCCGCCTTCATCACGGGGACGACGATGACCGTGGACGGGGGGATGGACATGCGGGGGTGAACATGCGGGGGTGAACGTGACTCGCTGATGTCACGCAGGTCGGAGGCGCGTGGGAGTAGAAGGCGTGGGAGTAAGAGGCGTGGGAGTGAACTCCTATGCTGTGGGGCGAAGACGCCCATTCTCGGCCTCCGCCGAGAGAAGAGCGGTCCTGGGGCTTTCCTTGTCCGCGCAGGCGGACACTGGGCGTCTTCGCCCCACAGCGTCGCAATTCATTGCCACGCTCCTTCAGGGCCGGGTCTTCTTCGGGCCGGGTCTTCTTCGGGCCGGGGTGGGTCTCTGCGGGAGCCGGCCTTCACTCCGGCCCCAGCGCCAGCGCCTCCACCTGCCGCCCGATGGCGCCCAGCGCCTGGAGCTGCGCGGATGTCAGCGGCTGGCGGGACTTGACGCCGGGATGGGCCAGCGCCTGGTCGCGCAGGAACGAGGCCAGCGCGTCGCGCAGGGCCGCCTGCTCCGGGGTGGGCGCGTCCGGCAGGCGGCCGGCCAGCCAGTCCCGCAGGCCGCGCAGGTCCGTCGCGACCTGCTGGGCGGGCGGCAGCAGGTCCGGCATCCCCTGCGCGGCGGCGATCTGGGCCAGGGCGGCGATCTCGCCCTCGCCGTACCAGACCGACGCCGACCGGGGCAGGCCCGGCGCGTCCAGCCAGGCCCGCAGGGCCGGGTCTTCCGGCAAGGACGACAGCGCCTCGAACTCGTTCAGCGACGACAGCGCGCGGGCCGCGTCCCGGTTGAACAGCAGCAGGGGGCGGGCGTCATCCGTGATCGGCACCGGGCCGGTCAGCCGGGCCGCCGCCCGGACGACCGGGGCCAGCGCGGCGGGCGGCGCGCCCCGGGCGCGCATCAGGGGCCGCGCCCGCGCCCCGTCCGCGCCCGCCGCCGTGCGGGTGCGCCC
>CAXTWM010000124.1:0-12874 GCA_964247915.1 uncultured Armatimonadales bacterium | reverse complement strand
TACGGGTACTTTGACGGGGGCGGAGTCGGGAAAAGTTCCCGGCGGGGCGGAGGGATTTTGGGGACGGGCCACGGAGAACAGAAGAAGAGGGCGGGGAAACCCCGCCCCTACGCTTGTCCCCATGCGCCTGTGTAGGGACGGGGTCCCCCCGCCCGGCCACTGAGGCACGATGTTTACTGTTCCGGCACCAGGGCGTGGTCCGCCGAGTCCACCTCGACGATGTACCACTGGCCGTCGCGGTGGCGCAGGGTGTAGGAAACGTAGACCGTCTTCTCGGTTCCTGCGGTGGAGTCGGCGGTCGCCTGACCGGCGCCGTCGGCGTCTGTCCCGTTCAGGTCGAGCGGCACCGTGCCCGCGTCGCCGCTGCCCTGGCCGTCGCCCGTCCGGTAGACGTGGGCACCGTAGGCGGTCACGTCCCCGGTCTTCGCTTTCCGCAGGCGCGTGAAGTCGAACGAGACCGTGTGGAGCCGGTCCAGGGCGTCCCGCGTGATCTGCACGAAGTCGCCCGAGGCGATGGAGTAGGAATACTTCTTGTTCAGGAAGACACTGACGCGCGTATCCGCATCGCGGATGTGCTTCCGCAGGGGCGCGATGTCGCCCTCGGCCCACGCCCGCGCGATGTCGGCGAAGGCGGCCTGGTAGGAGTCGGCGGGGTAGGCGCTCTTCAGGGCGGCCCGCGCCGGCTCGCCGCCCCCCGTGATCTCCTGCGCCCGGCTCTCGCTGGAAACATAGTAGTTGTTCTGGTTGTACGTCACCGGGTAGTTCGGCGTGTCGAACGGCAGGTACGGGGTCACATACGGCAGGGCCACGGGCGGGCTGACGATGATGACGCTGGGGCTGGCGTTGAAGATGTAGCCGGGGAAGCCCGCATAGGCGGAGTAGACGGACGGATAGGTCTGAGCCGGCACATAAGTGTCGCAGTAGTTGCCATAGTAGTAGCCCCCGAGGAGCGGCGGCGTGTTGACGACGACCGTGGAGGAATTGTAGTTGTTGTAGATGTAGTTGTTCTGGTACACCCGCCTCGTCACGTTCGGCGCCCCCGGCGGTGTGGGAAAGTGGAGGCCCGACCCGCCGAAGCGCCCGCCGCCGGTCCCGCCCGAGTACCCGCCGCCGGTCCCGGAGTACCCGCCGCCCGCAGGCCGACGGTCGGGGGCCGCCAGCCCGCCGGGCCGGAGGTCCTGCCCGTCGGAATACCCGCTGCGGGCGCCGAAGGGGTAGCCCGGCAGGCCGGAGACGCTGTTCCCCGCCCCCCCGAACCTGCCGGAGCGCAGGCGGCGGTCGCCGCCCGGCAGCCCCGCGAACGGGCCGGGGACGATCACGGCGGGGCCGGACGGCCGCCCGCCGCGGAGGGCCTGACCGTTCCCGTACACGGCCCCGTTGTTATAAATAGAGCCGCCGTAAACCGCCCCATTGTTGCTGTAGACCGACCCATTGTTGTAGTTCGGCAGATTGTTGTAGTTCGGCAGATTGCCATAAACCGGCGGGTTAAAGTCGAACACGTTTCGGTTGACGGTGGGCTGGTTAAAGTTCGGCGGGTTGAAGCTCGGCTGGCTATAGCCCGGCAGGTTGTTGTACCCCGGCGGGTTGAACACAGGCCGGTTGAAGCCCGGTGAGTTGAAGCCCGGCGACGGCCCGAACGCCCCGCCGGGCTGCCCGGAGATAGCGCCGGACCGCATCGGCGGCATGACGACCTGTGGCGTGGGCTGGGTGGGGGCCGACGCGCCGCCCCGGAGGGCGCCGGGGGACAAGAAGCCGCGCACCGCCTGCGCGGAAGCCGCCTGCGGCGCAGCGGCCAAGAGAGCGAGCGCCCCCGCCACGGCGGCGGGAGAGAATGTACGGCCAAGGTTCTTCATGGAATGACTTCTTTCCAAAGCAAGGACAGGCGAAGAAGAGACGAAAGCGCCTTCATCCGACCGGCGCGGCTACCTCCTCTCCACCAACGCTGGCCGGGGGCAGCAAGCCCTTCCATTATACCCATTTATGAAGAAACCATGAGGGAACCGTTCAGCGTTTCGGCGGGGGCGGCCACACACCGCTTCGGTTCGGCGCTTCTTCCGGCACGCTGACCTTGTGCTTCTTCAGAAACGCTCGGAAGACCTGAATCAGCCCGGCTTCATCCCGAAACGCAGCCATCTCACGGGGAGCGAACGCAACGACGGAAGCCGCCAATTCGTCATAATGTTTGTCACGCGGGAACACGGTCGTTAGCAGGGCTTCGATCTCAGCCACCCTCGCTAAACTGCGGTCTTCCCCCGCGACAAACCCGACCATGAGGCGGACGAGACGGTCATGCGCGGGCCTTGCACGTCTCGCCCAGAGTGAGCGCCAGAGTGCGCCCCCGCCCGCCGCGAACAGGAGCGCTACCAAGGCAAAGCAGCCGCTCAGAACCTCCAAACCAGCATCTTCGGCCCGCAACCCGTTATTCCTTTGTTCGTTCCTCCGGCGGGGGCGGCTAGGTGTGCTCGTCCACAGGAGTCCGCGCATCTTTCGGGCTGTTCTGTTTCCGCCCATAGGTGCCAGGCAGCACAACCCCAGCGATCAGCCCCAAGATAGCCCCACATCCCGCACCCAGCATCGCCAGAAAGATCAGTCCGATCCCGTCACCAGGGCCACCGGCAGACCCTCGCAGGAGCACAAGTGCCAGTATGACAGCGGCGACTGTGCCCACGAACAGCCCGAGCAAGAAGTCCACGAAGGCGAACACGATCCGCGAGAACACATGCATGGCGTTGCTGGTTTTCTCCACACGATCATCCCCCTCCCAGCCGTGCGTCCAGCTCGTCGGAGACGGCCTGAGCGAGCGGGGCGTAGAGGCAGACAGTGCGCTCGTACAGGGCCAACAGCTCGGCCAGCGAGAGGCGGCGGAGCAGGCGGCGGTAGAGGGTGGTGTCATGCAGGAGCATGGGCGGGGTCTTTCTCGCGGGAATCTTCCGGGTGTTGATCTGCCGGGTGTTGATCTGCCGGGTGGCGGTGGGCGTGGCGGCGGGCCAGGCGCCAGGCCAGGCCGTCCATCCAGATGTCGAAGGCGGCGTAGAACAGCCACAGGACGGCCCCAAAGGCGAGGATCATCCCGAGCAGGGCCGGGCGTTGCAGGGCATGGGCGGTCGTCGCCAGCAGGCCCGCCAGGCGGTGCGGGTGGACCAGGTCCCAGGAGTTGAAGCGGCCGCTCATCAGGCCCAGGTAGACGCCCAGGGCGCACAGCGGGAAGATCAGCGGGCGCAGGGCGGCCCCCGTCCGGCCCAGGCGGCGGCGGGTCAGGCGGTCGAGCGGCCAGACGGCCAGGAAGAAGGCGAGCAGGCCCACGCCGCTGTAGAGGAGGTAGAAGCCGGTGACGACGAAGAAGTCCAGCCGCCCGTCGCGGCTCTGGTGCGCCTGGGCGTAGAGCTGGCTCTGGGTCAGCGTGTCGAAGAAGTGCCGCCACTCGGTCAGCAGGTAGCAGGAATTGGGCAGGAAGGCCAGCCAGACCAGCCCGAGCGGCAGCCACAGGCCCCAGCGGGTGCGGCCGGTCGCCCGCATGTCCCGCCGCGCCCCGCGCGCCAGGGCGAAGGCGAGGACGACCGGGATGACGGCCAGGAGCAGGTTCCAGGCGACACTGGTCGCGGGGCGCAGCATCATCCTGGGCGCTCGCCCCCGCTCTGCCCCGCCGACTGCACGATGCGCTCCAGGGCGGCGAGGTAGGCGTGGAAGGCCGCCCGGCCCGCCTCGGTCGGCGCGTAGGTGGTATGCGGCTTCTTGCGGACGAACTCCTTGGCGCTGACGACGTACCCCGCCTCCTCCAGCTTGCTCAGGTGGATGGACAGGTTGCCGTCGGTGACGCTCAGGGTGTCCTTCAGGAAGCGGAAGTCGGTCTCGCCGCGCGCCATCAGGGCGGACATGATGCCCAGGCGCACCTTCTGGTGGATGGTCTCGTCAATCGCCTCCAGCGACTCGACGACGGCGGCATACCCGGTTTGAAGATTTGGCCCCGCTTGGACGACTGCCATTGAGTCTACCACCCGTGCTTCCGCGCCATCAGGACGCCGTACCCGATGTGGAAGCCGCCGAAGGCCAGGGCCATCATGGGCAGGTGGGCGGGGACCGGCAGCAGCAGCGTCACCGCCCCCGCCAGGACAAAGGCCGCGCCCAGAAACGACACGGGCCGGATGGAGAACAGGCCGACCGCGCAGATCGCCAGCCCGTAGCAGAGCATCCAAGCGGCCCACACGAACGAGGCCAGATCGTGCAGGTAGAAAAAGAGCGTCAGCAGGGCGGCGGCGAAGAAGGCCGGCAGGGCCGCAACGAGGATGTGCGCGCCCAGTGGCGACCCGACGCGCTTGCCGATGGTGGCCGCCCGCCGCTTGTTGCAGGCGAACTCGATGCCGACGGCCAGGGCCAGCACAACGAGCCAGACCGGGCCGAGCGGCAGGTAGTCCCCCCGTTCCAGCGGGTGCGCGGCTTCGGCGCGCGCCAGCAGGACGTGGGAGACGAGGACGCCCGCGATGGCGGCCAGCCCGATCAGGACGCCGGACAGGCCGGACAGCGTCGAATACTTGGTCGAGCGCTCCATCGTCTGCCGGATGACCCGCAGGTTCTCGCGGGCCTCCTCCAGCGGCGCAGTCAGGACGGGCATAGGGTTCTCCTCGTTCATGCTTTACAATACAAAGTGCTTTGATTATTCCATATATAGGCGTAGAATGTCAACAGCAGGAAGGCGAAAATTATATACGCGGCGCGGCTGCCGCCCGGAACAAGCCGTGGGGCTGAAGCCCCCGGCTGTGGGGCGCAACGCCTATTCCCCACCTGCGTGGGGATAAGACAGGCCCACGAATACCTTGCCTTGCCCGCGCAGACGGGCAGTCGGCGTCCGCACCCCCCAGCGAGGGGGTTCAGCCCGACGGCTCGACCATTATGCCTACCATACCCCCATCGCGTTCCCCCGTCTGCCATTGCGGGTAAACTCACCCCAAAGCCATCGGCCCAAAGCCGCAGAGGAACCCGCCATGCCTATTGCCTCGGTCAACCCCGCCACCGGGGAGACGCTCCAGACCTTTACGCCGCTGTCCGATGCCGCCCTCCAGGACAGGCTGCAACTGGCCGCCGACGCCTTCCGGGAACACCGGCGAACCTCCTTCGCCGACCGCGCGGCCAAAATGAGGCGGGCGGGAAAAATACTGGACGCCGAGAAACACGCCGTCGCCCGGACGATGACGCTGGAAGTCGGCAAGACGCTCCGCTCGTCCGTGGAGGAGACCGAGAAGTGCGCCCGCGCCTGCCGCTATTATGCGGAGAACGCCGAGCGGTTGCTGGCAGACCAGCCCTACACGGTAGACGGCGCGCGGGCCTTCGTCCGTTCCCTGCCGCTCGGGCCGGTCCTGGCCGTCATGCCCTGGAACTTCCCGCTCTGGCAGGTCATCCGCTTTGCCGCGCCCGCGCTCATGGCCGGCAACGTCGGCCTGCTCAAGCACGCGCCCTCCGTCCCGCAGTGCGCCCTCTTCCTCCAAGACCTGTTCCGACGGGCGGGGTTCGGGGAGGGCGTCTTCCAGACGCTGCTGATCGAGACCGAGCAAGTTCCGGCCATCCTGGACGATCCGCGCGTCATGGCCGCCACGCTGACGGGCAGTGAGCGGGCCGGGAGCGCCGTCGCCGAGCAAGCAGGCAGGCGGGTCAAAAAGACCGTGCTGGAACTCGGCGGCAGCGACCCGTTCATCGTCATGCCCAGTGCCGACCTGGACGCCGCCGTCCAAACGGCGGTGAAGGCCAGGACGCTCAACAACGGCCAGTCCTGCATCGCCGCCAAGCGGTTCCTGGTGCATGAAACAATCGCCGACGAGTGGACGCAGCGCTTCGTGGACGCGATGGCGTCGCTCCGGGTCGGCGACCCGATGGACGCGGCCACGGACGTCGGCCCGCTGGCGACTCCGGCCATCCGCGACGGCCTGGCGTCGCAGGTGGACCGGAGCGTCGCGGCGGGCGCGCGCGTCCTGCTGGGCGGCCAGAGATTAGATGGGCCGGGCTTCTTCTACGCCCCGACCGTCCTCGCCGACATCCCCCTGGACGCCCCGGCCTACTCCGAGGAGCTGTTCGGCCCCGTCGCCCTGCTGTTCCGCGTCAAGGACATGGACGACGCTATCTATCAGGCCAACGACACGCCGTTCGGGCTGGGCAGCAGCGTGTGGACGAGCGACCCCACCGAGCAGGACCGGTTCGTCAACGAGATCGAGGCCGGCATGACGTTCGTGAACGGCATGGTCGCTTCGGACCCGCGCCTGCCCTTCGGCGGCGTCAAGCGTTCGGGGTATGGCCGCGAGCTGTCCGACCACGGCCTGCGCGAGTTCGTGAACCTGAAAACGGTCTGGATCAAGGGCGACGCGGGGCAGCCGAAGGGGAGCGACACGGAATGAAGTAACGAGAAAAGGCGCGGGTGAGAGCACTCACCCGCGCCTTTCTGTCCCCTGCCTGCGGAGGCGGCTAGAGGGACGAAACGGCCTTCTTGCGCTTGGCGGCGACCACCAGCCTGCCCGTCCCCAGGGCCAGCAGCAGGCCTAGGGAGACCGTCGTGGAGGCTTCCAGCACGGCGGGCGGGGCGAACGTGAACTGCGTCGCCAGGCCGAAGTTTTGGATCGAGCCTGTGGCCGCCGTCGTCGAGTTGTCCGCGAACACCAGGCGGGTCGAAGGGTCGGCGCCGAGGTCGAGGAAGATAGCGGGGTTGGGGCCGGAGAGGGGGCCGAAGTTGCGGATGTCCAGCACCAGGTTCCCCGCCGCCGGATTGTAGAGGAAAGGGTTGGTCAACTTCACGATGACATCGAACGGCCCCGCTCCCGACGCGGACGTGCCTGCCGAGGTGAGCGTCAGGGCGGAATTGTAGACGATCTGATCGTTGCCGCCGACGTTGGCGGCGAAGGTCGGGCTGAGGCTGCTCACGGCTTCCGTGTTCGTCGAGAGGTCGAACTGCATCTGTGAGTCGGTAAATGTGAAGGTGCCCTGGGTCGTCGCCGGGCGAAAGGCGATCTGGGTGATCAGTTCCGGCCCGGACAGGGCGGAGAACTGGGACGCCGCGTAGATCTGCTGGTAGCGGCTGACGTTGTTGAAGGGGGCGGTGTTGGCGCGGTTTCCCCGTTCGCCGTGGCGAAGGCGTTGGGGGCGACGATGGCCTGAGCGGAGGCAGGCCGGGCCGCAGCGGACCCGAGCAGGGCAAGCGGGATGAGGCAGGTGAGCCGTAAGCGGGCGGGAATCCTGGTGTGCGATCCTTTCGAGCAAGCATGGACGATGAACGCGCAAAAGCCACTGCTTCCAGCGAGCCGCCTTTATTATATCAGGCTACCGTTCCAGCATCGTTAAATCGGTGTGGATTTTCTTACCGATGGGCAAATACCCTGTACATTTTTGTTCGATAGGCGCGACGCGGTAGGTCTGCACGCCGGAGCAGCAGCCGTATGGGGTGAAGCGGCCGCCACAGGAACCGCGCGGACCGCCATCAGCAGCCCCGTCGCGCGCCCCCGCGCCGGCGGTGAGCAGGCGTGTCCGGTCGTCCGGCGGAAGGGACTATCCGGGCGGCTCGGAAGCGGGGACATTAGCGGTGGCGCCTCATGCGCGCGTGGGTGAGCCAAGAGCCGTGGGCCAGACCGTGCCGGTGCAGCCACGGCCCCGCCAGAAGAAGCGCCCCGAGGAGCAGCGCGGCCCGGAAGCAGCCTTGCCGCCGCCGCCCCGCCGCCTGCTTGTGGGCCTGGTAGGCCGCCACCTTTCGGCGGATCTCGGCGGGTGTGGAGTTCGTGTAGCGGGCCGGGGGGAAGTGTTCCGCCATGCCGTCTCACTGTAGCAGACGAACATTAGAGGGAGGTTAGGCGGGGATGAGAAGTTTTTAATCCGCGCCCCCGCGAGCCGCCGCGCCGAGCGCGTTGCGTCTTTTTGTCCCCGTAGTTGTACTTGGCATGGTTTGTGCAGTGTAGCAAGGCATCACACACGCCAGGGAGGCAAACATGCTCGTCTTATCACGCCGGACGGATGCCGGGGACCGCTCCACCATCTGCATCGGCTCGGACATGGAGATCACGCTGATCGAGGTGCAGGGGGATGAGGTGCGGATCGGCGTCCGGGCGCCCCGCGAGGCGGTCGTGGACGGCCGCACGGTCCAGGACCAGATGCCGCCGGAGGCCGGGAACGCCGGCGGTCACTGAGGGCGGTAGGGGCGCGATCTTTCGCGCCCCTTTTTATATTTTGCCCCATATCGGGGCGCGTCGTGCAAGAGGCTCAAATGAACACTTTTGTCACCCAACTCACCTGCTGGGCCTGCGGGACGGCCTACCCCGCCGACCGGTGGCGCAACCTGTGCGACTGCGGGAAGCCGCTGCGGGTGGACTATGACCTGCCCGCCGTGGCCCAGGCCGTCTCCCGCGACGGCCTGGCCGGGCGAACCCACTCCCTCTGGCGCTGGCGCGAGGTGCTGCCGCTTCCCTTTGACCAGGAACCGCTGACGCTGGGCGAAGGCGGGACGCCGCTGCTGGCCGCCGACGGCCTGGGCGACACCCTGGGCATGGCGGCGGGGGCGCTGTGGGTCAAGGACGAGGCCGTCAACCCGACCGGCTCGTTCAAGGCGCGCGGCCTGGCCGTGGCGGTCGCGATGGCAAAACACTTCGGGGCGCGCAAGCTGGCCGTGCCGTCGGCGGGCAACGCGGGCGGGGCGCTGGCCGCCTACGCGGCGCGGGCGGGGCTGGAAGCGCACGTCTTCATGCCGCGCGACGTGCCCGCCGCCAACCGGCTGGAGTGCCTGATTTCCGGGGCGCGGGTGACATTGGTGGACGGCCTGATCAACGACTGCGCCAAGATGGTCCAGGAGGGGCAGGCGCGGGAAGGCTGGTGGGACGTGTCCACGCTGCGCGAGCCGTACCGGGTGGAGGGCAAGAAGACGATGGGCTACGAGATCGCCCAGTCGCTGGGCTGGACGCTGCCCGACGTGATCCTGTACCCGACGGGCGGCGGGACCGGGCTGATCGGCATGGGCAAGGCGTTCGACGAGATGGAGGCGCTGGGCTGGATCGGGTCGAAGCGCCCGCGCCTGGTCAGCGTCCAGGCGGAAGGGTGCGCCCCCATCACCCGCGCCTTCGCGGCCGGGGCGTCCGAAGCGGCGCTGTTCCCGAACGCCCAAACGGTCGCTTCGGGATTGCGCGTCCCACGCGCCATTGGAGACTTCGTCATGCTGGACATGCTGCGGCGGTGCGGCGGGACGGCCTTGACCGTCTCCGACGCGGAGCTGATGGCCGACGCCTACGCCCTGAGCGCCGCCACGGGCGTCTGCGCCGCCCCCGAAGGCGGGGCGTGCCTGGCCGCCCTGCGCCGCCTGCGCGCCCAGGGCTGGGTGGGACCCGACGAGACGGTCATCCTGTTCAACACCGGCACGGGTCTCAAGTACGCCGAGGCGTTCGCCGCCTACCCGCCGCCAGGATAGACCCTTTGCCTCAACAACCCTGCCCTGAACCCCTGGGCTTTAAGAGAGCAAATCCCCGCCTGCGCGGGCATAGGAGTCACAGACCAGAGGGGTCTTCTCTTCGCCCGCGCAGGCGGGGGCTTGCACTTCTAAAGCCCAGGGGTTCAGCCCTGGGGACAGGCCGAGGCGTTCGCCGCCTACCCGCCGCCGGCGAAATAAACGGCGGCGGTGTGACAAAAGGCACAGTGACGCGCCCCAAAGCCGGTCATACTCACCCCGTCAGCCGGTCCACCGCCCCGGCTGTCTTACCCGGCGCAGTGCCGAACGGCGGTAGAGGAGATCACGAATGGTAGAAACACTGGACGACCGGGACAAGGGCACCCGCACGGAGGTCGTCCCCGAAGGTGACGAGGCTGTCATCCTCTCGATCCTCAACCCGTCCCTGCCCGCGCTGCCGACGGTCGCGGGGAAGCCGCTGCGCTTCGCGTCGGGGGAGGCCGTCGCCCCGCGCACCGTCCCAGCGAGGCCGGGGGTGCGCGCGCGGCGCAGGCCGCGCGTGGACGTGTTCGACCTGGCGGTGATCGTCCTGATCATCACCTGCGCGGCGGTCTGCGTTGACCGCCTCTTCTGGGCGATCCAGCCCTAGCGCGAACAGGGAAAGGCTGTCGGGAGATGCCGACGGCCTTTTCCTTCCATGCCCTGCGGCGTCGCCTGTTTTATGGCTTTTGCCCATAACGGGAACACAAGATGGCAGCCGACATAGCACACGGGCGATCCGCTGGCGGATCATGCTCGGCCCGACGCCCCCGCTGGCCCTCCCGGCCACACGGCTGCTGCGGAAGCCGAAACGCGGCATCCCGGCGCCCGCCGAAGCCCGCTGGCACCCCTCAGACGGTGTCACTTCAAGCCGACCTCCGCCGCGCCGACGATCCTTCGGCTGCCGCGCTCCTGCACGAAGACCACGGCGGACAGGTTCTCGCGCCGCCAGCCGGACGCAGGCTTGACGGACGGCGCGGCGGTGAACACGCCGCCCGAGACCGTGCCCAGGGGCGTGAGCTGCCGCACGACGGCGGAATGGCCCAGCCGCCGCCCCGCGTTCTCGCCGCCGCCGACCGAAGAACTCAGGCCGCCCTCGGTCACCGCCAGCAGCACCTCGGCGGGGTCGTTCTTCACGGACGCCGGCAGGTGGTCCACCCGGACCGAGAGCGTGTCGCCCGCCCGCGCGAGTAAGACCTGCGCCTTCGGCTGCCGCGCGGCCCGCGCGATGGCCGCCCGCGCCGCGTCCTCGTCGCTGCCCACGAACTGCGCCTGCCCGTCCACGATCATCTGCGGCGTGTAGACCGTGTCCTTGCGGAAGGTGTTGGCGTAGTCGCTCTGGCGCGCGCTGAACCGGCGCGACGAAAACCGGTCCGCCCAGCCGCCGTGGTCCCAGTAGTCCACATGCTCGCCCAGGGCGATCACGTCCGCCCCTGCCACCGGCTGCGTTTTCGTAAGCTGGGACAGCAGCGCGTCGGCGGGCGGGCAGCTCGAACAGCCTTCGGACGTGAACAATTCGACGATGACGGGCGTCCGGCCCGTGGCCGAGGCCGGCGCGGCCTGTGCAGGGTGAATCGCCGTCCGCGCGGTCAGCGCGGCCCCAACAAGGGTGCCCGCCGCCAGCAGGGTAATCAGCATGGGTTTCATGGTCGTGGTACTCCTGCCTCTCCCTACAAACGGGCGAGGACAGGAGTTCCCTCGCGTTTCGTGTAAAGCCGAGGAAAATCATTTTGACAGAAATTGGGATTGCGAGTATACTGGGGGCAGATATGCGAAAAGCTTATCAGCCCAGGACCGATTATGACCACAACAGGCATCACTCCGGCTGACCTTGCAGAAACCGCAAAGGCGCATTTGCGCGATGCAAAAATCTTGCGGGACAACGGGAGTTATGACGGCGCGGTGTATCTCTGTGGCTATGCAGTGGAGATTGCACTGAAATTCCGCATCTGCCAGACCTTAGGATGGCCGACATTTCCGCCATTGAAAGACAACAAAGCAGATGGCGATTTCAAGAGCCTGTTCACACATGAGCATAACACGCTCCTGTGGTATTCCGGGATGGTTCAGAGCATCAAGCCTGTTTATCTCGCAGAACGGTCAATTGTGGGCGACTGGAAGCCGGAACTGCGCTATAGCCCCGTCGGCTCAAGCACTGTGACCAAAGCGGATCAGATGATCGGGACCACGGAAACCCTTTTAGGAGTCTTACTATGAGCTTAGTGGAGATGGACCGGGTTGATGTAACCCGCGTTGATATAGGCATAGTTGAGAAGTTTCGGGATGCGGAAGAAAAGGTTGCGGGTAAGAAGGGGAGCTTTGCGCTTTTCGTCTTATGTGAGCGAGCCGATATGCCAGGGCAATGGGATATCATAGCGTCGGCCCCTTGGCTGACAACCGACCGCGCGGGCATTGCTGAACTGGTCACCTTGCTCGGCTCGGAAATGAATCCCATCGACTGGCTTCCCATAGCACGTCTAGTTCCCCTGAGTCCGTCGGATAATTTAGTCCGCGCCACGGTCGCCTTATACAACACGGAGCATCAGATAATCCGCCTTCCCTACGCCTCTTTCGGCGGCGTGCGTGTCCGGCAAACATATCTCATCACAGCCAATCCGGCCCTGGCTGTGCTTGCGGACGATGCTGTGGCGGAGGAAGATCGCGCCAAGGACATGGAAGATCACGCAAGGGTCATGGTGGATAACACGCCGTCGTCCGTCGCCTGGCCCTAGCCCTCAGAGACTAACCGCGTCGAAAAAATCGGACTGACGCTTGCCGTTTGGCGTGGCTGTCGCCCCTTCGGGCTGGAGGATTTTTACAGGGAGCGCCATGCAGCTTGAGGGAAAGACCGCGCTCGTGACCGGCTCGGCGACCGGCATCGGGGAGGCCGTCGCCCGCCGCTTCGCGCAGGAGGGCGCGCGGGTGATGGTACACGGGCGACCGTCTGAACAGGAGGCGGGCGAGGCCGTCGCCGGTTCGCTGCGAGGCGGGGCGACATTCGCTCCCGCCGACTTGGCCGACCCGGCGCAGTGCGAGGCACTGATCCAAACGGCCCTGGCCCGCTTCGGGCGGCTGGACATCCTGGTCAACAACGCGGCCTTGACGACCCGCAGCACACTCGAAACCACCGACGCCGCCCTCTTCGACGACATCCTGGCCGTCAACGTCCGCGCCCCGCTGCTGCTGCTCCGCGCCCTGCTCCCGCACTGGCGCGCGCAGGGAGGGGGCGTCGCGCTCAACATCGGGTCGGTCAACGCCTGGTGCGGCGAGGCGGGCCTGCTGGCCTACTCGGTCAGCAAAGGCGCGCTGATGACCCTGACCCGCAACCTCGCCGACGCCCACGCCCGCGACCGAGTCCGCGTCAACCAGCTCAATCTGGGCTGGACGCTCACCCCGAACGAGTACGCCTTGAAGCTGCGCGACGGGCTGCCCCCCGAC
>CAXTWM010000123.1:0-12881 GCA_964247915.1 uncultured Armatimonadales bacterium | reverse complement strand
GATGGTGGGCGTCTTCTACCGCTCGCCGTCGCCCGAAGACCCGCCGTTCGTCAGCGTCGGCGACTTCGTCCGCGTCGGCCAGCCCATCGGGCTGATCGAGGCGATGAAGGTCTATAGCGAGGTGCCGTCTGAAGTGGCGGGCCGCGTCACGGACACGCCCGTAGAGAGCGGCAAGCTGGTCCAGCAGGGCCAGCCGCTGATCTTCGTGGAGCCGCAGTGACTCAGCGAACGCAAATAAATATCGGAGTCATCGGTCTGGGAGTCGTCGGGAGCGGCACGGTCCGCGTCCTGACCGAGAACGCCGAGTCCATCGCCCGTAAGGTCGGCCTGCCGCTCGTCGTCAAGCGCATCGCTGTCCGGGATCTGGCGAAGCCGCGCGACGTGGCCGTGGATGCGGGCCTGCTGACCGACCGGGCGGAGGACGTCACCGACGACCCGGAAATTGATATTGTCTGCGAGCTGATCGGCGGCGTCACCCCGGCCCACGGGCTGGTCCTGCGGGCGATCCGCAGCGGCAAAAACATCGTCACCGCCAACAAAGAGATGATGGCGAAGGCGGGTCACGACCTGCTGCACGAGGCCGAGGAGCGCGACCTGGACTTCAACTTTGAAGGCAGCGTCGGCGGCGGCATCCCCATCATCCAGCCGCTCAAACAGGCCCTCGCCGGCAACCGGTTCTCGCAGGTCATGGGCATCGTCAACGGCACGACGAACTACATCCTGTCTAAGATGACGGCGGAAGACGCCGACTTCGCCGACGTGCTGGCCGAGGCGCAGGCGCACGGCTACGCCGAGGCCGACCCCACGGATGACGTGGAAGGCTACGACGCCCAGTACAAGACCGCCATCCTGTCGTCCATCGCCTTCACCTCGCGCGTCCTGCCCGAAGACATCTATGTGGAGGGCATCACGCGCATCAGCAAGCGGGACATCGAAGTCGCCCGCGACCTGGGCTACGTCATCAAGATCGTCGGCATCGGCCAGGACGGGGGCGACGCCCTGCAAGTGCGCGTCCACCCCGTCCTGCTGCCTTCGGCGCACCCGCTGGCCTCGGTCCATGACGTCCACAACGCCATCTACCTGCGCGGGGATGCCGTCGGCGACGTCATGTTCTACGGGCGCGGCGCGGGCAGCCTGCCGACCGGCAGCGCGGTCGTCGGGGACATCATCGAGATCGCCCGCAACATCCGCCGGGGCGCGACGGGACGGATCGGCTGCACCTGCTACGATCGCAAGCCAACGCTGCCGATCAGTCGCCTGCGGACCAAGTATTACATCCGCCTGATTGCCCACGACCGCCCCAAAGTGCTGGCGAGCCTGGCCTCCGTCTTCGGCGACTTCAACGTCTCCATTGAGAGCGTGGTCCAGCGCGCCCTGCCCGACGGTGACGCCGAGATCGTCTGGATCACGCACCAGACGTTGGAGGCCAACCTGCGCTCCTCCCTAGATGTCATCCGCCGCCTGCACATCGTTTCCAGTATCGAGAACTGGATTCGCGTGGAGGAGTGACAACCAACACGATGCTGGAAAAACGATTACCCCCATTTATGCTTGCTCTTAGAGAAGAGCTGCCGATGCATTTGAGAGATTTGACAGATAATATTTGGCGTGAAAAAGAATTGTATATCAAGTGGCCTAAGCGCTGTTTTCTTTTCATGCCTAGCGCTATACGTCAGAAAAATCATAAATACAGCCTGGATCATAAGTTACAACTGAAGAGTGCGAAAATAACTCCTAACGCTTTATCAAATGGGCCAGCAATAATGTCGTTTTTGATGGCTGGCGGGGAGCGGCCCTGGCGTGCAAATGGTAAACATCAATGGGCTATTCACCATATCTACGATGGGCAATACCCTGTGTCACCGCTATTACTATGTACTAGGGCAGTCGCTCATGGGGATTATTTTACTCAGGCCGCTGGCCTCGTAGCAGTTCACCCAGTAGCCCATGCTTTAGCAGACGAGGTAGCATACTTTGCTTGGTTGCTCAGACATGAGGCCTATAACCGCTTTGGCTTCGACCCAGATAAAGCGTTTGTCAATTTAACCTAAGCAATCCAACATTGCGTATAGATTAAAGGAATGCGCCATGAACTTTATCAATGCTATCTTAGTGACTCTGTGCCTATTGCTATACCCTGTCCATGTTTACGCACAGGACTCCTTGGCTTCAGCCCTTTACCAAAAGGGACATGCTTTGCTTGAGCAAGGGAATAATGCAAGGGCACTTTTGTTTTTGGAAGATGCTACCAGCCACGACTCCACTTTGGTGAAAGCTTGGATTGACACAGGGCACTGTCAAATCAATTTGGGGAAACCAGAGGAAGCTGTAAAGGCACTAACAAAAGCGCTAGAACTGAACACTAACGATGCTGTCGCGCATTATTATCTTGGTGAAGCGTACAGCATGACGAGTCAGTATCCAGAAGCCATCAAAGAATATAAGCAGGCCGTTAATTTCCAGCCCGATTTTAACGACGCCTATTTCAGCCTGGGTGTTGCTGACATCGCCATTGGTGACCAAAATGCGGCACAGAAGGAACTGTTGCACCTACAAGTTATGGACACGGACAATACTGAATCCATAACCGGAAGAGGCTTTGGCACACTGAAAAACGAATACATTTGGATTTTGCAGTTTACACATCAGCCGGGTCACAAATATTTGCCAGTAGATGAAGCAGGAAAGATGCCATCCTTTGTCACCTTTCGCAGAAAATTACTCCAAGCAGTCAAGAACCACGATAGTCAGTTCGTTTTGAGTGTAACTGATCCGAACATTAGCCTGAGCGGAGGAGGATTTTTTGGAAAGACGGAGTTCAAACAGGACTGGAAGGTGACAGCATCAGATAGCCCTTTTTGGCCCGTAATGAAGCGCATCCTCACTGGCGGCGGCGGCTGGGTTCGTGGATATGAGAAGAACACAATAGCGTTCCAGTCCCCGTATACTGAAAAGAAATTTCCTTATGCACTTGCAGATGAAAAGACGTGGGGAATCGTAACGAAAACTAATGCTGCTTTACGGTCGGCTCCCAGTGTTTCTGCTCGTGTTGAGAAAGTTTTATCCTACGATATCGTGATTCCGCTCTTTGAAGAGTCGGTAGCAAACCAGAACAAAGGCAATGATGGGTGGGATTGAATACGGGTTGTAACATCCAGTGGTGATGTAGGTTATCTTAGTCCTGATGAACTCTGGACAGATGCCAATACCTATGCGATGTTTGGAAGAGTCAAGGGGCAATGGATGATAATTGCTTTTCGGCCTAACATAGATTGAGTGCGGAGCCGCTGTAAATGCACCTGACCATTGAGCAAATACCGAGCAAGCTGCGCGGTAGCATCTGGGCCTGTTTGATCGCGCCCCGGCCCATCGCGCTGGTTTCGACGCAGGACAAGAGCGGTACGCCGAACATCGCGCCGTACAACGCCTTCTGCGGGCTGGCGAACTTCCCGCCGCTGCTCGGCATCTCGTTCAGCCGGCGCGACGACGAGGACAAGCACACGCTCGCTAACATCAAGGCGACGAACGTCTTTGTGGTCAACCTCGTGCCGCGCTTCCTGGCCGAGACCATGAACAAAGCCGCCGAGGGAACCGATAAAGGGGATGACTTCGCGCGGCTCGGCCTGACCCCAGCGGCTTCGGGGACCATTGAATGCTCGCGCGTCGCGGAAAGCCCGGCTTCGCTGGAATGCCGCTTGGTCAATGTCGTTCCGCTGCCGCCGTCCCAGTGTCAGCTCGTCGTGGGGCAGATCGTCGGCGTCTCCATGCGCGACGAGTTTGCCACCAGTGATGTCGGGTTTGACACGCTGGCCGCCGATCTGCTGGCGAGCGTCGGCCCGGAGTATTACTTTTCGGTCAACGGCGAGACGCTGCACCTGCCTAAGACGTGGTAGTAATTGCCCCGGCACTGGAAGTGCCGGTCTACTCCCGTGGAAGTATGCCTTCGGCATTACTGCGTATCTGCTCCGCGACTACGGAAAAACTACCCGTTGCTCGTCCTCAGTGCCGGAGGCACTTTCACTTCAAGTAGACCGGCACTTCCAGTGCCGGGCGCGAACGCCCTGTGCCGGGACATGAGAACTATGCGACAAGGAATCATCAATCAGTACCGCGCCCACCTGCCCGTCTCGGAGCGGACGCCCGTCGTGACGCTCTTCGAGGGCGACACGCCGCTTGTCCCCGCGCCGCGACTGGCCCAGGCCATCACGCCGGGCCTGAACCTGTGGCTTAAATTCGAGGGCATGAACCCGACGGGGTCGTTCAAAGACCGGGGCATGACGCTGGCCGTTACCAAGGCGCTGGAGGAAGGCGCGCGAGCCGTCATGTGCGCTTCTACGGGCAATACGAGCGCGGCGGCGGCGGCCTACGCGGCGCGGGCGGGGCTGGAGTGCGTCGTGCTGCTGCCCAATACGGATGTTGCCCTGGGCAAGCTGTCGCAGGCCCTCATCCACGGGGCCAAAGTGGTCGCCATTGAAGGCACGTTCGACGATGCCCTAACGCTAACCCGCGCGATTTGCGATCAGTACCCGATCACCATCGTCAACCACATCAACCCTTATCGTATTGAGGGGCAGAAGACGGGGGCGTTCGAGGTCTGCGACGCGCTGGGCGACGCCCCGGATTTCCACGCCCTGCCGGTCGGCAACGCGGGCAACATCACAGCCTACTGGAAGGGGTACAAAGAGTACCAAGCGGCAGGCAAGTCCCAAAAGCTGCCCCGAATGCTCGGCTTCCAGGCGGCGGGCGCGGCCCCCATCGTGGACGGCGCCCCCGTGCCCAACCCGCACACCATTGCGACGGCGATTCGGATCGGCAACCCCGCCTCCTGGCAGCACGCGCTGGCCGCGCGGGACGAGTCGGGCGGCCTGATTGACAAAGTGACCGACGAGGAGATTTTAGAGGCCTATCAACTGCTGCCCGCCCTGGAAGGCGTCTTCGCCGAGCCGGCCTGCGCCGCGCCGGTCGTCGGCCTCAAAAAGCTCTATGATGCAGGGTACTTCCGGGACTATGACGGGGCCAATGTCGCCGTGACACTGACCGGGCACGGGCTGAAAGACCCGGAGCGGGCGGTCAAGACCGTCCCGCACCCCGCGACGATCCCGGCCACGTTGGAGGCCGTTATTCGGGCGCTGGACTTTTCGTGACCCGGCTCAGGAAACAAACCTGGATCGCCCTCGCCGTCCTGCTCGCGCTGGCCCTGCTGCTGCGGCTGAACGTCCGGCAGGGGCGTGTGTCCGGTCCGTCCATGTCGCCGACCTATGAGAACGGCGAAACCGTTCCGTCCATGTCGCCGACCTATGAGAACGGCGAAACCGTCCTGGTCTGGACGAGCGCGCCCCGGTCGAAGCTTAAGCCGGGGGACGTGATCATCTTCCGGGACACCAACGGCGACGAACTCATCAAGCGGATCGCCTTCATCCGCCCGTGGCAGCCCGCGCCGCCGCCGGGCGACTTCCACACGATCAACGGCAATCGGCGGGTGCCGTACCCGCTGTTGTTCGGCTGGTATTTTCACCGTGTTACGTCCGGCAAGATACCTGTGCCGTCGCCCGACCGCACCGTCTATGTCCTGGGGGATAACCTGCGCGAATCCGACGACAGTCGACACATCGGCCCCATCAGCCCCCGGCAGGTTTTAGGTAAAGTGATCCCATGAGCCAGCCCATCCTGCACACCGACATTCCCGGCCTGCCCAAGTTCATCGAAGGCAAGGTGCGCGACGTGTACGACCTGGGCGACGCGCTGCTGATCGTTGCCACCGACCGCATCTCGGCCTTCGACGTCATCCTGCCGACGGGCATCCCCGACAAGGGCCGCGTCTTGACCGCCCTATCTCGCTTCTGGTTCGAGAAGACGCAGCACATCGTCCCGAACCACTTCCTCGCCTCGGACATGGACACGCTGGGCGCGCGCCTGCACGACGCGGGCGTGAACGTCACCGCCGACCTGGTTTCGATGCTGGAAGGCCGCTCGCAGCTCGTCCAGAAGTGCGCCGCCCTGCCGCTGGAATGCGTCGTGCGCGGCTACCTGGACGGCTCCGCCTGGAAGGACTACCAGACCCTGTTCGCCCACGGCGGCGAGGTGCGGCTGTACGACCTCCCCGTCCCCGTCGGTCTGCGCCAGGGGGACAATCTGCCGACGCCGCTCTTCACGCCTGCCACTAAGGCTCACACCGGCCACGACATGAACGTCTCCGCCGCCCAGGCCGCCGAGGTGGTCGGCGCGGAGACGGCGAAAGAACTCGCCGACAAGAGCCTCGCCCTGTATGCCTTCGCCCGCGACTTCGCCGCCGAGCGCGGCCTCATCATCGCCGACACCAAGTTTGAATTCGGACACCTTAACGGCCAGCTCATCCTGATAGATGAAGCCCTCACCCCCGACTCGTCCCGCTTCTGGGAGGCGTCGCTTTACAAGCCAGGCCAGCCGCAAGCCTCCTTCGACAAGCAGTTCGTCCGCGACTACCTGGAAACGCTGGACTGGGACAAGACCGCGCCCGGCCCCGCCCTGCCCGCCGAGATCGTCGAGAAGACGGCGGCCAAGTACCGTGAGGCGTATCAACGACTGACGGGTGAGGAACTGGCGTGATGTGCCGCAGAAAGACTCCCCTGCCCGCCATCATTGCGGTCTGCCTGCTGACCCTCTCTGTTGCTGCCGTGCGGGCCGCACCGCGTCCCCGTCCCCACGCCCCGACACGGGTCCCCTACGGGGACTACGTCAACGTCCGTTTCCGGTATGGCATTGCCTACCCGAAGGGTGTGCTGTACCCGCAGGGCGAACCGGACAATGGGGACGGCCAGAGGTTCCTATCTGTACACGCCGACGCCGCCCTGACGGTGTTCGGGCGGTACAACGCGCTGGATGAGAGCCTGGAAAGCCTTTACGATGACGCCGCGCGGGGCGGCCTGCCGGACCATCCGAAACGAGTCGTCACCTACAAAGTTCTTAGAGCAGGCTGGTTCGTCGTCTCGGGGCACGACGGCGGCCAAATCTTTTACGAGAAGACCCTGATGAACGGAGACATTATCCGGTCAATGACCTTCGTTTACCCTGAGCGGCAGAGGGCCTTTTTCGATCCTCTTGCCGCACGGATCGCGAAATCATTCCGCCGCCTGCCATGAAATACAGGCGGTTGCTGCGACACCACTGAACACTACTGATAGGATAATAACCTTTCCATGAAATACATCATGCTGGTTCCTGACGGGATGGCGGACTTGCCGCTGGCCGAACTGGGCGGGCAGACGCCCATGCAGGCGGCGCGGACGCCCAATTTTGACGCCCTGGCGGAGAAATCGCTGGTCGGCAGTGTCCTGACCGTGCCGGACGGCATGTATCCGGGCAGCGACGTGGCGAACATGGACCTGCTGGGGTACGACCCGCGCCGGTACTACACGGGGCGCGGGCCGATCGAGGCCCTGGCGATGGGCGTCCCGCTGGACGCGGGCGACGCCGCCTACCGCTGCTCGCTGGTCACGACCGACGGGACGAGCCTGCTGGACAACTCGGCGGGGCACATCACGACCGAGGAGGCCCGGCCCCTCATCGAGCTGATTGACAAGAAGCTCGGCGGGTCAAAGCGCCGGTTCTACCCCGGCGTCCAGTACCGGCACATCATGGCCGAGCAGGGCGGCTCGGTGGACCTGCAAACCATCCCCCCGCACGACTTCGTGGGTAAGCCGCTGGCCGGGTACTGGCCCGAGGGCGCGGGCGCGGAGCGGCTCAAGCAGCTCATGTACGACTCGCTGGAGCTGCTGGACGGCCACCCGATCAACGTCCGGCGGCGCGAAGAGGGGAAGAACCCCGGCAATATGATCTGGCTGTGGGGCCAGGGCTACGCGCCGAGCCTGCCGAACTTCCTCCAGACCTTCGGCAAGCGCGGCGGCGTCATCACCGCCGTGGACGTGGTGCGCGGCCTGGGCCGGGCCACGGGCCTGCGGGTCATAGACGTCCCCGGCGCCACCGGCTACATTGACACGGACTATGTGGCGAAGGCCAATTACGCCCTGGCCGCCCTGGACACGCTGGACTTCATCTACATCCACGTCGAGGCGCCGGACGAGTCGGGCCACGAAGGGAACATTGACCACAAGATTCAGGCCATCGAGGACACCGACCGGAAGCTGCTGGGGACGCTGCGCGAGGGCATGGCGGGGCGCGACCCCTACCGCCTGGTGATCGTGCCGGACCACAAGACGCCGATCTCGCTGCGGACCCACGAGGCGGGTCCGGTGCCGTTCCTGCTGTACGACTCGGCCAAGCCGCACACCGCTTCCCACTTCCCGTTCGACGAGCGGGCCGTGGACGAGGCGACCACGTTCGTGGAAGACGGCACGCGGCTCATCCAGATGCTGTTCGCGTAGAACCCCCTCCCCCAGTATGGGGGCCGGGGGGCATCAGAAAGAAGCCACAATTTGCGGATACTCGTTACGGGGGCGGCGGGCCGGATCGGCTCCCAGGTCGTCCTGGAACTGGCCCGGCACGGGCACACGGTCAGGGCGCTCGACCGCCGGGCGATGTCCCCCGAAGTCCGGGCCGCCGCCGAGCCGGTGTATGCCGACATGACGGATGCCCTATGCCTGCTGAATGCGGCGTCAGGGTGCGACGCCATCGCCCACCTCGCCGCCATCCCCGCCCCGCACGCCCCCGCCGATGAAGTGCTTCGGCTCAACGTCATCGGGACGCAGAACGCGCTGGAAGCGGCCCACGCGCACGACATCCCCCGCGTCGTGCTGACTTCCAGCGTCGGCGCGCTGGGCTTTTCGTTCCCCAAGCACCCCTGCCTGCCGGACTACCTGCCCGTAGACATCGCCCACCCGCGCCGCCCGCAGGACAGCTACGGCCTGTCCAAGCTGATGAATGAGGAGAGCGCCCACGCCATGACGCGGCTGACGGGCATGACCACCATTGTCCTGCGCCCGCCCGCCGTGTGGGACCTGGACCGGGCCAAGCGGCATGGCTGGCTCCAGCGCGCGCTGGACAACACGGGCGAGGAGCGCGACCCGTCGCTGTGGGGCTACATTGATGTCCACGATCAGGCGGCCGCCTTCCGTCTGGCCCTGGAGTCGGACCTGTCCGGCCACCACGTCTTTTACACGATGGCCGATGACCTGCGGACCAACGCGACGGTGCGGGAGCTGACGGAGCGGCACCTGCCGGACCTGACTCCCGATCTGGAGCGTCTGACGGGCCGGACCTTCTATGACCTGACGCCTGCCCGCGAGCAGCTCGGGTTCGTCGCCGGTCGCACCTGGCGGGCCGCCCTGGATGCGCCGGAAGGGTGACGGCGGCTCCTATCCACAAAAAACAACCGCTCCGGTTCTTCTGCCTTCAGAAGAACGGGGGCGGTTTTGTGGTTCAGAGTGATTCCGAGTGGCGGGTCAGACGCGGGCGCGGTAGTAGGCGACCGCGTGCAGGTAGACCGTCACCTCGCTGCGGTCGGCCTGCACCAGCCGCAGGGCGTACTCGTCGTACCAGCGCACTGCGCCTTCCATAATCTCGCCGTTCATCATCGTGACGATTAGGGCCGTCCGGCTGTCGCGGTATTTGATGAGGTCCACTTCGCGCGGGGAGATGCGCTCCTCGCGCGTCGTCCCCCGCAGGCGTTCCACTTCCGAGATTTCCATCAGTCAGGCTCTCCCGAAATAGGGTCAAGAGGCTTACTTGCGCTTGGGGGCCGCCGCAATGGCAGCGGTCGTCTTGGGGTCGTCCTTGTGACGGGCCTTGTGGCGCTCTTCGGCGCGCTTCTGGGTACGTCGCAGTTCTTTGGCACGGATTCGCATAATTAATTCACCTCCTCTTGTATTACGGTCTGATGTTACGCAGTGATCTGACGCCGTTCGAGACGGCGCGGCGAGAGACGGCACGGGCCGAGGGCCGTAGGAGCGTGGCAATGAATTGCGACGCTGTGGGGCGCGGACGCCCAGTGTCCGCCTACGCGGACAAGGAGCAGGATGATAGCGCGGGCTGCTTCCTCTGTGGTCTTCTCTCGACGGAGGTCGAGAATGGGCGTCCGCGCCCTACAGCGTCGCAATTCATTGCCACGCGCCTGCGGAACGTCGGTCACGGTCTCGGTTTCCACCACGCTTCGGAAGTCAATGGTCTCCACCACTCGCGGATGGTCAATTTGCCTTGCAGTACCTGGACCAGCAGCGGCAGTTTGTCCAGGCTGGATTGTTGCAGAAAAGCCGTGACCGACTTCTTGTTAAGTGCCAGCGCGACCTGAATAAATAGCATATTGGGCAGCAGCAGGAGAAGCAGAAATGCGGCGACGATGATGTCCGCCACCCGCGCCATCAGGCGACCTCTTTCAATAGCTGGCGCAGGCGGGCCTCGTCCACCGCGTACTCGAACAGAAACGTGCCGTTCAGCGTGACCACAGGGATCTGCTCGCCGTATTCGGCCAGCAGGGTCGGGTCTTCCTGGATGTTGACTTCTTCCAAGGCAAACGGGTGCTGCTTTTGGACGCGCTGCAAGACGCGAACGGCCTCTTCGCAGAGGTGGCAGCCGGGTTTGGAATACACAGTGACGTGGGCCATGATGCTGAGGCCATTATAACCCATCGCCCCCTGCAATGTCAAGGAAGCGTCAGGGAAGGCGCACGGCGTCGTGCTTGCGGAGCAGGTCGGTCAGGGCGTCGCGCAGCAGGTACGACTCGCGCTGGCCCAGCCGCTCGGCCAGCGTCTTCAGCTTGCGGAGGCTGGCCGACGAGTAGTAGCAGGACTTCAGCACCATCTCCTCGTTGGGCGGCAGGGCCACCTGGTCGCGCCCGCCCTCCTTCGCCGACAGCAGGGCGGCGTCGGCGGCATTCAGCAGCGCCTGCACCTCCTTGGCGTCGCGCGGCGAGTGCGCGACCCCCGCTGTGATCGTGACCGTCCGCCCGTCCGACAGGGCGAAGTCGCTCCCCGAGACCAGGCCGCGCAGCTTCTCGGTCTGGAGAAACGCCTGCTCCAGCGTGACCTGCGGGATGACGAGGGCGAACTCGTCCCCGGAAATGCGGTACGCCGTTCCCAGGCCGGCTTCGCGGAGCAGGGCGGCCAGGTGTTGCAGCGTCCGGTCCCCCTCGGCATGGCCGCACCCGTCGTTGATCTCCTGGAAGAAGTCAACATCCACGAGGGCGACGGCGAACAGCTCGCGCTGCTCCAGCCGCTGCGCCAGTTCGTCCTCCATCGCCACGCGCCCCGCCAGTCCCGTTAAAGCGTCGTTCGGTCGTTCCATGTGAGGCCTCCGATATATATGGTACGCATATGTTGCCATATATATGCGCATATATCACATATATTTTTGGCTGGGGGGAGTATAATGGGAGCCATGATTATCCTGGTCCCCGAACACCTTCTCGACGAACTGGTCCGTCCTGCTCGCGAGGCCGCGCCCCAGGCCGAACTGCGGCCCTACGGTGAAAACGACGCGACGCCGGACGGCCTGGATGAAGCCGTCGCCGTGCTGCGCTGGGTGGCGGGGAAGGAGTTCGCGCGGATGGTCGGGCAGGGGCCGCAGGTGCGCTGGCTGCACACGGCCAGCGCGGGCGTGGACCACGTCCTGACGCCGGACGTGCGGGCGAAGGCGGGGCTGACCGTGACCGACTCGGGGCCAGCCTTCGAGATAGCCATTTCGGAGTTCGTCCTGGCCTGGATGCTGCTCGTCGCGCGCGGCCTGCCCGCGCTGATGGGGAACCAGCGGGAGCACAAATGGCAGTCCGTCCCGCAGTTCGAGCTGCACGGGAAGACCGTCGGCATCATCGGCCTGGGGCCGATCGGGCGGGGGACGGCGGCCCGTGCCAAAGCCTTCGGGATGAAAACACTGGGCCTGCGTCGCCATTCAACGCCGGTGGAGGGGGTAGACGAGGTCTTGACCGGGCCGGAGGGGCTGGCGCGGCTTCTGGCCGAAAGCGACTTCGTGGTGATCGCCGCCGCTCTGACGGGCGAAACGCAGGCGCTGATCGGCGCGGAGCAACTAGCCCGGATGAAGCCGACCGCCTGGCTCATCAACATCGCGCGCGGCGGCCTGGTGGACGAACCGGCCCTGATTACCGCCTTGCAGTCAGGCCAGATCGCGGGCGCGTGTCTGGACGTGTTCGCCCAGGAGCCGCTGCCCGGCGACAGCCCGCTCTGGGACCTGCCTAACGTCCACATCGCCCCGCACAACTCGCCCGGCTGGGACCCCAACCTGCGTGCGCGTCAAGAAGCGATCTTCCTGGACAACCTGGCCCGCTTCGCGCGCGGCGAGCCGCTGGTGAACGCGGTGGACATCACGCGGGGGTACTAAGTGGGGCATAATAAGACCGGCGGTTGAAACCGCAGCAACAAAGGCACAAAGCCCGCCTTCGCGGGCTAAGATTTGAACCTGCGAAGGCAGGTTTTGTGAACTCGTTGCCGCGACTTCAGTCGCCTGTCCCTCTAAATCCTCAACCGGATGATCGTGTTCGTGTCCGTCTCGGTCACATAGAGCGCGTGGCCGTCATGGGCGAAGCACAGGTTGGTGGGGTGCTGGCCCACCGCGACCTCGTACCGGTGGACGACCTCGCCCCCCGCCGAAATCTTGGCGATCACGCCCTCGCCGTAGATCGCCGCGTACAGGAAGCCGTCACGGCCCAGGCGCATCCCGTCCCCGCCCCCGACAGTCCCCGTCACGCAGAAGACGCGCTTCGCGCCGTCCGCCAGGTGGATCGCCGTGATCTGGTGCAGCGGCGACTCGGCCACATACAGCGTCTTCTCGTCCGCCGACAAGACCAGCCCGTTGGGGAACTGCATCCCATCGGCGACAAGCGAGACGGCGTGGGTTTTCGGGGCGACATAATAGACGGACGCGATAGGCTCCCCCCAGCTTCCGTCCGGGTCGGTGAAGTAGAGGCCGCCCTGTCTGTCAAAGACCAGATCATTCGG
>CAXTWM010000122.1:0-12890 GCA_964247915.1 uncultured Armatimonadales bacterium | reverse complement strand
GACCGGCCGCCGCCTCCCCCGCCGCCGGCTACAGCGCCCCCGGCGGCGGCCCTCGCCCCGCGCGGACCCGCCCCGGCGGGCGTCGCCGCCATCGTCAACGGCAAAAAGATCCTGCGCTCCCAGGTCGCCAACGAAGCCCTGAAAGTGGCCGGGCCGCAGATCATCAACCAGATGATCCTGATCGAGTTGGTCAACCAGGAGGCCGCCAAGCAGCACGTCGTCGTGACGCCCGCCCAGGTGAACGCCAAGCTGACCGAGCTGCGCGGCCAGTACGCCGCGCGGGTCCCCGGCGGCTTGGACTCACTGCTGGCGCAGCGGGGGGAAACGCTGGCGACTTACAAAGAGCAGCTCGGCGTCGAGCTGAAGGTCGAGGCGCTGGTCGCCCGAACGCTGAAGCCGATCCCCAGCCCGCTGAAATACCACGCGCGGCACCTGCTGATCGCCACCGTCCCCCTCAGCCCCGCATCGGCGCCGGGCACCAAGCCGCCGCACACGGACGCCGAGGCCCAAGCGATCATCGCCAAAGCCCAGGCCGACCTGAAGGCGGGCAGGAGCTTCGTGGACGTGGCGAACCAGTACACGGAAGACCCGTCCGGCAAGGGGAAGGGCGGCGACCTGGGGATCGTTGATGCCGGCACGTCCTTCGACCCGAACTTCCTGAAGGCCACGCTCGCGCTCAAGCCGGGCGAGGTCACGCCCACCCCGGTGAAGTCCCAGTTCGGCTACCACCTGATCGAAGTAGACAGCACCAGCGCGGCCCCGACGCCCGCCGACAGGAAGCTGTACGACGCGGTCGCCACGGCGGCGCGCACCCAGCAGATCCAGCAGGCGGTCCAGCCGTATGTCCTGGGCCTGCGGAGCCGCGCCAAGATCGTGGACTACCTGGGGCCTGCCCCGACGTTCGCGCCCGCGCCGCCCGCTGGAGGCGGTTTCCGCACCGTGCCCGCGCCGCGCCCTGCCCCCTAGCCGCCCCACCCCGGCCCGTCGAACCCGTTTCGGCGGGCCGTTTCTTTTTGACTCAGCACACTCACCCAGGAGGATTCACATGGCAGCGAAGACCCAGACAAAGACGTTAAACGTGGGGATGATCGGCTACAAGTTCATGGGCAAGGCGCATTCCAACGCCTACCGGCAAGTGGGGCGATTCTTCCCGGACCTGGACGTCAAGCCCGTGATGAAAGCTCTGTGCGGGCGCGACGAGGCCGGGGTCAGGAAGGCCGCCGAGACGTTCGGCTGGGAGGACTACGAGACGGACTGGCGCAAATTGATCGCCCGCGACGACATTGACATCGTGGACATCGGGGCGCCGGGCAACATGCACGCCGAGATCGCGATTGCGGCGGCGGAGGCGGGGAAACACGTCTTCTGCGAGAAGCCGCTCGGCAACACGTCGGAGGAGGCCAAGCGGATGCTGGACGCCGTGGAGACGGCGGGGGTTCGGCACCTGATCTTCTTCAACTACCGCGCCAACCCCGCCGTCTCGTTCGCCAAGCAGCTCATTGACGAGGGTTACATCGGCAAGGTGTACCACTGGCGCGCGCTGTTCCTCCAGGACTGGATCGTGAATCCCGACTTCCCCCTCGTCTGGCGCTTGCAGAAGGCCACGGCGGGCAGCGGCTCGCACGGCGACCTACTCGCCCACTGCCTGGACACCGCCCGCTACCTCGTCGGCGAGATTTCCGAGGTCAGCGGGCTGATGGAGACCTTCATCAAGCAGCGCCCCGAGCTGGCCGAGTCCGACGACCGCCTGGGCGGCAAAGCGTCCGACGTGATGGGGGAGGTGGACGTGGACGACGCCTCGCTGGCCCTGGCCCGCTTCGCGAACGGCGCGCTGGGGACGTTCGAGGCGACGCGCTTCGCGCTGGGCCGCAAGAACCACAACCGCTTCGAGATCAACGGCAGCAAGGGCAGCCTGGTCTTCAACGCCGAGCGCCCCAACGAGCTGGACATCTACACCGAGGACACCCACGCCGGCACGAACGGCTTCCGCACCGTGACCGTGACGGCGGGCCAGGACCGCTACACGGGCCACTACTGGCCCGCCGCCCACAACATCGGCTACGAGCACACCTTCACCAACCTGCTCTTCGACGCCTTCACCGCCATCGGCAAGGGCGAGAACCCCACCCCGAACTTCCGCGACGGCTACCTCAACAACGTCCTGCTGGACGCCATCGCCAAGTCGGCGGAGACGAAGAAGTGGGAACCGGTGACGCCGTAGCGCCGACGGGGGACGTTCGCCATCTGCCGGGCGTCCCCTCCTCCGGGCACACTATCGCGGACCGCCGGTGCGAGAAGAGCCACCCCGAAGAGGCGGAAGCGCCCGGCCTTACGGTGAAGCCATGAATGAAAGCCTGCGTGAAGCTCTTGCCCTCGGCGACCCCGAAAAGGTTGCCGCTCTTATCGGTGCGGGTGCTGACGTTCATTACCGAACTGAGCACGGATATGATGCCTTCATAGACGCCGTTCATGGGCGGGACGTACTCCACGACTCTCGCCTGATCGAATTGCTCGATCTGTTGATTGAAAGTGGCGTGTCTCCGACGGGGATGAGCGACTATGGAGAATCGGCAGTCCGTGTCCTGTCCCGTATAGGCCGTTTTGATGCCGTCCGGCATCTTCTCAAGGCCGGCGCGAACCCTGATGACTTGGAGTTGACTGGACTGATTGCGGCAGTCGCGTTCGGGTCGCTTGCAAACGTCGAGGCCGCCGTCAGAAAAGGCGCGGATCTAGAAGCGCGTGACGGTTGGGAGCGAACGGCGTGGCTTGTCGCCATCCAAACCGGAGATGTCCCCAAGGCGCAGTTTCTTCTTGAACACGGCGCAGACGGCACTGCACGAGGCCGCTGCGGCAAGCCGCCGCTCTTTTACGCCATCGAGAACCGCCACTTCCCGATGCTGCGGTGGCTGCTGGAGGCGGGGGCCGACGTCCGCCAGGCGGACGAGTTTGGCGAAACCGCCCTGGCGACGGCGGCTGAGTCCGACAACGCAGAGGCCGTTGAGATGCTTCTGCGGGCGGGAGCGGATGTGAACACCCGGTTCGACACGGGAACTGCCCTGAGCAACGCCACCACACGGGAGGTCACGCTCAGGCTCCTGGAGGCGGGAGCCGATCCGCTGGATCTGTCTTCCGAAGGACGGCGGGCGATACTCGGCTATTCTCCTGACCCTGACACGGAAGCGCTGCACGTCTCCGTCGAGGACTTCCGACAGTTCCGTTCGCCTCGTTTTGGGACACGAAACCCCGAGAGGATGAACAACCCGGTCTGGGAGGGCATGATCCGCTCCGGGCTGAACGCATACCAGGCGGCGGTACACGTCGAGAACGAACGCAACTACGATGCAGGGGATGGCCCGTTCTGGTGCGCCCGGCGCTTCGGCCAGTCCATCACCTTCCTCCAAGACGGGCGCATCGTACAGGTCGCCGGCGAGCACGAAGATTACTGTGACCCGGATTTTTGTATCTACAATGATGTCTTCGTCCATGATCTCGACGGCGGCGTGACGATCTATGGCTACCCGGCCTCCGTTTTCCCTCCCACCGACTTCCATACCGCGACCCTCATCGGCGATTCGATCTATCTGGTGGGATCATTAGGGTATCAGGGGAGTCGGCATTTTGGCGAGACGCCCGTGTATCGTCTCGACACCCGAACCTTCCGGATAGAGCGTCTGAAAACCAGCGGCAACAACCCAGGGTGGATATACGAACACCGGGCGACCCTGATCGGCACGCACAAAATCCAGATCACGGGCGGCCAGATCGTGACAGAGGCGGGAGGTCAGGAAGTTTATTCTGAGAACGCCGCTGCCTTCATGCTGGATGTTGGGACGCTGGTCTGGTCGGTGGATGCCCCACTCTCGTCCCAGAACGGCAGTCGCGGGACGTTCGAGGCGGTTCCGGTGAAGGCGCCGAGCGAGCCGCCGGACCCAGGAGACACGGCGGCATAGAGACGCAAAAACGCCCGGCATCTCCGAGGAGACGCCGGGCGCTTTCGGCTGCTTGTGGGACTACTTGGCGACGGCGGCGCGCTTGCTCTGGCCGCGTCCCAGGCCGCGCTTGAAGGGGGCGCGGTGGACGATCTCGGTGTAGTCCAGGCCGGCGGCGGTGAGCGCCTTGTGCCAGGAGTCGAAGCGGCGGCGGGCCGCCGTGATCAGGGTGATGTCTTCGAGTTCCATGTTTTTGGCGTTCAGCTCCTTGCCGTTGCGGTGGAACTCGCGCACCATTTCGAGAATCCGGTCGTCGTCCCACTCGCGGTACTTGCGGATGGAATCGTAGTCCAGGCCGGACGCTTCCAGCGCCTCGCGCCAGGAGCCGAAGTGGCTCTTCTTGGTGGCGGCGGCGGCGAGCTGCGGGTCCACGTTCAGGCAGACGTTGCGCCAGGACAGATCCACGCTCTGCGCGTGCAGCTCCTTGATGCGGGCGATGATGCGCTCGCGGCTCCAGGACTTGTAGCGGCGAATGGAGTCGTAGTCCAGGCCGGCGAAGAGGACGGCGTCTTCCCACGTCCCGAAGTAGCGGGTGGCGGCGCGCAGCAGGGAAAGGTTGTTGGTGGCGACGCTGGAGTAGTTGAGATTCTCGCCGGACTCGTACATGCTGAGAATCTCCACGGCGATTGCGTCTTTGTTCCATTTACGATGCATTGAACGGGTTTCTCCTGTAGTCTGGTCGGTGCTTACTGTCTCAGAGGAACGCCGCGCACGGCACTGTCACGTCGCGTATAATGCCTTTCCTCGCGGAAGGGCTGGATGAGCAGTCTTAAGTGGCATCGCAACGGTTGCGACAGAGTTATTATACTCGGTTATATACCCAAAGGTCAACAATTTTATATAAAACTTTGATTAACTTTTCATTAAGATTATGCTAAACTAGGGCAACTGGAAGGGGACAACGATGCCGACCTCATCTGAAAGCGTGCCCTCGACGGGTTTCCAAAGCGTCGCCGTGGCCGATCACATCTCCCGCCTGCGGCCTTATGTGCCGGGCAGACCCATCGAGGAAGTGCAGCGCGAGCTGGGCCTGACCGACGTGATCAAGCTGGCCTCCAACGAGAACCCGCTCGGCCCCTCCCCGCGCGCCCTGGAAGCCCTCGCGGCGGCGGTCGGGGGCGTCGCGATGTACCCCGAGGGCAGCGCCCCCGTCCTGCGGCGGGCGGTCTCGCAGGCGACGGGGATGCCCGAGGACACGCTGGTCTTCGGCAACGGCAGCGACGAGGTGCTGCACCTGCTAGCCCTGACGTTCTTGCAGCCCGGCGACGAGACCGTGCAGGGCGACCCGTCGTTTGCCATGTACGAGATATACGCGACCCAGTGCGACGCGGTTCCCGTCCTGGTGCCCCTGAAGGACTTCATGCACGACCTGGACGCGATGGCCGATGCCATCACCGACCGGACCCGCATGGTGCTTGTCGCCAACCCCAACAACCCGACGGGGACGTTCGTCCGGCGCGGGGCGGTCGAGCGCTTCCTGGAGCGCGTCCCGCAAAATGTCCTGGTGGTCTTCGACGAGGCGTATGCCGAGTACGTTTCCGGCCCGGACAAGCCCGACCTGCGCCCCCTCGTGTCGGAGGGCCGCAACGTCGTCATCCTTCACACCTTCTCTAAAGCCTACGGCCTGGCGGGCCTGCGCGTCGGCTACGGCATCATGCGCCCCGAGATTGCCGCCCTGCTGAACCGCGTCCGCTCGCCGTTCAACGTCAACCTGCCCGCCCAGGCCGCCGCCGCCGCCGCCCTGGGCGACTCGGAGCACGTCGCCCGCACGGTCGCCCTGAACGCCGAGGGCAGGGACTTCTTCTACGCCGAGTTCGAGCGCCTGGGCCTCCCTTACGTCCCCAGCGAGGGCAACTTCGTCCTCGTGGACGTGGACGACGGCCGGCGGGTATTTGAAGCCTTGCAGCACAAAGGCATCATCGTCCGCTCCGCCCACGGCATGGGCCTCCCGCGCCACATCCGCGTCACGACGGGCACCATGCCGCAGAACCAACGATTTATTGCGGCGCTGAAGGAAGTGCTGGCGTAGCAGATGGCAGGTACGAAATGGCCGATGGTGACAAAGTCTCGTCTTTCAATGAAAGCGGCTATTTTAGAGGCCCGCCCAAAATTATCTTTTCGGATAATTTGGAACGGGAAGCGGACGAAGGAGACGAATGGGTTGCAAGCCTTCCTAACGGCTATGGAATCTCAGTCTTCCGCATCCTGCTGGTTACTCTCCAGGAGGCGGTATTAGCTAAAGCCTCATTTATACACATTCATCCGGGGCACTTTGAGGTTGTCATCAGATACCGGATAGACGGCAGACTTTGGGAAGCCAATGCGTTCCCACTACATACTTACGCACCTTTCTGTGCTCGGCTGAAAATAATATCTAACGTCAACATCGCGGAGCGACGAATTCCACAGTTTGGCCGCTTTCTTTATGAGCAGTCAAGTCTTCTATACGAGTTGCGAATGTCCAGCATCCCTACCCAGTCAGGTGAAGCGTTCGTTATCAATATCTTGCCCCAGATGGGCCGTGGAGACTATGCAGTGGAGCGGCACGAATGGCAGGATCAAATGACCGCCGAGGAGGTGCTGGCCCTGATCCACACCGCTCAACAAGGGAAACCGGAATGACAGACACCAAACGCCCCATCACCGCCGACGACCTGCTGACCTTGCAGAACGTCGGGGACCCGCAGGTTTCGCCCGATGGGGCGCGGGTCGCCTTTGTCCGCACGACGACGGACACGGAGAAGAACACCTACCGGGGTGAGATCTGGATGACGGAAGCCAACGGGAGCCGCCCGGCCCGGAAGTTCACGGGCGGGAAGTGGAACGACGGCGAACCGCGCTGGTCGCCGGACGGGGCGCAGATCGCGTTCGTCTCGAACCGACAGGACGAGCAGGCACAGGTGTTCCTCATCCCCGCCAACGGCGGGGAGGCGTCCGCGCTGACGCGGCTGGAGCCGGGCGGCATCCGCGGCCTGCGCTGGTCGCCGGACGGGGCGCGGATCGCGTTCTTGTACCGGGCTACGCCACACGCCTACACGAAAAAGGCCGTCGAGGAGCGGAAGAGCAAGGGGCTGTCTGCGCCGCCGCGCGTCCACACGCGCCTGGGCTATCGCCTGGACGGCTTCGGCTACTTCGACGGCTCGTACTGGCAGGTCTATGTCGCCGACGTCCAGACGGGCGAGGCGCGGGCGCTGACGGGCGGCGATTTCTCGTGCGGCGACGTGTGCTGGTCGCCGGACGGGCGAACGCTCGCGTTCCTGTCTGACCGCCGGCCCGACGGGGACGCCAGCGGCACGTCGGAGACACAGATTTGGACGGTCCCTGTGGAGGGCGGCGACATCGTCCTCGTCCCCTCCCCTCCCGGCGACAAGGGCGGCCTGGCCTGGTCCCCGGATGGACGCTCGTTCGCCTACGCCGGCAACCCGGACCCGCTGGACCAGTGGGGGACCAACAACGACCGCGTGTTCGTCCTGCCCGCCGAGGGCGGCTCCGAAGCGCGCGACCTGACGGGGCTTACGGACAAGGCGGTCGGCGCGCTGTCCATCGCGGACGTGGGCGGCGGGGGCGGCGAAAGCCTGGTGTGGGGCGCGGACGGCGCGCGCCTGTTCTTCCCGGTCAGCGAGAACGGCGACACGCGCGTCTACAGCGTCCCCGCCGGGGGAGGCGAGCCAGCGCCGCTGACGCCCGAGGGCCATGTCGTGGGCGGTTTCAGTCTGGCTGGCGACGCGCTCGCTTACACGCTCGGCTCCCCCACCACGCCCGCCGAAGTCTTTGTCGGCGACCGGCAGGTCTCCGACCTGAACCGGGCCTGGCGGGAGGAAGTGGCCTTGCAGACGCCCGTCCCGTTCGCCCTGGACAGCGGCGACGGCGGGACGGTGCCCGGCTGGTTCCTGCTGCCGCCGGCCTCCCAAGCCGACGGCACGGCTTCCCTGGTGCTGTACGTCCACGGCGGGCCGCACTTGCAGTACGGCAACACCTTGTTCCACGAGCTGCAATGGCTGGCCGCGCAGGGCTATGTCGTCGCGTATGCCAACCCACGCGGCTCGAAGGGCTATGGCGAGGCGCACACCAAGGCGATCAAAGGCCACTGGGGCGATCCCGCGCTGGCGGACTGTGAGCGCGTCGTGGACGAGGCCATCGCGCGCGGCTACGCCGACCCGGAGAAGACCGCCATCATGGGCGGCTCCTACGGCGGCTACCTGACGGCCTGGGCGGTCGGCCACACGGACCGCTTCGCCTGCGCCATCGCCGACCGGCTCGTCAACAACATCCACTCGATGTCGGGGACGTGCGACTTCCCGTGGTCGCACGGGACCTATTACGGCGGCAACGCCTGGGACGACCCCGCCGACCTGTGGCACCATTCACCGCTGGCCTACGCCGGGAAGATCAACACGCCGCTCCTGCTCATCCACTCCGACGGCGACCTGCGCTGCCCCGTCTCCCAGGCCGAGGAGCTGTTCGCCGCGCTCCGTTTGCAAAAAAAGCCCGTCGAGTTCGTGCGCTACCCCGCCGAAACCTCCCACGGCCTGTCTCGTAATGGCCCGCCGGACCTGCGCCTGGACCGCCTGCACCGCAACCTGGCGTGGCTGGACAAGTATTTGAAGTAAACGGACAGCAGACGTGGCTAATTGGGATTTTATGTTCGCCTATGACCAGCGCCATGCGGCATGGCTAGAAGAGATGGGCTATCCTTGCCCGCCAGTCTTGTCCGGCAACCGTCTTCCGACCACAGTGGACATGAAGTGGGCATTAGAAGCAGCAGGAAATCTCGTCTTAGACTATCCTGAAGGCGACGCTGACTTTTATGTACATGAGCAGGGCGAGGCAGGCTTCACCATTGTCATTCGCGGCTTCAACTGGGACAAGGCAGAGGCAATACCGAGCGGCTGTTTTGCGGTACGCTGGATGTGCGAGCTGCAAGCTGCTCTCCTAGTGACGTTGTGCCGGTGTTGCGGGCAGTTGTTCTTGGTAGCGGATCACGGCGGCCCAGCAGTCATCTTTCAAGCCGACATGGACCCAAAACAGATTGCCACTTTGTATAAGGAAGCCAATCTCCAGGAGGATAGCTGGACGTTTTTCCTTAACGCTCTCTACGAAAGCCCTAGTTTAACGAAGGAGTAATAAGACATTGATCGTCGTGATGCAGGCGGACGCCGCCGAGGCGCAGGTCCGCGAAGTGGAGGGCGCGCTTCAGGAATGGGGGTACGAGATACATCCGATCTATGGCACCGAGCGCACCGTCATCGCCGCCGTCGGCACGCCGACGCAGGACGAGGCCCATGTCGCCGACCAGGTGGAGTCGCTGCCCGCCGTCGAGCGGGCCGTGTTGATCCTGAAGCCGTACAGGTTTGCGTCCCGCGAGTATCGGCCCGAGAAAAGTGTGGTCAAGGTAGGCGATGTCGTGGTCGGCGGGGACGGCTTCGTGATGATGGCTGGCCCCTGCACGGTCGAGTCCGAGGAACAGCTCATGGAGACGGCCCGCGCCGTCAAGGCGGCGGGCGCGACCGTGCTGCGCGGCGGGGCGTTCAAGCCCAGCACCTCCCCCTATTCGTTCCAGGGCATGGGCGAGGACGGCCTGAAGCTGCTGGCCCAGGCGCGGGCCGAGACGGGCCTGCCGGTTATCACCGAGGTCATGCACGTCGGCAACATTGACCTGGTCTGCAAATACGCCGACATCTTGCAGATCGGGACGCGCAACATGCAGAACTACGACCTGCTCATCGAGGTCGGCAAGCTCAAGAAGCCCGTCATGCTCAAGCGCGGCATGTCGGCGAAGATCGAGGAGTGGCTCCAGGCCGCCGAATACATCATCAAGGGCGGCAACGAGGCCGTGATGCTCTGCGAGCGCGGCGTGCGGACGTTCGAGACCTACACCCGCAACACGCTGGACCTGTCCGCCGTGCTGGCCGTGCGCGAACTGTCGCATCTGCCCATCGTCGTGGACCCCTCCCAGGGCACGGGCCGGGCTTCGATGGTCCCCGCCATGTGCCGGGCGGCCCTGGCCGTCGGCGCGGACGGGCTATTGGTGGAAGTCCACCCGAACCCGGAAAAGGCGCTCAAAGACGGCGCGCAGTCCATCACCATCCCCGCCTTCCAGACCATGATGAAGGAACTCGCGGCGGTCGGCGCGGCGGTTGGGCGGCGCCTCGCTGAATAAAGAAGGTCAAGGCTCTCGTCGCTTTCCGGCAGGGATTGGGTATGATTGGTCCATGACAAGCAACCACAAGCTGACGGGTGTTCTGAAAGGCCGGACGATCTCCGGCACGTCCAACTCGGGCGATGTCCTGACTGTTCTTTTTGACGACGGCTCGAAAATGGCTGTGCAGACGGCGGGGTCGTCCAACAGCGCGGCGACCGGGGGCACGGTTCAGGCCGTGCGGCAGGCGGGGACGACGCTGGCGCTGGACTTCGAGGGGGGCGGGACGCTGGAGATACCATTGGCGGAAGAAACGTCGAGCGTCATGGTGCGGGACAAGGGCGGCGCGATGGAGTACGCGGACTAGCGGGTCAGGAAGGCAGGGCGCTGATGACGGCGGCCAGCAGGCAGACGTCGTCGTGCTGGATGCCGCCGGCGTAGTCCCGCACTTCCGAGACGATGCGCGTGATCAGCCCCTCGACGGTCTCGCCGGGCCGGCCCGCGCCCAGCATCTGCGCCACGCCCGCCACGCCCAGGAACTCGCCCCGGCTCCGGCCCGCCTCGGTCACGCCGTCCGTGCAGAAGAACAGCGCGTCGCCGGGCTGGAGCGCCACCGACTGCGCCGTAAAGCGCCCGCCCTCTGCCAGACCCAGGACAGGGCTGATGCCGTCTCCGTCCGGCGGCAGCAGCTCGATCTCGCCGCCGTCCGCCCGCCGCACCAGGCCGGGGTCGTGGCCGCAGGAGAGGTACTTCAGGGTCCGCGTCGCCCGCTCGTAGACACCGACAAAGAGCGTCGCGAAGCCGGTCAAAAGCTCGTGCGCGACGACCGTGTTGTTCAGCTCCAGGATGGCCTGGTCAAGCCGCGACGTCCGGTACAGGCTGTAGCGGAGCATGTTCCGCACGGTCGCGACCTGAGACGCCGCCGCCAGCCCCTTCCCCGACAGGTCCCCCACCGCGAAGACAACGCGCCCATCCCCCAGCGCGAACACGTCCAGGAAGTCGCCGCCGACCTGGGCTTCGGCCAGGGCGGCTTTGTAGTACGACGCCATTTCCAGGCCCGGCACGCTCTTGGGCACGGCGGGAATCAGGGCGTCTTGGAGGGCCAGCGCGATAGCCCGCTCGCGCTGCTGGCTGCGGGCCGCCTCCGCCGCCGTGCGCGCCCCGACCGCGACCGCCTCCACCAGTGCGACCTCGTCCGCCGTCCAGACGCGCGCCGTCCCCGTCATCCCGACCGTCAGCGTCTTCAGCAGCCGACCGCCGCTGAACAGCGGGGCGGTGACGGCGGCGCGCAGGGCCATCCGCGCCCACCGTTCGCGCTGTGCGGGGGGAACGGCTCCGTCCCAGGCGTCCTCCACGACCAGAGCGCGTTCCGGCATAAATAGGCTTTCGTCCGGCTCATCCAGGGTGAAAAAGCAGCGGTCCGCGCCCAGCAGCTCGCGCAGCCCGTTGGTGGCCTCGGCATGAACGAGGTCAGGGTCGAGCGTTTGCAGCGAGACCTGGCCGATCCGGTTGATCAGCCGCTCGCGCGCCAGCAGACGCGCGATCTGCTGTTCGGCCCGCTTGCGCTCGGTGATGTCGGAAAAGACCACCAGGCCGCTCCGCACCCGCCCGCCGTCGTCGCGCACCAGGGTCGAGCTGGCTTGCACGAAGACGCGCGTCCCGTCCGGCTGTTCGATAATGCGCTCATCCCGAATCACAGGCGCTTCGCCGGCCAGCGCCCGAGCCAGCCCCGTCCGTTGGGGCGGCGTCGGCGTCCCGTCCGCGTCCAGCAGGCGGTAGCTGGCCCCACCCTCCGGGCCGACTTCCGCCAGCGGCTGCCCCCAAATGCGCTCCGCTTCCCAGTTGGCATAGATCGGCTTGCCGGCCTTGTCACTCAGCAGCACCCCGACCGGCGCGGTGTCCATGACTGCCCGCAGGCGGGCGCGTGCTTCCTCCGATTCGGCCAGAAGCTGCGCGTTCGTGTGCAGCGCCTCCAGCCCGTGAATGAGGAACCCGCCGACCGACAGCACCAGGAACAGCTCCATCCAGTCGCGCGGCCTGCCGAACGAGCCGCCCGAGCCGAGCGGCGTCAGGACGAGCATGAGGGACAGGCAGGAGAGGACGAGGGTGAGCAGGCCCGGCCGTCGCCCGCCGATGGCCGTGATCAGGGCGACGGCGAGCAGGAATCCGACGCCGAAGGGCCGGACGTGGCCCCCCTCCGCATGGGCGACCAGAGCCTGGGCCAGCAGCAAAACCCAGGTCGTCACCGCGATCAACAGCGGCGAAAGGAGATAGGCCCTCAGCGGCGAAAGGCGGGGTAGTTTAGGCGGAGTCAACGGGGTGCATCGTCCTTAAAAAGCGCTTCGCCGTGCCGAAACGGCACAGGGCCGAACGCCTGCGGTATTATACCACGTTTCCTCGCGCGGGGGCGGGGGTAACTCTAGCCCATCAGCGGCACAGGGCGGTCTCAAAGGGGGTCTCCGATGGCGGAATTGGTGACGGGCATGTTCCTGACGCGGGACTCAGCGGAACGCGCCGTGGCCGACTTGCAGGGGCTGGGCTACACGCAGGACGCGATCAGCGTGATGATGAGCGACGGGACGCGGGCGCGGCAGTTCGCGGTGGACACGGCGGTGAAGGCGACCGAAGGGGCAGGCGTCGGCGCGGGCAGCGGGGGGACCTTGGGCGCTCTCGTCGCCCTGCTGACGGCAGGCGGCGCGATTGTGGCGACGGGCGGGGCGGCGGCTCCCCTGGTGGCCGGCCCGCTGGCGGCGGCCCTGGCC
>CAXTWM010000121.1:0-13091 GCA_964247915.1 uncultured Armatimonadales bacterium | reverse complement strand
GGCGCCGGGGCAGCTGGCCGACGCCGCCGTCGCTTCGGGGGGCGCTTCCTTCGTGGGGGGCGGCAGCAGGACGGCGTCGGGGGCGGTGACGCTGGACGAGTCGCAGGCGGCGGCGGCTCGGGCCGAGCGCGGGCCGCTGCTGCTGGGGGCGGGGCCGGGGACCGGCAAGACCAAGACGTTGGTGGGGCGCTGCCAATTCCTCACGCAAGAGCGGGGCGTTCCGCCGACCCAGATCCTGGCCCTGACGTTTTCGCGCAAGGCGGCTGGGGAAATGCGCGAGCGGCTCGTCGCGGCGGGCGTCGGGACCGAGGGCGCGGGTCCCTGGACCGGGACGTTCCATGCGTTCGGCCAGCTTGTCCTGCGCCGCTTCGGCGACCGGCTCGGGCTGGGAGGCGAGCTGAAGCTGCTGGACACGCTGGATGCCGTGACGCTCTTGGAGAACCACCTGGCGGAACTGAACCTGGACGCGCTGGACAACCTGTACGATCCCGCCATCCACCTGGGCGGCATCCTGGGCCAGATCGGGCGGGCCAAGGACGAGCTGTGCCCGCCGGATCGGTATGCGACTCTCTGCGAGGCCATGCGCGCCCCGGCGGACGCGGCGGCGGAGGCCATCCAGTCGCAGATCCGGGCGGCGGGGAGCGACCGGGGGCTGAAGGGGAAGATGGAGGAGGCCGTCAAGCGGCAGGGGCAGGCGGTCAAGGCCGCCGAAGTCGCGCACTGCTACGCGGTCTACGAGCGGCTGATGCGCGCGGGCGGCTTTCTGGACTTCGGCGACCTGATCTCACGGACCGTGGAGCTGCTGGAAGAGCACCCGGACGTGCGGGCCATATTGCAGGCCGAGTACCCGCACGTTTTGGCCGACGAGTACCAGGACGTCAACCGGGCCTGCGCCCGACTGGTGAAGTTGCTGGCGGGCGAGGAAGCCGCCGGGCTGTGGGCGGTCGGCGACCACCGGCAGAGCATCTACCAGTTCCAGGGGGCGTCCCCCGCCAACGTCGCCGCCTTCGGGCGGGACTACCCGACCGGGCGGCGGCTCGAACTGGGCGTCAACTACCGCTCGCGGGCGCCTATCGTGGCCCTGTTCGGCGCGGCGAGCCGGGGGATGGAGGAGGACAGCCCCCCTGCGCCCATTTACGAGGGCGCGGCAAGCGGCACCCCTACAGGCGGTGGCGTAGGGGCGGGGGCTTCCGTCTGGCACGCCCACCGGGGCTTGGACTCAGACGCCCCCTACCCCGCCGTCACCTACGCCGTCGCGCCCGACGATGTGGGCCAGGCGGAGGGCATCGCGCGGGCCATCCAGGCCCTGAAGGCGGGCGGGCGGCATTATCGGGACCAGGCCGTACTGTGCCGGTCGCACGCCCAGGCGGAGGCGCTGGCCGCCCTGCTGTCCGCGCGGGACATCCCCGTCCTCTACCTCGGCGCGCTGCTGGAGCGGCCCGAAATCAAGGACTTGCTCTGCCTGCCGGCGCTGCTGGCCGACCCCGGTGGATCTGCACTGGTCCGGGTCGCCGCGTTTCCCGAATACGCCGTGCCCCAGGCCGACGCTCTGACTGTGTTGGAGCAGATAAGGCGGGAGGGAACGCCGCTGCTCCAGGCGCTCAGGGAGCCGGGACGGCACCCCGGTTTGGGGAAGCTGGCGGCGCACCTGGCCGAACTGGAAACGAGGCAGAACGATCCAGCGACCCTGTTGCGGCATTATCTATTTGGGCTGTCCCGCTACCTGCGGCATCTCGCCGAGGATGAGCCGAAGCCGTTCGTGCGGCTAGGGCGGACGATGGCGGTTCATCAACTGCTAGGGCTGGCGGCGGACTTTGACCGGGGGCTGGTCGCGCCCCGGACGCACCCCGGCCCGCCCAGCCGCGTCCGCACGTTCCTGACCCACCTGCGCCGCCTCCAATCGTCGGGCCAATCCCCGCGCGGGACGCTGCCCGCCGAGGCCGAGGGGTGGGATGCCGTGCGCCTGCTGACGGCCCACGCCGCCAAGGGGCTGGAATACCCGGTCGTCTTCCTGCCCAACCTGGGCGCGGGGCAGTTCCCGACGCGGGGCCGCAGCGACGGCATCCCCACCCCGCCGGGCCTGGCGGACGCGGTGGGGGATGACTTGGACGAGGAGCAGTGCTTGTTCTTCGTGGCCCTGTCGCGCGCCCGTGACCACTTGATTCTGTCGCGGGCCGAGACGACCGGGACCGACCGGGCCGTCGCGCCTTCCCCGCTGCTGGCCCTGGTCCAGCCGCACCTGGAAGCGTCAGGCATCGGCGAGACGGCGTGGCCCGCAGGCCGACCGCCTGCGGTCGAGTCTGACGAGCTGACGTTGATACCAGAAGCGCTGCCGGAATACTCGTCGTCAGCCCTGGAAACATATCTCCGGTGCCCGCGCCAATACCACTATGCCCATGCCCTGAAGCTGACCGGCGCGTCCGGCGCTGACGGCTACCCGCAGTTCCACGCCTGCGTCCGCCGGACGCTGGGTTGGCTGGAAGACGCGCGGGAGCAGGGACAGTCGCCTACGGCGGCGGAGGTCGAGGCGCGATTGGAGGCGTTCTGGGCGGAAGGCGGCCCGGTCGGTCATCTGCACGAGGCGAAGTACCTAGCCAGCGCGCTGGGGATGCTGCGCGCGGGCGCGGCGATGGGGACCGAGAACGAGCAGCGGGCGGGGGTCAAGTCGCTGCGGGCGACGCTGGCGAACTGCCACGTCCATGTCCGGCCCGACGCCCTCCGGTGGGACGGGACCGACGGCGCCCTGATTGTCGCCCGTCACCTTACGGGCAAGCCCGGCGACAGCGACCACACGGAGAAGCGGCTGGCCCTGTACCGCCGCGCGGCCTGTCAGACCCACCCGGACACGCCCGTGCGCGTCGAACTGCGCTACCTGTCGGACGGCACGATCAAAGCCGTCGCGCCGCCGGAGAAGAAACAGGAGATCAAGTGGGAGGCGGATCGGGTCGCGAAGTATGAAAAAGCCGCGCGCGGCATCCAGTTGGGCCTGTTCCCCGCCCGCCCCGAGTCGGGTGGCGAGTGCCGGAAGTGCGCCCACGCGCTAATCTGCCCGCTGTAGGGGCGAACCTTGTGTTCGCCCCGACGCCCCCTGAAGGGGAACCTAATCGTGCTTCGGGCCGATGTCGCCGGCCACGTCCGCGCCCAGGTCGCTGTCGTTGGTGCCGCCGCCGGTGAAGTCGCCGCCCTCCGCCGGCCCGCCGCCGTCCAGGGCCGCGCTGTCGGTCGTGAGCTGCCGGTCGCCGTCGGGCAGGCCGTCCATCGAGTCGTCGTCCGGCCCTTCGGTGAGCACATCCAGGTCATCGGCCTGATCCGTGGGCGCGAGCTGCCCCAGGTCCTCGGGGTCCAGCCCCAGGCCCGGCGCGGGGGCCTGTCGCAGTTGTTCCATCGTCATGTTCGCATACCTCTCCCGCCCTTTACCCGCCTCGGCCACGAAGAAAACCGGCATCACCGGCGTCAGATGAAGCAGCCGATGGCCTGCGTCTTGGCGGTCGGGACAGGCCAGCCATTCAGTACGGCGTCGAGCGCGTCCCGCAGGTCGTGACGGGTCGCGGCGTCGCGCCGCCGGCCGAAGCCGAGGTAGAGGTCGTCAATGCGGCCCCGGTAAAGCAGCCTGCCGCCGGGGGCGAACACGGCGGCCTCGGGCGTGACGGTCGCACCGGCCCGGCGGGCTAACCGGTGGGCCGGGTCCAGCAGCAGGGGGCAGGTATAGCCGTACTCCTTGGCGTGCTGCCTGGCGGCGGCCAGTGACGTATCGGGGTCCGCGTAGACGAGGGTGAAGGCGACCTTCTGGGGCGTGTAGCGGGCGACGATCCGCTTGATCTCAGGCGCATAGGAATTGGAGATCGGGCAGTCGCGCGCGATGAACAGCAGCACGATGGCCTTTTTGCCCGCCGTGTCCGCCAATGGGTCGCCGCCCGCACCGGCTCGCGCCCCGGCGGCGGGCATCAGGCACAGGAGCGCGAGCACCGCCCCGAAAAGCTTCCATCGCAGAAGGGCGCGTTTCATTGGGCCGCCGCCTTTGCTAATGAGACCCGGCGCGGGAGGGCGCGGACGCCCCGGCGCGGCACACGCCAGGCGGACAGCCCCGCGCCCAGGGAGACGGCCAGCGCGGCGGGGGCGAGGATCAGCCAGCCGAGGACCGGGACGGAGAGCGCCCCGGCGGTGAGCAGGCTGCCTTTCGTCAGGACGGCGGGGGCCGGCTCCGGCCCGTCCTGCCGAGAAATGAGCCGGCCAATCCGCCGGGCCAGTGCCCCCGCCCCCACGGCCCAGGCCGCCAGCGCGCCGAGCCAGAGGAGGACGCCAAGCGCCTGGGGGGCAACGCCGAGGCAGAACAGCAGCGGGCGGGCGATCACCATCAGCACGAGCAGGGCGGCCAGGCCGACGCCGAAGCAGCGCCACGGTGCCGTCGTGAGCGCGTCCGCGCCCCGCGCCGTCGCGCGGGGAAACAGGCGCGCGGGGATCAGCAGGAGCGCCAGGCAGAGCGTGAACAGCCCGGCCAGTGTTACCCCAACCGTCCGCCAGAAGTTCCCCGCCAGCGCCATCAGAAGATCGGTCAGGCCGCCGATGCCGACGAACATAAGACTTTTACCGGCGGACCGGGGCTTCTTCTCCAGGGCGGGGCGGGCCGGCGGGGCGACGCTCGCCTTCCACAGATGTCCCAGGTTGGCGATCCAGAGGATGCCGTTGTCCTGCGGGCTGGCGACATAGACGTTGATCAGCGCCCCGCCCATCTCGTTCGTGCTGTTCTCGCCGTTGGTGACGCGCTTAGGCGGGTGGTTGAACTGGTGCGGGTTGTCCGCCGAATTGTCGTGGGTCCACTCGGCGTGGAGGATCGTGCCTTTAGGCAAGTGAAGGCGATGCTTGAGCTGGTAGGTCGCCTGCCAACTGAAGTCCCAGTCGGCGATCTGGATCAACGGCCGGGTCTCATGGTCGGGCAGCTCGGCCCACATCTTGCAGGTCTTGCCGAGCAGGTGCATGTGCTCGTAGATGGCCTCGACGTCCACGTCCACCGGCAGCGTGTAGGTGTCCTGCTCCAGATGCGCCTTCTCGCCCGGCGCGATGTCCAGGTTCAGCACTCCCATGACGATGAGCGACCCGATCCGCACCGGGGGCGTGTCGGTGAAATACAAGCCGATGGAGGACTGGTCGGTCTCGATCTTGCCGTCCGGGTGGTAGTGCATCCCCAGGACGACGTCCACGTCTTTGGGCAGGACGCCGGAAGCGTCGGCGGGGAACACGGTCGCGGGCATCCCCGGCGCGTAGCCGGGAAGGCCGCCGGACGGGAGGAAGCCCGGCCCGCCGAAGCTGACGTAGCCCGCGCCCGGCCCACCCTGGGCGGCTTCCAGGGCGCGCGCCTTGCCGCTGGTGTCCAGCATCGCGGTGCCGTGGTGGACGATGCGGCGGTTGCCGGGCCGGAACTCGGCCGCCCGGACGTAGCGCCCGGCGGGCAGGTGGACGGGGATGACGAAGGAGCGGTTGACGTCCGGCCCCTCGGCGGGGATCGTGGCCGGCTTGATCATCGTCAGGACCATATCCGGCTTGCCCAGTTGCCAGCCGCCCGTGAAGCGCGGGGCGGGCGGCAGGTCGGCCAGATTGCCTTCGGGCGTGCCCGCGTCCGCCCAGCGCCGGAACAGGGCGATCTGCGCGTCCGTCAATCGCCGCTCGTGTTGGAACTCGCCGTAGCCGGGGGTGAGCTTCCAGGGCGGCATGACCCTCTGCTCAGTGATCAGCGCGATCTGCCGGGCGCGCTTCCGCACGTCCCGGTAGGTCAGCAGGGGGAACGGCGCGACCTCGCCCGCCCGGTGGCAGGAGGAGCACTGCGCGAAGACGACCGGCGCGACGTCCTTGGTGAACGTCACGCCGGCCTCCGGCCGGGGCGCGGGGTGTGCCCCACGCGCGGGCAAGGAACCCACCGAAAGGACAGCGGCCGACAGGCTCGCCAGGCCAAGTGTCGCCGCCCGCCAGAGATTCCCCGGCCGGCAGATGTTTCTCTTCCAGTTCACGCGCAGTCCCCTCTTTACTTCTTCCTGTCTATCGTTACGCGGCAGGCGCGCGGAAGTTTCAGCGGCCAGGGGGCTTTCTGCGTCCGTGCTCATTTCCCGGCCTTCAGCGCCGTGCGGTCCAGGATGGCGAAGACGCCGCCGATGGCCGGGCGCGCGACGAAGCCCTGCTGCTGGCCCGAGGCCGTGTCGTACCAGTCGGTGAAGGCGCCCCGGAAGCGGGACGTGTCCGCGAAGTTGTAGATGCCGTCCACGAAGCCCTGCCGCAGAGCGCGGTCGTCGGTGGAAGCCGCCGTCCACAGCTCCCAGTCCGTTTTGGTATAGGAATGCCGGATGTCCAGCGGGACGCCGAACCGGCCGAGCTGGGACTGGTAGAACTTGGCTTCTTCCTCCAACACCGCTTTCGGGATGAGGTTCAGGCCCAGCACCTTGTCGGGGAAGGCGTTGTATTTCAGGCTCCAGGCCGTGTTCGGGTCCAACGCGCCGCGCTCCAGCGTCGCGTTGTCGCCGCCGCCCGACGAATCGGCGGCGGCGTCACCGACGCCCTCGTCAAACGTCCAGTGGGCGGCGGGGGCCGGCGGGGCCGCCCCGCCGGGATGGGAAAGCGCGAGGATCGCGTCAGCGGGCAGGGCCGCCTGGTAGAAGCGCACATCGTCCACCGCGCCGCGCACGAAGTCCGTTTGGCTGCCGTTGTAGAAGCCCCGCCCGATGGCCGTGCGGCCGTCCACGCGGAACGCCGCCGTGTAGGGGACGGTCTGCTGGAGCGCGCCGTTGACGTACAGGGAGAGCGTCCGGGCGTCCGCATCGTAAACGCCCGCCAGGTGATACCAGGTGTCGGGGGCAGGGTCGGCGAGGGCAAGGGCCGAGGACCCCCCGCCCGGATCGCCGGTGTCACGGGAGAGCGCGGTCAGGCTGAACTTGCCCGTGTCGCCACGGAGCTGGAGGAAGAAGCCGCTGACGTGGCCGCCGTCAATGCTCACGAAGGTCTGGAAGCCCTCGATCTTGGCGAGCTTGACCCAGGCGGCCACCGTGTAGCTCTTGGTCGTGTCCACGGCGGGCTTGGGCGCGTCCGCCCCGCCCCCGCCGCTCAGGCGCAGGGCGTGCGGGCCGACGACGCCCGCCGTCCACCCCGCCCTCTGCGGCGTGTCCGGCTCGATGTACTGCATGGTCAGGTGCGGCCCCGTCTGGGACTGCGCCCGCCGCGCCCACTCGGCGATCAGGGCGCGCGCCGACGCGCTGTAGCGCGCCTCGCCGACGGGGACCCCCGCGTAGCCGGCGATCTGGCCCATCGCGCCGACGCCCAGAATCCCCTTGAGGGCGAGGTTGACGCTGTGGGCGATGGGGCCGGTGAAGTCGTCGGTCTGGTTCTGGAAGAGCGGGTCCAGCGCGTTCGAGGAGGTCGAGCCGGTGGGGACCGCGAGCAGGTAGTCGGCCCACTGCTTGAGGATGCGGTAATGCCGGCGGGCGTACTCGGACGCCTCGGCTTTGGGGGCATAGCGCAGATAGGCGGCGGTCATGATCAGCATGTTGGCGGACTCTTCCACCGGCATGTTTTCGCCGCCGCCGTCGTTGTGCCCGTCGGCGTTTGGGTACGACGCGCCGATGTCGTGCTCGGCGAAGGGCTGCGGCCATTTCCCCGACTCGGCGTAGTCGAAGAGAGGGTTGAGCTGCATCCGCAGCAGGCGCGGGTCGGCGTAGAGGAACACGGGGAAGGCCGGATACATGATGTCAACGGTGGAGATGTTGCCGTCGCTGCTGATCTCCTTCATGAACATCCACGGCTTGCTCCGGGTGCCGACCATCTCCGTCGCGCCGAACGCCTGGCGCAAGGCCAGCGTACACAGGGCAGCGTACTTCGCGCCGCCGGCCCTGGTCGCATCGGAGACGACCCGCCTGTCCATCCGGTCGGCGCGCTCCCGCGCGGCGTCGGCGTCCGACCAGAACGCGGACCGCAACGGCGGCCCGTCGGGCCAGGATGGCTTCCAGCGCGGCGGGATGGGCTTGCGCTGGTAGCTGACGGCCGGGTCGCGGACGTCGCCCACGGCCAGCACGAGCGGCCTGGTCTCGGCGCTGCCGACCTGGCCCAGCGCGAAGTTGAAGGCGAAAACGGGCCAGCGGCTGTTGATCGGGCGCGGCTGGCCGGCGTCCACGGAGTTGTCCAGGGTGCCGCTGCGGATGGCGGCGGCGCGCACGACCGCATCTTCGCCGGCCTGAGTCGTCAGGCCCGGCTGGTTGGCGGTTGCCAGGATGGCCGTGCCCCACATCGGATAATCGTTCACCTCGCCCAGCACTCTGGGGGCGGCGGGCGTGACCGCGAAGGCGGTCAGCGGCTGCACGGGACTGGGGATGCTGCGGCGCTCCCAGCGGATCGGCGCGGCGTCGTCCCCATGCGCCCACTCGCCGGTGATGTCGAAATACAGGCTGACCGTGTGCGGCCTGCCGTCCGCGCTGCGCGCCGAAGCGAAGACGTAGCCGAACGGCACGGACAGGCGGCGGAGGTCACTCGGCTCGACCGGCGAAAGGAAGTCCAGCGAGACCGCGACGCCGCCCCCCTGAAGCTGGTAGCGCGACTGCGTCGGCGTGACCGACAGGCTCGTCTGGGTCATCGGCGGGGCCATCGCCCGGCCCCCGGAGCGGGGATCGCCCAGGAAGACGTAAGGGTGGCCGTCCACGCGGGCGATGCCGGTGATCGCTTTGGGCCGCCCGGCCCAGAAGGCGGGCCAGGTGCCGGGCAGCGCATCGGCGGGCTGCCAGGTGCTGACATAGGGCGAGCGGACGATCAGCGGCGTCGCGGGGGGCCGGATCGGGGTCATCCGCCCTCCCGACTGCGGCGCGGAGGGCGTTGTCTGCGCTTGTGCCGCGAGGGCGAGGCAGGCCCCGGCGGGCACGACCGCCGCGAGGAATAGCTTTTTCGGGGTCATTGTCACTCCATCGGATGCGTTGCTTTATGAAAGCGATGGCGTTATGTTACCCCGGAACCGACGGCGTTCGCGACGGCTCATCGCGAGCGGGCGGTTTTCATTTGCCTGGAAGTGTGCTTGGCTGGGGGGCGTGCTCGGCGTCCACGGTGAAGCCGAGGTAGCACAGGCACATCTCGTCGGTCGTCTGCTCGCCCCAGGTGACGAGCTTCGGGGGGAGGCTGGGGTTGAGCGGGTTGCCCTCCGAGTTGTCGTAGTGGGCGACCAGGTCCACACGGGACCCGGCGGGCAGGCGGACCGGCTGCTTGTAGGCGTAAAAGCCCTGCCAGTTGAAGTCCCAGTCGGGGACGTCCACGAGCGGCCGGGTCGTGCCGTCCGGCAGCGTCGCCGTGACGGTCATCCGCCGCCCCAGGACGTGCATGTGCGGGAAGACGGTCAGCAGGGTGGCGTCGAAGATCACCGGCAGCGAGGCGCGCAGCTCATAGTCCTTGTCGCCGGGCGGGATACGCAGGCGCGTGTTGGCGAGCGGGAAGATGTGCATGGGCCTTGCCACCGTCCCCCCGTTGAAGTAGAGCGCCACCTGGGTCAAGTCGGTCTCGGGCTTGCCATCCTTGTGGTAATGGACCTCCAGCACGATGTCCGCCCCTTTGGGCAGCAGGATTCCGGTGTCGGCGGGCAGGCGGCGGGCCGTCGCGCCGGGCGCCCAGCCGCCGAGCATCCCGGCGGGCAGGAACCCCAGCCCCCCGAACTCCGGGTAGCCGGGGCTGCCGTCGTGGGTCTCGGCCTCCTTCTTTCGCGCGGTCCCGCCCGTGTCCACATAGACCAGGGCGTGGTGGACCACGGCGCGGTTGCCGGGGCGCACGTCCACGGCGGACACATAGCGGTCCTCGGGGAAGTCGGTGGGGATGACGTAGCAGCGGTAGATGTCGCGCCCCTCGGCGGGGACGGTGTATGGCCGGGCCGGCGCGACCCGCATATCCGGCGTGCCCAGCGCCCAGCCGACGGGGAAGTGCGGGACTGGCGGCTCCTGCGCGGGGCGGCCTTCGGGAGCGCCCGCGTCGGCCCATTTTTGGAGCAGGGCGATCTGCGGGGCGGTCAGCCGCCGCTCGTCCTGGAACTCACCGTGCGAGTCCGCCTTCCACGGCGGCATGACGCGCTGCTCCGTCACGAGCGCGATCTGCCGGGCGCGCTTGCGGGCGTCCTCGTAGGACGACAGCGTGAACGGCGCAACTTCCCCCGCCCGGTGGCAGGTCGTGCAGTTCCGGTACAGGATCGGCGCGATGTCGTGGGCATACGTCACCGCCGCCCTCGACGGGGCCGTCGCCCCCGCCGGGGCCTGCACCGAGACCTTCGGGTGCGCCCTCGGCGCGGGCCGCGCCCCCCCGGTGGCGAGGGCGCACGCCGCCAGCCCGGCCAGGCCGAGCGTCAGGAGCAGTCCGGCGTATCTAGGGAGAAGAGAGTTCAACCGCGTACCTTTCCGGCGAAGCGCAGGCCCCCAGAGAGGGGCACTGCCTCTCATACGTCAAACGCGGCGGAAAGTTTCACCAGAGACGGGACGCTTCGGACTGCCGTTCGGAGGAAGGGAGCGGATGGCAATAGCGTTATCCCAAAGTAGACGTAACGAACAGGCACAAACTGCCTGTGCCTGTTCGTGATCGGAGTTGATTAGTATCTTGCTAGTCGCTCCTCGAACGCTTGGCTGAACTTGATACCGGGCGGCAGGGTTGATAACAGATATCGTTTTGCGTCAGCCGCTTTCTCCTTGTCTGGCGTCCTGATGTCGTAGATATCAAAGAGCATACTCGCGTTTTTTGCAGAAGCTGGCTGCAAGTGTCTAGCCACCTCACACTCTTGGACAGCCTTAGAGTAGGAGTGATACGGGGTGCCATGTACAGTGTAGGCTTCAGCCAACAAAATGTGTGTGTAGGAAAGGTGGGGTGCAAGTGCCACCGCTTTTTGCAGCAGTTTAAATGCCCTGACGTCTTCATAAGGCGATGCCATCAGGTAGTGCCCTTCCACCGTGTATGGGAGCCAGAGCTTAGGGTTGAGTTGATATGCCTTGCTCAGTGCGTCCTCGTAGCCTTTGTGTTCCGCCTCCGTGAACGGGCGGTTCTTCCGACCAGGACTGTCATAGTCTCCCGCCGCCACTTGGAAGGAGAAGCAGTAAGCAGCGAGGACAACAGCGTTCCTCGGTTGCTGATGATGCATTTCATTCAGCGTGTTATAAGCCGCACTCGCTAAGTTCTGATGGTCTGCCCTCCGCACCAGATCATAAAGTTTGACGGAATCATGGCTGGCTTTCAGCAACTCATCTTTTAGTGTTTGTGGCTGAATTGGGAGAAGCGCCTGATCCGCTGTCGTCGTGGAAGCCTGTGCATAAGCCGGTTGGTATTCCAAGAACGCTGCTGCACAGAAAGCGTAGCACACGACATAGATAAAGATCCACCGGCTGCAAGAGACTTTGCTTATTTTGCGATTTGAAGGGCGGTTCATGGTAGTCGTTCCTGTAGGCATGATTCCAGTCAGCGAAGGTTTTTTAGACTTCTCCTGAGGACTATAGCGGCCTTTGCTTACAAGTCCTCAGGATCTCGCCGGATTTGTGCAGCCTTCCTAATCAGGGGCCGCCCGCGTCCCTCAAATCTTCTTCATGCCCCCAGTGGAGGGAAATATACTTCTCATCTCCATCTATGATCTGGGTGTACGTCTGGTCAAATCCGGCTGATGTGTAATGGTCAATCAGCCAGTGATTTCTGTGGTAATGAATGTGAAAGTAGAGTTGCACAAAATGCAGCGGGTCTATTTCACCACCCGATACTGTTTGGCCAGCCTGAACGGCAAGAGACATGTTCGGCTGAAAGTTTCCACCCAGAGTGAAGAAGTCACTGATCTTGAAACTGCCGTTGAGCTGGAAAGTTAATCCGGCCGTGGCGGTAGAATTGAATGTCAGCGGCTGGATAGGTATTTTTTCTGTGGTGGAGCGGTTCTCTTGGGCTGGGTAGTCGGTGCCGTTATACTGGACTTTCTGATCGGATTCTATGACATCGAACGGATAATTTGGATCAAGCCGCTTGTTTTCCCACTGGTTGTGGATACTCAGCAGGTAGGTCGCGGCGGCCGTCGCGCCATCGGCATCTGTAGCGGTGTAGGTCATGGTCTCCGAGGTCGGATTGCCAGCAGTGCCTTGTGCATCACCGTTGACGTAGTAGACGTCGCCCGTCTCGACTTGGTAGGTGTGGGAGTTCCACGCGATGACGTTATTGTAGCCATCCCAGGCCCATGTCGTTACCGGAAGGGTCCAATTGCCTACAAACTGCGGATGAAGTACTTGTGTGTTGTAGGCAATGTTGCTGCCGTCGTGTGGGGGCGCGTCGGTGTAGTATGAGAATGTGGTCTCGCCGTGGGTCGTTCCACTGGAGTCTGTCCAGTCCCCATGTTGAAGCCCATCGTTCCCAATGAAACCGGGTTTTGCCCCATCTCGGTAGAGCGTAAGGTCCCGGCTGTCGATGTTGGCGGTGGCCGAGACCGAGGCGTAGCTGAGGGCACCGGTCAGGTAGTTCCCGCCGTAGGTCTGGAAGTACGGGTAGCCGAACCCCCCGAAAGGGACGGTGTTGGTCGCAGAAGCCTTGACGTTGCCGTTCAAGGATACGGTCGCCACCCCGTTCGACACCGGAACCCGCAGTAAGTGATGGCCGACCACCACCTGACCCGCCCCCTCGGAGGTCGCCGTCTCGTTGTACGGGTCCCCGTCCGAGGCCGTCGAGGTCGCGGTCAGCGTCCCCGCCTGGGTCGCCGTCCCCTGCTGCTCCGCCTGACCCTCGAAGGACTTCGACGCCTGCACCAGCGTGGTCAGCAGGATGTTCAGGTGGTCCGGCGCACCCCCGGACCCCGTCCAGTTCCAGTACGCCCACAGCGTCCCGGTGGCGCGGCCGGTCACGTTGCCGTTGACCGGCTCACAGTCGCTCGGGTCCTGGTAGTACTGGCTCGTGAAGAAGGGGGGGGCACCGGAGTTGAAGGCACCGCAGTAGCTGTTGTCGAGGGCGTAGTTGTGGGCGGTGGCGTTGAGCGCGATGCTGGTCCCGGACGGGCTTGTGGTGCCGCCGTTGTAGAGGTAGGGGGCGCCGAGCGGGTTGGGGTCGTAGGAGTGGGGGGGGGCGGGGGGGGGGGGGGGGGCCCG
>CAXTWM010000120.1:0-13153 GCA_964247915.1 uncultured Armatimonadales bacterium | reverse complement strand
CGTCGTCCTGTTCGGCGAGGCCCTGCCCGAAGCCGCCCTCCGCCGGGCGCAGACCGCCCTGGACGAATGCGACCTGTTCCTGGCCGCCGGCACCTCCGGCACCGTCTGGCCCGCCGCCGCCTTCGTCCGCCTGGCCGCCCAAGCGGGCGCGCGGACGGTCCTGGTCAACCTCGACGCCGCGACAGGTTCCGAAGAGTTTGACGAGGTACATCTGGGCAAAGCCGAAGACATCCTGCCCGGCTTGTTTTTCCTTTGATGCTCCACGTTTCTCAGGCGCGGGCAGCGCCGCCTCCATATTTAGGATCGGAAGCGACGGCATGAATATCAACGATTCCTCGGCAGTTCAAGCCTTATCCTGTCCGCACGATGAGGCGGCAGACAGACGTAGGGTTTGCGAACATCTCACGGCAGATGACAGCCTCGACTACTACCAGAAGTTCACGGGACGAGGTTTGCTTTACGACCTCGTTTGCCCCGAATGCGGGCAACTTGGGGCAGATGCCACCATACCCCTTCGGGAGATCTGTCTTTCCTGCCTCACGGATTTTGGAGACAAGCGTGGCTTCCTGGGAATGCTTGGACACCCGGAGGTTCTTGAGCGGTCTTCCAAGATGTCGTTCGCCCATGAGACAGTGCTCCTCGATCAGCCTCTCAACGAAAGCATCCTGGCGTTCCAGCCGATCCGTGCCGCTGCCACGCCTATGTGCATCGCCCTCACCGGGAGCGGCCAGATTTGCCGGCTTGATCTGGCGGGGCGGCTTGTGACGCCCCTGGGACGGGTTCTGGATGCCGACGTGAACTTGATGGAGGAAGTATCGCTCCATCTTTCGCGGGATGGAGGGATGGCTGCCGTCGTCAATCCGTTCGGTCCACGCGGAGCCGTGCTGGACCTGACATCCGGGGAGGTGACGATGCGGCTGGAACGTGACAACTATCACACGAAACATTCGCGGTTCCCCGTGAGTTTTATCAACCTCAACGGCCAGACACTGCTCGTTCATGGGACAGCCTGGAACCGGCTCGACGTGTCCGATCCCCAGACGGGAAAGCTGCTGACCGGGCGCGGGCCGACCTCTTACCAAACCGGCGAAGAACAGCCGGCTCGCTATCTTGATTATTTTCATGCCGGCCTGCTGGCTTCTCCCAATGGGGAATGGATTGCGGACAACGGGTGGATATGGCACCCAGCAGGCGCGGTACGCACTTGGAGCGTGCGACAATGGGTGCAGGAGAACGTCTGGGAGTGTGAAGATGGCCCCTCGCTTCGCACCCTCTGCTGGCGGGACTATTTTTGGGGGAAGCCGCTCTGCTGGCTTGACGATCTGACGCTCGCGGTCTGGGGATACGGCGATGATGACGATTTTATCGTTCCTGCCGTTCGGATATTCGACGTAGCCACCGGGGAGGAGGCACGCTGGTTTGCGGGGCCGGACGGTGAACTGGTGTTCGACACCTACCTTTTTGCCTTCTCGCAGGAACAAGGAACCACGGTCTGGGACGAGAAGACGGGCGAGCGGCTGCACGCGGAGCCTGGGCTGAAGCCGGAGTGCTATCACCCCGGCGCAAAGGCGTTCATCTCATTGCTGCCGGATGGCAAGTTTCAGATCAGCCGGTTGAAGGGGAAAGGCGCGGCTCTCTCGACGGGGTAGGATGCCTATTCCCCGTACAGCCAAACCGCCCGCGCCCGGTCGCTGAAGTCCTGCAAGGCGTCGGCCCAGCCCGCCGCCATGTCCGCGTAGGTCGCGCCCGCCAGCAGCGAGTCCTGAGCCTGGGCGCTCACCAGCAGCCGGTCGAGCTTGTCCGGCTGCCAGTCATTGGGGTAAAGGCGGCGCAGGGTGACGGCCAGCGTCAGCCCGACCTGTACGGCGTTCAGGCGGTCGCGGTCGGTGACCAGAAGCTGGACCCCGCCGCAATCCTCCTGGGCGAAGACGCTGGCGGTGGGCGTGAAGCGGAACGGGACGAAGCGGACCCCCGGCATCGCCTCGGCGTTCAGCAGGGCGGCGAAGGCGCGCGGGGCGATATAGGGGGTGCCGAAGACCTCGAAGGGCGTGTCCGTGCCGCGCCCGACCGAGACATTCGTGAACTCCAGCAGGCCCACGCCCGGATACAGGGCCGCCGCCGACAGCCGCCGCATGTTGGGAGACGGGTTGGTCCAGATCAGCCCCGTCGCATCATACCAATCGCCCCGCCGCCAGCCATCACACGGGACGATTTGGAGCGGGCACGTCAGGCCCTTCTCGGCATGGAGCAGCCGCGCCATCTCGCCCAGCGTCAGGCCGTGCCGAACGGGGACGGGGTGACAGGCGACGAAGGAAAGGGCATCGGCGTCCGCCACCGGCCCTTCGGTTGCCACCCCCCCGATGGGGTTGGGCCGGTCCAGGACGACGGCGCGCAGGCCTTCGGCGCTCGCCGCTTCCAGGACGTGCCCCAGGGTGCTGAGGTAGGTGTAAAACCGGCACCCAATGTCCTGGATGTCGAAGACCAGCGTGTCCAGCCCGGCCATCTGCTCCGGCGCGGGCCGCGTCCGCGCCCCGTACAGCGACCAGACCGGCAGCCCCGTCTTCTCGTCCCGGCCATCCGCAACGTGCTCATCCACCTCGCCCCGGATGCCGTGCTCCGGCCCGAACAAGGCTTCGAGAGAGACGTAGGACGCCCCGTGCAAGGCGTCAATCGTGGCCTGTCCATCCCGCGTCAGCCCCGTGTGGTTCGTCACCAGCCCCACCCGGCTGCCGCGCAGAAGTCCAAATCCGTCCCGCGCGAGTACGTCAATGCCCGTCAGTACGCCGTCATCAGCGGTCATAAACAACTCCTACCCCCCCAGGATTGGGGGCCAGGGGGGATTTCAGGTACAATAGCATCATGGCATCACCCACCGTCAAGTCACCGGCCGCCAAACCGCCGCCCGCCAGGCCACCGGCAATCAAACTGCCGACGATCAAGCTCCGGCCCCAGCGCCCCGACCGCCTGCGGCACCCCTGGGTCTACGACAACGAGATCGCCGCCGGCCCGCCCGAGGGCTTTGAGAACGGCGGCGTCGTGCGCGTCGTGGACGCGCGCGGGAAGACTTTGGGCGCGGGCTACCTCAACGGGCGCAGCAAGATCGCCGTCCGCTTTCTCACCCGGCGGGGGGATGTCCCCGTGGACGACGCCTTTTGGCGGTCCCGGATCGTCCGCGCCCAGGAGTTCCGGCAGGCGCATTACCGCGAGGGCGACGCCCTGCCCGTCGCTTACCGGCTGGTCCACGGCGAGTCCGACAGCCTTCCCGGCCTGATCGTAGACGTCTACGGCCCCTTCGTCGTCGTCCAGTTCCTCGCGCTCGGCCTGGAACCCTGGCGCGAGGCCATCGTGAGCGCCCTGCAAGACCTGCTCGCCCCGACGGGCATCTATGAGCGCTCCGATAGCGCCGTCCGACGCCTGGAAGGGCTGGAAGAGCGCGTCGGCGTCCTGGCCGGCGAGGCCCCGCCCGACGAGCTGCTTCTTGATGACGAAGGCATGACGACGCTGGCCGACCTGAAGACCGGGGCCAAGACGGGCCTTTTTTTGGACCAGCGGCAGAACCAGAAGGCGGCGGCCCGGCAGGCGCACGGGCGGGACGTCCTCAACTGCTTCGCCTACACCGGCCTGTTCGGCCTGCGCGCCGCGCGGGAAGGGGCCAAAAGCGTCACCGATGTCGAGATCAGCCCCGAGTTTACCGCCCTGGGGCAGCGCCAGTGGGGGGCGAACGGGATGACGATCCCGCATTCGGGCGTCACCGAGAACGTCTTTGACTACCTGCGCTCCCTGGAGACCCAGTCCTACCGGACGGACATGATCGTCCTGGACCCGCCCGCCTTCACCAAGAACCGGGGCAGCCGCGACGGCGCGATCCGGGGCTACAACGAGATCAACCGAGTCGCCCTCCGGCTGCTGCGGCCCGGCGGCGTCCTCGTCACCTGCTCCTGCTCGCACCACCTGTCCGCCCCCGAGTTCCGCGAGATCGTGGAAGGCGCAGCCCGCGACGCCGGGCGCACGTTGAAACTCCTGGAGCAGCGCGGCCAGCCCGCCGACCACCCCGTCCTGCTGGACGCGCCTGAGTCCGAGTACCTGAAATGCCTCATCCTGGCGGTGGAGTGAAAGAATGGGAAACAACTTTGTTAGAATTGCGCTGTTGTTTGTTGCCCTTGCCGGCTCCGCCTGCCAGGGAGACGCCAGCCCAAGCCATTCCCGTCAGATCACGCCTGTTGTTTCGGTCGCCAACTGGAAACTGATCCCCCATCAGGTTTTCACCAATGGGCGTTACGCCTGGCTTTCTGATCATGAGCTGCTGCACTTCGGGGGGGACGGGAAGAGCGGCTACCAAGCCTTGAGCTACAACACGCGGACCCGCGCGGACGTACCCGAGCCGAACCTGAACGTGGTTCAGCAGGGCCACATGGTCTCCGCCTCCCCGGACGGCCAATGGGTGCTTTGGAACACGCACAAAGCTCTGCCCTTTGAACCCGGCATGGCCGCCACCCGGCGGTCCGACGGCAAGACTGTCTACTGGCCCCGCCTTCAGCCGAGCCGGGGCGTCGGTTTCTGGCTGCCCGACAGCCGCCGCTGGGTGTGCCTGGAAGACCTGCCGAATGCACGCCCCGGCGACACGCCGAGTCGGCAGCGGCTTGACGTGTGCCGCGTGGACCATCCCGGCGTTCGCTCCACGCCCATCCCGAAAGATCGCACCTTCAGCGCCCTTCTCGGCGTTGATGCGCGGGGGCAAGCCGTTCTCGTTGACCCGTCTTCCGAGCGGACGACGCCGGTAGGCCCCGCCTCCCTCCGTCTGGCGGCCCACCGTGCGGTCTCTGCGGTCCCGCCCCTGCGCTGGCTTGAGAGCATCAAACCGGACCCGCAGACCGGGCAAGATTACTTCATCTTCTTGTCTCCGCAGGGGGATCATCTGCTGTGGAGCCTGAACGTCGTCAACGCAAAGGCCGTAGGAATCAGCTTCCACTCCGCCCGCCTCGACGGCAGCCCGCCGCAGGACCTCGGCGCCTGGTATGCCGAGAACGTCAGCAAGGCGGGGGCGATCCAGTGGAACCCGGACGGCAAGCACGTCAGCTTCGACATGCAGGACGTTCTGTACAGTGTTTCCGTGGAATAGGCTCGGGAGTCACTCCGGCGGCAGGGGCCGGGCCGTGGCGTCGTCGGGCGCGACGACGGACAGGCGCCCGGTGTGGACGTCGTAGATGCAGCCGTTGACCCGGATCATGGCGGGCATCCAGGGGTGGGACTTGATCCGCTGAATCTGCTGGCGGACGTTCTCTTCCAGGCTCCCGAAGGCGTGGAACTGCTCGGGGGCGATGGTGTCCGTCCCGCGCCGCTTGCGGATGTCCGCCCGCAGCTCTTCATCCTTGAAGGTCTGCATCCCGCATTCGGTGTGGTTGACGATCAGGACCTCCTCCACGCCCAGCCGGTAGTGGGCCACCAGCAGGGAGCGGATCACGTCCTCGGTCACGACGCCGCCCGCGTTGCGGATGATGTAGGCGTCGCCCGGACCCAGCCCGAACGCCTCCGCCAGCGGGATGCGGTAGTCCATGCAGGCCACGACGGCGAGCTTGTGGGCAACGGGGGCCGTCGCCCGGCCCGAGTCATAGGTCCGCGCGAACTCGGCGTTCACGCGCAGCACTTCATCTAAAACGCTCATAGGAGCATTATACCTGAGTCTTTGCTCATGGGAGGTCACGGGGAGCCATGAAGATACTGATTTTAGGCGGCACGGTCTTTGTCGGGCGGCATCTCGCCGAGGCGGCCCTGGCGCGCGGGCATGAGGTGACGCTGTTCAACCGGGGCCGGCACAACGCCGACCTGTTCCCCCAGGCCGAGAAGCTGCGCGGCGACCGCGACGAGGATGGGCTGGACGCGCTGGCGGGCCGCTCCTGGGACGCCGTCCTGGACACCTGCGGCTACGTCCCGCGCGTCGTCCGCCAGTCCGCCGCCCTGCTGTCCGGGGCGGTCTCCCGCTACGTCTTCATTTCCTCCATTTCGGTCTACGCGGACACCCGCGCGCCCGGCGTGGACGAGGACAGCCCCGTGGGGACGCTGGAAGACGAGACGACGGAGGAGATCGCCGGGGACACCTACGGCCCCCTCAAAGTCCTGTGCGAACGGGAGGTGCAGGCCGCCTTCCCGGACGGCGCCCTGATCATCCGCCCCGGATTTATCGTCGGCCCGCACGACCCGACCGACCGCTTCACCTACTGGCCGCACCGGGTCGCCCAGGGCGAAGATGTCCTGGCGCCGGGCCGCCCCGACCAGCCCCTCCAGGTCATAGACGGCCGCGACCTGGCCGAGTGGACGATCCGGCTGGTGGAGCAGGGCGCGGCGGGGGTTTACAATGCGACCGGCCCGGACTACCCACTGACGCTGGGCGAAGTCCTTCAAACCTGCAAGGCCGTCAGCGGCAGCGACGCCCGCTTCATCTGGGCGGGGGACGACTTCCTGAAGGAGAACGGGGCTGACACCTCCACCCTGCTGCCATTTTACCTTCCGCAGTCGTCCGATTCGGCCGGCATCATGGGCGCAAGCATCGCCAAAGCCGTCGCCGCCGGGCTGACCTTCCGCCCGCTGGCCGACACCGTCAACGACATCCTGACCTGGGACAACACCCGCCCCTCGGACGACCCGCGCAAGGTGGGACTCAGCCCCCAGCGCGAGCGGGAACTGCTGGAAAAATTCCGGGAAAACTTTACGGCCCCCTGAGTCCGAAGCCATTGTTTTCCTGAGTCCGCCGTGGTACAATAGCGTGCCTATGACCACCCAGCCTCCTCCCGACAACTCTGAGTCCAAGAAGCCGAGGGCCAAGCGGACTCCCGCCTGGAAGACGCCGGACGGCACGCCGGTCAACCAGATCCTCCTCGGCGACTGCGTCGAGGTGATGAACGCGCTCCCGGCCAAGTGCGCCGACCTGGTGTTCGCCGACCCGCCCTACAACATGCAGCTCGGCGGCGACCTGTGGCGGCCCAACATGACCAAGGTGGACGCCGTCACCGACCCGTGGGACAAGTTCAAGTCGTTCGCCGAGTACGACGCCTTCACCCGCGCCTGGCTCACCGCCTGCCGCCGCGTCCTGAAGGACACCGGCACGATCTGGGTCATCGGGTCCTACCACAACGTCTACCGCATGGGCGCGGTCCTGATGGATGCCGGGTATTGGGTGCTGAATGACATCTGCTGGATTAAAAGCAATCCCCTTCCTCAGATGAAGGGGACGCGGTTCTGCAACGCGCACGAGACGCTGCTGTGGGCCAAGAAGTCGGTGGACCAGAAGAAGTACACGTTCCACTACCGGGAGATGAAGGCGGGGAACGATGACAAGCAGATGCGCTCCGACTGGTACATCCCTATTTGCTCCGGTGGGGAGCGGGAAAAGCAGGATGGGAAGAAGGCCCACGCGACCCAGAAGCCCGAGGCGCTGATGCACCGGGTCATCGCCGCGACGACCAACGCGGGCGACCTGGTCCTGGACCCCTTCTGCGGGACGGGCACCACGGCAGCAGTCGCCAAGCGGCTGGGCCGGGACTACATCACCATTGATCGGGAAGAAGCCTATGTCCGGGTGGCCGAAAAGCGGCTGGCAAACATCTCCCCGGCCCTGCTGACGTCGGAAGACGAAAGCGGCGTCCTGCTCGGCGGCCCCAAGCCGCGCCTCCCGTTCGTCAGCCTCATCGAGAGCGGCCAACTGCCCGTGGGCACGGCGCTCCGCCTCAAGGGGACCGATGTCGAGGCCGTCATCCACGCCGACGGCACGGTCACGGCGGGCGGCCATCGCGGCTCCATTCATAAAGTCGCCGCCGCCTGCCTCGGCCTGCCCTCCGCGAACGGCTGGACGGCCTGGCTCTTCTGCGACCGTGCGACCGGGGAGGTCCGTCTGCTGGACGCGCTCCGGCCCAGCGCCTAAGAAGCCACATGGAAACTCCGAACCGGCGACTAAAGTCGCGGCAACCAGAGCACAAAGTCCACCTTCGTGGACTAAGGAGAGGGTGCTCTCCTAACCTGCGGAGGCAGGTTTCGTGCCCTTGTTGCCGCGACTTTAGTCGCCCGATCTGCTTTTTATGTGGTCTCTACATCCGGTTGTCCCGGAGGGTCTGGAGCAGATCCTCCATCCGGGCGCTCGCGACCGCGACGGTCGTGTCCGCCGCCCCGTAGTAAAGGCGCAGGGTCCCGTCCTGCACCACCGCCCCGGTCGGGAAGACGATGCCCGGCTTGTCGCCGCGCAGTTCGTAAGGCTGGGTCGGCCCGAAGACCCAGCTAGGCGCTTTGGCGATGATCCGGCTGGGGTCCTCCAAATCCAGCAGGGCCAGGCCCACCCGGTACAGCCAGCCGGTTTCCTCCAACTGAACCCCGTGGAAGATCAGCATCCACCCGTCCGGCGTTTCTATGGGCGTCGGCCCCGTCCCCACCTTGCCGCTGTCCCAGCCGGGCTGCTGGTCTTCCTCCAGGACGCAGACCGGATTGCCCCAGTGCCGCAGGTCGTCGCTCTCCGACAGCCAGACGTTCTCCAGCGGCCCCGCCGTGGGCCGGTGCAGCAGGAAGTAGCGCCCGCCGATCTTCCGGGGAAACAGGGCGGCGTCCTTGTTGTACGGATGGATCACCAGCCCCAGCCGCGAGACGCTTCGGAAGTCCTTCGTCGTCGCCAGGCAGACGCCCGCGCCCTGCCCGGAGACGCCGACATAAGCGATGACGTACAACCCCTCGTCCGCTAGGTAAGTGAGACGCGGGTCTTCACAGCCCAGAGTTTCGTACCAGGCGTCGCCTTGACCCGGCGAGAGCAGCGGCGGGTCTTGCAGCCGCCAGCCGCCGATGCCGTCGGGGGAGCGGGCGACGACCAGGTGCGAGCGGTCCTCATTGTCAATGGCCCGCAACAGCAGCAGGGTCTCGCCGTCTACCAGGCAGGCCGCCGGGTTGCAGACGGCCTTGCACGGGAACGGTATGTCGCCGGCCTTGAGAATCGGGTTCGCGGGGCTGCGCTCGAAAAGCTCAGGAGTGCTCATGCTGCCTTGTTCCCGTCCCCGACCGAGTCCAACCCGCCCAAGTCCAACCCGCCCTAGCGCATCGCGACCGCCGCCGGATGCCCGCCGGCCAACTGGATCACGAAGAAGCTGAGGCCGGCGACCAGGGCCGCGCCCGGCAGGGTCAGGACCCAGGCCGTCACCATCCTCTGGGCGACCGGCCAGCGGACCTCGTTGAGCCGCTTGGCGATGCCGACGCCGAAGACGCTGCCGCAGACGATGTGGGTCGTGCTGACCGGCATCCCAAAGTAGGTCGCCGTCGCCAGGACGATGCTGGCCGACGTTTCCGCCGCGAAGCCGTTGATCGGCTGGAGGTCAATGATCTTGGTCCCCAGCGTCTTGATGATGCGCCAGCCCCCGGACAGCGTCCCCAGACCCATTGCCGTCGCGCACGAGGCGATCACCCAAAACGGGATATGGACCTTCGGGCCGCCCGGCATGACGTGGAAGGCGACCAGGGCCAGCGTGATGACGCCCATCGTCTTCTGGGCGTCGTTCGTGCCGTGGTTCAGGGCCACGAACGCCGCCGAGATGCGCTGGAGCCAGGAGAACAGGCTGTTGACCTTTGCGGGGTGCGTGTCGGCGAACAGGGCGAACAGGAGCATCATGAGCGCAAACGCGATCACGCAGCCGATGACGGGCGAGATCACCATCGGCAGGATGACCTTCTGCACGACGCCCTTCCAGATCACGGCATGGGTCCCGGAGAAGACGATGGTCGCGCCGACCAGCCCGCCGATGAGGGCATGGGACGAGGAGGAAGGGATGCCGAAGTACCAGGTGAGGACGTTCCAGGCGGTGGCCCCGATGATGGCGGCCAGGATGACCTCCTGGGTCGCCGCGTGGGCCTCGATCAGTCCCTTCGCGATGGTGCCGGCGACCTTCTGCGAGGCGAACGCGCCCGCGAAATTCAGGACGGCGCACATAACGATGGCGAAGGTCGGCGGCAGGACGCGGGTCGAGATGACGGTCGCGACGGCGTTGGCCGTGTCGTGGAAGCCGTTCGTGTAGTCGAACAGCAGGGCGAAGGCGACGATGACGATGAGCAGAATGGGGATGTCAGGCATACTTCACCACCAGGCTTTCCAGAACGTCCGCGACGTTCTCGCACTCGTCGGCGACGACCTCGATGCGATCATATATCTCTTTCCACTTGATGACCAGCAGCGGGTCGGCATCAGCCCCGTTGAGCAGGTCGGCCAGGGCCTGCCGGTAGGCCAGGTCGCTCGCGTTCTCCAGTTCGTGGATGCGGACCAGGATCGGCGCCAGGGTCTTGTGGTCCTTGAGGTGGCGCAGGTAGGCGACGCCTTCACGGGTGGCCTGGGTGATCTGGGTCAGCCGCTCCGCCATCGGGGCGAGGTCGGGGCGGGGCTGGGTCAGCCGGTACAAGGCGACGCGGGCGATGGTCGCTTCCAGAGTGTCCGTGATGTTGTCCAGGGCGTGGGACAGGCCGTGCAGATCGCCCTTGTCCAGCGGCGTGATGAACTTGGCGTCGGCCTTGCTGACCAGGTCGTGGGTCAGGGTGTCGGCCTCCGCCTCGATCTTCTTGGCGGCCTCGGCGAAGCGCGCGGCCTGGCTCATGTCCTGCGCCAGCGCCTGGAACGTCTGCGCGGCCTTGTGCGCGGCCTCGGCCTGCGCTTCCAGCAGATCGTAAAAGACGGGATCTTGTCCGAAGAATGGCATGGGGCATTCCTGTTCTGGCCGCTCTCGGGGACGGCCTTGGGAGTGTTCCCATTATACGGCGGCAATGTTAAGCTTGTGTTAAATCCTGCCGGGGGGGAGATAAGAATCACAGGGCGGAGGCGACGACGTTGAGCCACAGGCGGCGGAGTCGCAGGAAGCGGCTGCCGTCCTCGTCCTGGTTGACGACGCGGTTAGTGAGGAGCACGAGGGAGAGGTCGAAGGCGGGGTCTATCAGGAGAGCGGTCCCAGTGAAGCCGGAATGCCCGAAGGAGCGGTCGGAGAAGAGGTCACCCTGCGGCAGATAGTCGTTGCCGGGGCAGAACCAGCCATAAGACTGCCCGCCGACGGACGAGGGAATCTGGCTGACGGCCATGCGCTGCGTAGACGCGCGGGAAAGCAGCGGCCCGCCGCCGGTTCGGATCGCTTCGGCGAAGGCCAGCACGTCTTCGGCTGCCCCGAACAGTCCTGCGTGGCCCGCCACGCCGCCCAGGTCCCGCGCGCGGGGGTCGTGGACCGTCCCCGGCGGCTCCGGCCCGGTCGGGGCGATGGCCCCGCCGGGGCCGTTGGGGGGCAGGAATCCCAACGCCTTACTACCCAGCGGGCCGGCGACCCCGTCCTGGAAACACGAGGCCAGCGGCTGCCCGGCGACATGGGCGATGATCTCGCCGAGCAGGATGTAGCCCGTGTCCGAGTAGGTGTAGCCGGTCCCGGCGGGCCGCAGCGTGGGCGTGGTCAAGACGGCCCGGATCATGTCGCGGCGCGTCGGCTTTTCGGCCTCGGCGGGCCAGCGCGGGATGGGGGGCAGGCCGGACGTGTGGGTCAGCAGGTGCCGCACCTCGACGCCGCTGAGGTGGGGCAGCGGGCCGAACTCGTCTTCAAAGAACTGGTTGACGGGTTGGCGCAGGTGCAGGCGGCCCTGCTCGACAAGCTGCAAGAGGCAGGTCGCCGTCGCCATCGGCTTGGTCAGCGAGGCCAGATCGAACCGCGTCCCAGCCGCCGCCTGCCCGAAGGCCCGGAGGGCAACTGTCTCGCCCCCCCGCGCCAGGGCGTAGACGGCGTGGGCATACAGCGCGTCCGCCAGCCCGGACGCGAGCACGTCGTCCGCGCGGGCAAGACGTTCGGGTGAAACGATGGGGGCCATGCCCCCCAGTTCGGGACCCGTGATGGTTTCTCCTGCCGCGCCTTACGGCTTAGACTGCCGGTAGAAGTCCGCGTTGAGGCGGATGAAGTGGCCCCACTGGGCTGGGACTTCTTCCTCCTGAAAGATGGCATCCACCGGACATTCCGGCTCACAGAGACTACAGCAGATGCACTCCTCGGGGTTGATAAAGAACTGGTCGTAGGTCTTCTCCGAGTGCCGTGCTGTGCCGGGGTGGATGGCGTCCACCGGGCAGACGGCGACACAGGATTGGTCCTTGCAGCCGACACAAGGTTCCGTGATAACAAGTGCCATAATAGGTCGTCCTTTCGGGTTGCGTAGAGACGGCATGATACCGGCTCGGCGGCTCGGCAAGCGATGACTTTAATCACGAAAGGGAAAACGGATGGAACTCAGGACGGCATTGCGGCAGGTGTTGTTTCTGAAGATGGTACGGGAGGAGGCGATCTCCACCCTCATCGCGTCGGGGCAGGCGCAGCACCTCGGCAGGGGCGAACAGCTTTTCGCCGAGTTTGAGCGGTGTCAAGGTCTGTTCGTCGTTTTGACCGGGGCCGTCAAGGTCTACAAGCTGGACAGCCGGGGGCGGGAGCTGACGCTGAGTGTGGAGGCACCGGGGGCGAGCGTGGGCGAACTGCCGCTGTTCGACGGCGGCAACTACCCGTACTCCGCCGAAGCCGCCCAGGCCGGTACAGAAGTGTGGTTCGTGCCGCGCGACCGGTTCCGCGAACTCATGCGCACCCACCCGGAGATCGCGGAGCGGGCGCTGCTGGCGCTGGGTGTCCGGCTGCGGCAGATGGTACAGATCGCCGAGGCGCAGAGCTTATACATGGTGCGCGCCCGGCTGGCGGCGTACCTGTTGGACATCGCGCAGGACAGGACTCGGTTCCGGCTGGAGGAGACGAACGAGGCCATCGGCGGGCACCTGGGGACGGTGCGTGAGGTCGTGTCTCGGACGCTGCGGACCCTCAAAGATGCCGGGGTCATCGGGTTGCAAGGGCGCTGGGTGGAGGTGCGGGATGCGGAGGAACTGCGGCGCGTCGCCGGGGCCGATCAATAACCTGTCAGTAGCCCCGTTTGATGGCCCAGACCATGACGCCCAGGCAGAGGAGGCCCAGAGCGGACAGGAGCAGGGGCGAGTGGAGGACGGCGGAGGCGACGACGAGGGCAAGACCCGTGATGATGGCGGGGGCGGCGGACTGCTTTTTGCCGTATACGAGGCAGCCGGCCCCGACGGCGCCCCAGACGGTGGAGGCGAGCAGGAAGTTGATGTCGAACATGCCGTGAT